>JBKQNN010000168.1:0-8305 GCA_052145975.1 Rhodomicrobium sp. | reverse complement strand
AAGCCCACGCGAATTCAATCATATCGAAGTCGAAAGACTTGAGGCGCTGCTCAAACTGGGCAGAATCTACACGGCGGATTTGCGTATCGATGCCGATTTGGCGAAGGGATGCGGAATAAGCGAGCATAAGGCGTTCTTGTTCCGCCGTTACGCAAAGCATCTCGAAGGTAAAAGAAAGCCCCGTCTCCCCGGAGGTCATGACGCCGTCTTTCAGCTGGTAGCCCGCCTCGTTCAGAAGCGCGATCGCTTCTTTGCGGCCCCCGCGGTTGGTTCCAGTACCATCGCTGACCGGTTGGCTGAATGTGCCTTCTAGGACGCCTGGAGCGAGCTGGTTCGCATAGGGCGCCAGCAGTTCGCGCTCGCGCCCGTCCGCCGGCCTGCCGTGCGAAGAGAGCTCGGAGCGGTCGAAAAAGCTTTCCGTCCTGGCGTAAAGACCGCGAAAGAACGTCTTGTTCAGCCACTCGAAGTCGAACGCGCGCGTCAGCGCCTGGCGCACACGGGGGTCTGCAAAGATAGGGCGCCTGGTGTTGAAAACCAGGGCGGCCATGGGCGCGGGCACGCCCATGCTGAATTCCAGTTTCTTAACGAGCCCAGCACGTGCTGCAGGAAAATCGAAAGCCTCCGTCCATTTGACGGGATCGATGCTATCGCTATCGCCCATCACGTCGAAAAGCCCCTTGCGGAAGGCATCCATCATCGTTGTGCTGTCGCGGTAGTAGTCGATCCGGATGGTGTCGAAATTGAATTGACCGCGCCTAACGGGGAGATTCCGCCCCCAGTAATCCGGGTTTCGCTTAAAAACAATGCTAGAGCCGGGAGATACGTCTGCAACGGTGTAGGCGCCGGTCCCGGCCGGTTTCGCGAAGCTAGTCTTATCGAAATCTTCAGGAGCGACGGCGTGCTGCGGCAAAATCGGCATCAACCCCATAATGAGGGGCATCTCGCGGTCGCCGCTGCCCGCGAAAGTAAATTTCACGCCGCGGTCTCCAACTTTCTCGGCTGAGGTGACCTTTTTGTAATATTCCCTATGGTTCTTGCCGCCTTTTTCTTTAAGAAGGGACCAGGAGAACAGCACGTCGGCGGGGGTGACGGGCACGCCATCGGAGAAGTGCGCCTCGGGGCGGATTTGAAACGTGACCGAGCTGCGATCCTCCGGAGTTTCGATACTTTCGGCGATAAGTCCATACAAAGAAAACGGTTCGTCGTAGCTGCGGGCCATCAGCGGCTCGTAGACGTATTCGATAACGCCGGCGGCAGGTTCGCCCCTGATATTGAGCGGGTTGAGGCTATCGAAGGAGCCAAGAGCGCCCAGCCGCAACTCACCGCCCTTGGGCGCGTCCGGATTAACATAACTTAAGTGTGGAAGCGCATCGGCGTGTTTGGGCTGGCCGTGCATCGCGATTGCGGGCTCCGGCGCAGCCCATGCTGCCCCGTACAGGAAGCAAGCGGCCACTGTTGCCAGAATGCAATTCCGTCCGGCTAATCTTCGGCATTTAGCCCAGCGTTTAATGTCTCCATGTGCCAAAATGTCAGCTCTCTCTGCGTGTACTTTCGATTTAATCCGAGCTTTAGGCATTGAAAACTTCGAAAAAATGGCAGCGCAGCAGTTCGTGAGACCGGCATGGCGCGAAAAAGATGCAGTTCGATATAGACTGTAAGACTGTCACGGGAAAGCCGCAATTGGCGGGTTTTCAAGCAACAGCCCACGCATGTAGGGCGAAGGATAGGATACCCAGCACAGTTCCGGGGAAAGGTTCGCATTAATGGTTTTCGCAAGGCTTATGATGGCGGCCTCGATAAGTATGGCCGCGACATTGGCGCTAACGCTCGGCACAACCGGGAGTATGGCCGCCGATACGAAGAAACCTGCAGCACCCGCTGCGGCGCCGGCCCAAGCGGCAGATGCGGCTCAGAAGCCAGTGGACATCTGGTACAAGCTCTGTTTCGACGTTCCGGTTCCCGAGCCAGTAAAGCCTGGCGAGCAGCCGAAGCAGCAGAAGCCTGAGGAGATGAAGAAAGTTAATATGTGCATCACCCAGGTTGATGTTCGCGACAACGTGATCGGAGCGCTCCGTGGCAAGCTCGCGATCCGCCAAACTGCGGGTCAGGAGAAGCCGCAGCTGCTGGCGATGCTGCCCTTGGGGTCCTCGCTGCCTCTGGGAGCGCTCGTGAAGATTGACGACAAGGAGCCCATCAAGCTTGCATACCAAGCTTGCGATCAGGCCGGCTGCTATGCCGAAGCGGTCGTGGAACCCGCTCTGGTTGAGTCGATGAAGACAGGCAAGCAGATAGCCTATCTCGGCATCGACGTCACGGGGCAAGCGCTCAGCATCCCGCTGCCGCTCGAAGGCTTTAAGAAGGCAATCGACGGTCAGCCGATACCGATGGAAAAGTATACCGAGGACCAGAAGAAAATTGCCGACTTCATCCGTCAACGTGTAGCCGAACTCCGCAAGAAGCAGGAGGAGGCCCAGAAGAACGGTGGCGCAGCGGCTCCGGCGGCGGCAGACCCGAAGAAGAAGTAAGCTTGAGGACATTCAAGCTAAAGCGCGGCAAAGGATAGGATACCCAGCACAGTTCGGGGAAAGGTTCGTATTAATGGTTTTCGCGAAGCTTATGAGGGCGGCCTCCATCGGTATGGCCGCGACGTTGGCGCTCACACTCGGTACAACCGGGAGCATGGCTGCCGATACGAAGAAACCTGCAGCAGGTGCTGCAGCACCTGCTGCAGCGCCAGCCCAAGCGGCGGACACGGCTCGGAAACCGGGAGACGTCTGGTACAAGATCTGTATGGACGTTCCGGTCCCCGAGCCAATAAAGCCGGGCGAGCCGCCGAAGCAGCAGAAGCCTGAGGAGATGAAGAAAGTTAATATCTGCATCACCCAGGTTGACGTGCGCGACAACGTGATCGGAGCGCTCCGCGGTAAGCTCGCGGTCCGCCAAACCGCGGGTCAGGAGAAGCCTCAGCTGATGGCGATGCTGCCCTTGGGCGAAATACTGCCTCTGGGAGCGCTCGTGAAGATCGACGACAAGGAGCCCATCAAGCTTGCATACCAAACTTGCGATCAGGCCGGCTGCTATGCCGAAGCGGCTGTAGAACCCGCTGTCGTCGATTCGATGAAGACAGGCAAGCAGATAGCCTATCTCGGCATCGACGTTACGGGGCAATCGATGAGCATCCCGCTGCCGCTCGCAAGCTTTGCAAAAGCATACGACGGTCAGCCGATACCGATGGAAAAGTATACCGAGGACCAGAAGAAAATCGCCGACTTCATCCGTCAACGTGTAGCCGAACTCCGCAAGCAGCAGGAGGAGGCCCAGAAGAACGGTGGTGCGGCGGCTCCGGCGGCAGCAGCACCGGCGGCGGACCCGAAGAAAAAGTAAGCTTGAGGAAATTCAAGCCCAAAAAGGCCGCTTTACGCGGCCTTTTTCATCTCATACTAGAGCCTATCCGCTTTTGACAGAATCAAAAGCGGGGCTCTAGGTCTTTGTTTAACCGTGCGTCTTACCGGAAAAACCGCTCACACCTCCGGGTCAAGCTCGAAGGCACGCTTTTCCGGACGCACTCTAAGCGCTGTAAGTCTTGACCGCTCCCCGCCGTCGCGAACGGCTTTAGCCCCGAGACGGCCGAGGGGCGCCCGGCGGCGGGCGTCGCCGCGGAAGGTTCAGAACTCATAGTGCCGTTTCGCAGGGAGACAATTTCATGCCCGCGCAGTTCTGGCTATTCCTGGCGGCGGTTTCAGGCGGCTTGGCGGTGGTTGCCGGCGCCGTAGGCGCGCATTTGCTCTCCGATACGGCCTCGCTCGATGGCCCTCTGCTGCAGGCTTACCGTACCGCGCAGAATAACCACGCGATCCATTCGGTTGCGCTCCTGGCAACCGGGATCCTCATGCTGTATTCGCAAGGGCGCGGCGCCAGCTTCTCCGCGTGGGCGCTGCAAGCCGCTGCCGCTGCGTTCACAATCGGCATTGTGCTGTTTTCCGGCGGCATTTATGCGCATGTGGCGGGCGGCTTCGCTTCCACAAGGGTTGTTCCCGCGGGGGGCATGTTCCTGATTGCAGGCTGGGCGGCGCTTGCCATCGGCGCGCTGGGCCTCCGCTAGAGTGCGTCTGGAAAAGCATGCCTTCGTGCTTGACCCGTGGGTGCGAAGCGGTTTTTCGATAAGACGCACGGCAAAACAAAGACTTAGAGCCCCGCTTTTGATGGAATCAAAAGCGGATAGCTCTAGGGTGCGGGCGGCCCCGCTGCTGTACGATTGGGAGAGAAAGCCGGTGCTTGGGGCGTAGACGCGAAACGGACCGGCGCCTGCGAACCGGCTCACGGCAACACGATCAGTGAGCCACGGCGCCATTGAGCGACGCGGGCCTGCGGCGGCTCGGGCTCTTGGACTGTTGCTTCGCGGGCGCAGTTGTGCGGATGGCCTTTTCGGGCTTATTCGCAGCCTTTGCGGGCTTTTTCGATGCCTGGGCCTTGCGCATAGTCCTGGCGACGCGGCCGGCTTCGCTGTTGGCGATATTCAGCGCAAAACAGAGGTTTTGCGAACGGGAGGCGTCGAGACCGCGGGCGGCTTCAACGGCCTTCGCGAGGCATTGGACGATGGATTCGATTCCAGAAGGAGACATGGTTGCCATTTTCTTTGCTTTCTTTCGATAACTGGCCCTGTTGGCCGCATCTTAAATAACAACCTACAGTTGAGGCTGGTTTAATCCGGCGTTTTAAATTGAAGCAATCTCTTGTTTTTTCAGGAATTTTGCCACAACCTAAGCGAGCGCCGCGAAGCCGGAAGCAATCCAGGGGCAACTGGCGCTGCGGATCGCCACGGCGGCCAAGGCCGCCTCGCGATGACGCGCAGAGATTGGCTGCGCTCGCCGCCGCAATGACGGTGGCCTAAAGCCGGTTCAAAAGCTCAGCCTTCTTGGCAGCGAACTCCTCCTCGGTGAGTATCCCCTTGTCCCTCAGCCCGCCTAGCTGCTCGATCAGCGCCAGGATCGAGCCGGCGTCGGCCGGGGCAGGCTTTTGAGCCGGCGCGGTCCTGGCAGCGGCGCTCTTGCCCTCGGGCGCGGTTCGGGTCTCTGCCTCGATGCCGTAATCGCGAGGAAAGCTATTGAGGCGCACAGGCCCGCGATTGCTTGCGAAGACGGGCGCCGCCCCCTCGCGGCCCTGCTGCGAGGCTATGCCTTCGATGTTGAAACCGGTGGTGTCGTAGACCTCGATGTGGCCCGCCAGATCGACCGCCAGCCGCCGGATGCCGGCGAAATACGCGTAGCGGCATGCGTTGCGCGATCCGGCCAGGGACGGCTCTCCTAGCTCCGCGGGCCACCAGCCGTAAGGAGAAGCCGTAGGAGAAGCGCCAGCGCCTTCTTTGCCGGCACAGTCAGCACCATTGCCACAGGACTGCGGCTGGCCCATGGGCGCAAACAGGCTCGCCTGGGATAGGCTAGCCTCGGCCAGGCTTGCCTGGGACGCGAGCAGGTTCGACAGGTCGTTGCAGAGATTATCGACCGTGGCCTTCATCGCGTTGCCGGCCATATCGCCGAAGATGGCGCTGCCGCCGCGCATCCATTCGACGCTGCCGCCGAATTCAGGCGCATCGAACCGCGCCACGCTGCCGCCCCCCTTGGCCATGGCGTCGAGCATCGCTTTTACGGTATCGGCCCCGATCTTGTACTGCTCCGCGAGTACCCCGGCGATCTTTTCACCCTCCGGCGTAAGCATGGCCATGACGCGCCTCCCAACGGCTTGTTTCTTATTTAGATTAGGACTGCGGGGACGGATTGCAATTGGCGTTCGCGGAAAACGCCAGGCGGTCGCAGGCGCGGCGATGGGCCTGAATACGGTTTCCCGTTTATTACCAAGCTGCGCATGTTTCCCCATTTCAGAAGTACATTTCGATGTTGAATAAGTATAGCACAGGCGCGTTACGGAAGACTTAAGCAAGGAGCGTAGCGCTAAGCCATTGTTATATATAGAGTACCGCCAGAGCGCGGGGCTAAATAGCCGCGCAACTTCAGGAAATATTCAGGTTAACCGGAAAGTTGTCCGTATATTTAATAGGATTTTGGAGTCGCAGAAATCGACCTAAAGCGGGAAAAGATTCGCAGAAAGACGGCGGCGGAAAATATGAGACCTTGGCATTTACCATGCCGGCATTAAACATAACACGGTTGATTTTGTGTTGTAGGGGCAAGGGGCTCTCCGTACCTTGCGCGATGCCGAAACCGTTGTGTCTAGCGGCTCAAAGTAGCACTGTCGCAACGGTCCCTCGAAATCGGACATTGCAAAACCTAATCCGCTGGCCAGCACACAATAATCTCATATAAGCAAAGGTTATGCCTACGTTGGAGATCACCCAATGACGTTTGCGTTCCTCCTTCGCCATATCGTCATCTCGGCCTTAGCGGCAAGCCTGCTCGCAATGCCGTGTGCCGCCCAGTCTGCAACGCAGATCGACGCCCCCGCAAAGACAAAGCCCCGCCCTAAGAAGCCCGCTGCGAAAGCAGACACACCAACGGCGATGTCCCGCACTGAAATCGTTTTTTACCTTCGGCCGGTGCCCATGCAGGAGCTGCTGGGAAGGGACGCCCCAAGCTGGATGATCCACACCGTCGACTTGATCATCGACGAGAAAAAGGCTGGGTCTATCCGGACGTTCCAGTCACTGGCCGTGCCTATGTCCCCGGGCCGGCACTATGTCGACTATAACCACTTCAGCATCTTGGGGGCGATCCTCAACACCAAAGGCACTCAAATCGTCGTGGAGCAGGGGAAAAGGACTTACGTCGAGATCATGGTGGAGAATAACGCGTTCTTCTTCACGGCAAAACCGGAACCGGAAGCAAAGGTCATGATGGCGCGGCTGTCGCAATATGGTGGATCGAGATGAACTCGACTTTGAACGAGCACATGCTCAAGTTCCGGCTTGAACGATAAACCAATCAAACCAATACGCCTTAGCACGGCGCACACCCATAGCAGGCCGTAACGCATCCGTTGGGCAAGCAAGGAATGTTTGCTTAGAGGATAAACTTCGATAGATCCGCGTTCTTCGCGAGGTCGCCGACGTGCTTCTGTACACAGGGCGCGTCGATGGTGAACTTGGTGTGCGCCTTGTCCGAGGCCAAACGGGCGTGCTCACCCGTGAGCGCAAGCCGGGGCATGCGAAGCCGGCGCGCTTGTGTTGTCATGCGGTTGGATTCCGGCGGGAGGTGTCCGGTCCCAAATGTTTTGCGGTGATAGCCTGGATGGGCCGTGGCGTTTTCGGCCCATTACGGAGCTACCGTCATTCTTTTCTGGTCAACTACGCTACCAAGTCTCGAAATTTATTTATCGCGCGGTGCAAAGCTGAATAGCGCAGCCGCGCAGCGAGAGAAAGAGAGCCCATTGTTCTGTCCTCTCCATCTGGCAGGAAGTAGTCGCTCAATACATCGGCCGCATTGCAACTGTCTTGGGAGGCAACTGCGCCAAGCTGTCCGTCGACGCGCGCCTCGATAACCAGACTTTCCATATCAGGCCAAGTTAGGCTCAACACACAGCGGATGAAGGCTCCACGGTCGTCGGGCCCGCAATAGCCACCACGGTTCAGTTCATCGTGAGCCATCTTGATCTCGGCATAAATTTCCGCGCGGCTGGACAAAGGAATAGGCCAAGTCCATCGCGGACCATTGACGTCAACGTAACGCAGCTGGGGATCGATACCGAACTCTTGCGCAATGCCTAGCGCGGGCGTGCCGGCGAACCATGCAACAACCGATGCTTTGCCAATGGCGTGATTCAAGGTGGTACTCCCAGATTCAGCTGGTTCGGGGAGACCTACATCGGTCAGAGACAAAAGCGTCACTCCAGCGGGCTGTAAGACATCAGCGCACAGCGCTGCCACCTGGGTGTCATGCGTTGCCAGGACCAGTTTCGTTAGAGGCCTTACCTTCAAGATTGTTGTATTGGCAACACGCTCCCTTCGCATGACAATTAGTTTGGATCTGCCATTCGAGTGCCGGCAAGTCAATTCAGCTCGCCAATGCCTCTGCCTTCCACCTGGGGTCAAGTGCGGGATTTGATCTGTCCATCCAAGACTGCCCGCTTCTCGATCTGGAAGCCGTCATTTGCGCCGCGGCTTGCGCGGGAAGGCGCGCGGAGAGGCGCCCTCCGCCTATCCCCACCGGCAGGCCCTAAAGAATGAACTTCGATAGATCCGCGTTCTTCGCGAGGTCGCCGACGTGCTTCTGTACATAGGGCGCGTCGATGGTGAACTTGGTGTGCGCCTTGTCCGCGGCCTCGAAGCTGATCTCGTCGAGCACGCGCTCCATCA
>JBKQNN010000167.1:0-3312 GCA_052145975.1 Rhodomicrobium sp. | reverse complement strand
GGGGCTTCGACGGAACCAGTTACCCGGCCACGCCGCCCGTCAGCTACCAGCTCAATCGACAACTCGCTGGGTGGAACCCTCCTCCACAGGTGTTTCGCGCCTTCGAGGCGCACCAGAGTTAGCGGACGTGCAGGCATTTCTCAATCAGCCCTCGCAATTCGCCTATGCAGAGGACAGCACTACCTCGGGCAGCGGACATCGTCTTCCGGCACGATGAGCCATGCTCCAGCACGAGTTGGATAAGCCCGCTCGTCCAACGGTAGCCGAAGGAATTGCTGCAATCGCGAGAACTGGAAACTTGGGCCACAAGCCGACATCATGGGACGCTGGCACTTGGCCCGCGCAACTAGGAAATGCTGCCGCAAAGTCCTGCCTTTAGGCGTGGCGCCGCGAAATCGAGAAAGGCGCGCAGCTTCTGGGGCAAAAACCCGTGCCCAGCATAGACAAGACTGACCGGTGCGGGCGGCGGCTCAAACTGCTCCAGCGCCAATGCGAGCGTTCCAGCCCGAAGCGGCTCAGCGATTTGGTAGGAGAGCACGCGGGTGACACCAAGCCCTGCAGCCGCCGCGTCACTGGCGGCCTCAGCTGTGTTGACGATGAGCCGCGAATGGATTGCGACGCGCGCATCGGATTTAGGCGCCCTAAAGGCCCAGGATTCCGCGGACATGAGCCCTTCGAAGGTAATGCAATCATGGGCGCCGAGCTCATCGGGGCTTTTTGGCTTGCCTCGCGCCGCAAAATAGGCCGGGCTCCCGCAAACAACGCGGCGGACCGCACCGATCCGGGTGGCGATGAGGCTGCTGTCAGGCAGCTCGCCGATCCGGACTGCAAGATCGCTATGGTCTTCCAGGAGATTGATGACGCGGTCGGCCTGGACCATCCGGACGTCGATGTCCCGATAGAGTTTGAGGAAATCGATGATGATGGGCAGGACGTGCAGGCGGCCGAAGACGATCGGCGCGGTGATGATCAAATCGCCTCTAGGCTCGCTGAACTCGCCGGCGGCCGCCCGCTCGGCTTCTGCCAAATCTTCCAGAATGCTTTTGCAGGCCGCGATGTAAGACCGGCCGGCATCGGTCAGTGAGAGCTGACGGCTCGACCGGTGAAGCAGTTGGGTCTTAAGGTGCTGCTCAAGCTCGGAAATCCTGCGGCTGACAGTCGTCAGCGGCGTATTCAGGCGCCGGGCAGCCGCAGAAAGGCTTCCGGCCTCGACCACCGCCAGCAGGGTCGACATCGATTCGAAGCGATCCATCGGATGTTCCAATATTCGGAAGAGTACTTCCCAATAATGGTACATAGTGGTGATATTTGGAAGGGGCTATTTTCCGGGCATGGGCCAACCCGGCCAATACCCCAAAAGGAAACCGCCATGCCCCGCATCCCCACTCCCGCACTGATTAGTGACGCGCCCGCCCCTTCGCAGCCGCTTCTTGAAGCCGTCAAGAAGCAGCTCGGGTCTGCTCCCAACATGTTCCGCCTCATCTCGAACAGCCCTGCCGCGCTTGAAGGCTACCTCGCCCTCTCTGGCGCGCTGAACAAGGGCACGCTCCCAGCACAAACGCGCGAACGCATCGCGCTAGCAGTCGCCGAGATCAACGGCTGCAACTATTGTCTGTCGGCCCACACCTATCTTGGCAAGAACTTCGCCAAGCTCGATGACGCCGAAATCTCTGCGAACCGCGGCGGCGCTTCGAATGACCTCAAGGCCGATGCCGCGGTGCGCTTTGCTGCAAAGCTCGTGCGCGAGCGCGGGCATGTTAGTGAAGATGACCTTCGGGCCGTCAAGTCCGCCGGTTACGACGACGCGCAGGTGATCGAGATCGTCTTCCATGTCGCACTCAACACCTGGACGAACTATCTAAACGAGGCGGCCAAGACTGACATCGACTTTCCCGTCATTACCGCCCGTAAAGCAGCCTAACGGGTTTTGCCGGCGGCGCACGCCGCACCGCCGGCTTTCGTCAATCCGCACCCTCATCGTTCAAGGAACACGCAAATGAACCGCCCGCCGCTTCCCCCGTTCACCTCCGAGACCGCAGCGCAGAAGGCGCGTCTTGCCGAAGACGCATGGAACACACGCGACCCCGCCCGCGTCGCGCTCGCCTATACGCAAAACAGCCGCTGGCGGAACCGCTCCGAGTTCATACAGGGGCGCGAGGCTATCGAAGCGTTCCTGACCCGCAAATGGAACCGCGAGCTCGACTATCGCCTGATCAAGGAAGTTTGGGCCTTCCGTGAGAACCGCATCGCCGTCCGCTTTGCCTATGAATGGCACGATGACAGCGGAAACTGGCTCCGCAGCTACGGCAACGAAAACTGGGAATTCGACGAACACGGCCTGATGCGCCTGCGCATGGCCAGCATCAACGATCTGCCGATCAAGGAGAGCGAGCGCAAATACCACTGGCCGCTTGGCCGCCGCCCCGACGATCACCCGTCTTTAAGCGATCTTGGCTTTTGACTTGGCCTTTGAGGAGGGTTTCATGGACACCCGCACCTATGCGAGTGACGTCGCCTTCACGCCCGCGGTCAAGGCGGTGCAAGCCCGAAAGGGTTCCCGGAAGGGCTATGCGCGCATGGAAGCGGGCAGGTCCTGGCAGACCGCCGTTACGCCCGGTCTAGCAAGCTTCATCGAAGCGCAGACGAGCGTCTTTTTCGGCACGGCAAACCAGGAGGGACAGCCCTACATCCAGCATCGCGGCGGCCCGGCGGGGTTCCTACGCGTGCTGGACGGGAAGACCATCGGCTTCGCCGATTTTGCAGGTAACCGGCAATATATCACGCAAGGCAATCTCGCCGAAAACCCCAAGGCCTTTCTATTCCTGATCGATTACGCCCATCGGCGGCGCATTAAGATTTGGGGGGAAGCGCGGGTGGTCGAAGCCGATGCCGAACTCACAGAAAGGCTTATGCCTGCGAACTACAAAGCGCGGCCGGAACAGGCGGTCCTCTTCACCGTTTCCACCTGGGACCAGAATTGCACGCAACATATTCCTCAACGTTTCGACGCCGCCGATGTCGCCGCCGCCCTCGCCGGGCGCGACGAGCGCATTGAAGAGCTGGAAGCGGAGTTAGCGCGTTTGCGGGGAGGAACGGCTTTGGCGATGTCATAAACTTTAAGTGCACGCTTCCTAGAAAGGGAAGGCCCATGAGAATCGAAATCGACCGGGAAAAGCTCGGACAGATCGTTCTGGTACTTCAGGGCGGCGGCGCGCTTGGTGCCTATCAGGCGGGCGTCTATCAAGCGCTGCATGAGGCGGACATCGAGCCCGATTGGGTCATCGGGACTTCGATTGGCGCGATTAACGCCGG
>JBKQNN010000166.1:0-4156 GCA_052145975.1 Rhodomicrobium sp. | reverse complement strand
GTTTTCCGGACTGCCAGCAAAATTGGGGGTTTCCCATGAATAACCGCCGCCGCCGCATCTACGAGGGAAAGGCGAAGGTTCTCTATGAAGGGCCGGAACCAGGCACGCTTATTCAGCATTTCAAGGACGACGCGACCGCATTCAACGCCAAGAAGCACGAGCGCTTCGAAGGTAAGGGCGTCCTCAACAACCGGATTTCTGAGTATATTTTCAGCCGGCTGAACGAGATCGGCGTGCCGACTCACTTCATCCGCCGCCTCAATATGCGCGAGCAGCTCATCCGCGAGGTCGAGATCATTCCGATCGAGGTCGTGGTTCGCAACGTCGTGGCGGGCTCGCTCGGCGAGCGCCTGGGGCTTGAGGAGGGGATGGCCCTGCCGCGCTCCATCATCGAGTTCTATTACAAGAACGACAAGCTCAACGACCCGATGGTCACGGAAGAGCACATCACGGCCTTCGGCTGGGCTGCGCCGCAAGAAATCGACGAGATGATGGCGCTGGCGCTGAGGATCAACGACTTCCTCACCGGCCTGTTTCTCGGCATCGGCATCCGCCTTGTGGACTTCAAGGTCGAGTTCGGCCGCATCTTCGAGAACGAGACGGTGCGGATCGTGCTTGCCGACGAAATCAGCCCCGACTGCTGCCGGCTGTGGGACATCGAGACAAAGGACAAGCTCGACAAGGACCGCTTCCGCCGCGACCTGGGCGGGCTCATCGAGGCTTATTCGGAAGTTGCCAAGCGGCTTGGAATTCTTGTGGAGAATCCGGCGCCAAGACCAACAGGGCCGGTGCTCGTGCAAACGAAATAGGCTAAGCGGGCATTTGCCGGCCAGCCGCAAATGCCCGCTTTTGCGAACTCTGCTTTAGCGCTGGGCTTGTATTGGAGACTTGACCTCGATGAAAGCGCGCGTAACCGTCACCTTGAAAAGCGGCGTTCTCGATCCGCAAGGGCGCGCCATCGCAAACGCGCTGCAATCGCTCGGTTTCGAAAATGTCGAGGATGTGCGCCAGGGCAAGCTGATCGAGGTGCAGCTTAAGGCCGGGGACGAGGCGCAGGCGCGCTCCGAGCTTGACGCCATGTGCAAGCAGCTCCTCGCCAACACCGTTATCGAGAACTATCGCGTGGAGTTCGTTGGCGGATGAACAGGGCCGAGCCTGCTATCCTGATGGTTCTCCTCGGGCTGGTGCTTGCAACGCTTGCGGTCAAGCTGACGCTCGGAAAGTACATGTCCACGTCCATGGCGCTGCTGGATTGCCGGCTGGGCTATTATGGGCTGCTGTCGCTCGCTTCCTATGGCCGCTCTTCTACGATGGAGGAAAATCCGGAGTGGATCGCCGTGAATGTGGCCGACGGGCATTTCCTGTTTTCGAAACCGCCAGTGCCGGGCCATCCCATGGTTGTTAGGAGAAGGGTCGAAGCGTCCAGCGAGGGCTTCAATGTTGTGACCGAGGGCTGTGCCTTTGGCGATAAGGGTGCCTACAAGGAAGCGATGGCGAAACTGCCTCCCGCCTCGAAAGACATTCATCAAGAAAACGGGCATGTAAGGGTCCGGCTCAAAGCGGTTCTGGAGCCATGAAAGCAGCGGTTGTCGTATTCCCAGGATCGAACTGCGACCGCGATGTCGCCGTGACGCTCCAAGAGGTCACGGGCAACAAGCCGGCGATGGTCTGGCATCGCGAGACGGAGTTTCCCTCCGTCGATCTGATCGTGCTGCCTGGCGGCTTTTCCTATGGCGATTATCTCCGCTCCGGCGCGATGGCCGCGCATTCGCCGGTCTTGCGGGCGGTTAGAGAGCAAGCGGATCGCGGCGTGGCCGTGCTTGGCATCTGCAACGGTTTTCAAATACTGACCGAGGCAAAGCTCCTGCCCGGCGCGCTGATGCGCAATACCTCCCTCCACTACATCTGCCGCGATGTCGGCCTGAGGGTGGAGCGCGCCGATACGCCCTTCACCAGCGCCTATGCGCCGGGCGAGCAGGTTACCATGCCCATCGCCCACAAGGACGGCGCCTATTACGCGGATGACGAAACCCTCGACCGGATCGAGGGTGAAGGCCAGGTTGTGTTCCGCTACTTTGGGGGCGCCAGCTACGCGGATTCCGGCAACCCAAACGGCTCCCGCCGAGGTATCGCTGGCGTCGCCAGCAAAACTGGGCGTATCTTGGGGATGATGCCGCATCCGGAGCGCGCCTCGGATGCTGCCTTGGGCGGAATCGATGGCCGGCGCGTCTTCGAATCGCTTACACGGGAGCTGCAATAGCAGAATTTGCGTTTCTTCAGGCACAACCGCTCTAGCGAGAGGATCGACACGATGAGTTTTGACGACGAAGTTGATGAAGTGAAGCGCGAAATGCAGACGGCGAAGCTCGATCCCGAAGCGCGCCGCAGTTCGGCTCAGAAGCTTTGCGAGCGGCTCAAGGAGCAGATCGCTAGCCGCCGTTTGGACTTCGCCCTCGCCGAGGAGAATGGCGACCCTATCGTGCAGGTGAAGTATAAGCCCGGCGACGAGACGCTCGCCTCCGTCTTTGTGAACGAGGACGGCAGCATCACCTTCCAGGCCGCCGGCGCTACCGACGAGGCCAGCGATGACGACGATGACGACGCGGGCTACTTCCCGAGCTATGTCGAATACATGGACGAAGACGAATTCCTCGAAGACGCCTACGACATGCTGAAAGTCGGCCTCGCCGAATACGAGATCGATAAAGAGCAGCGGAGCTAGGCTGGTACGCGCTGCCGTAGAAGGGTGAGGCAAAGGCACAGGTCACGCCCCTCACCCCAGCCCTCTCCCCATGGGAGAGGGAGTTGCGCCGTGCCCGTTGAGAAGGCGTCCCCTCTCCCATAGGGAGAGGGACAGGGTGAGGGGTTGCATCCTTCGGCTGATCCGCGAACTCCACCACGGCGATGCCGTCCGCCAGCTCCAGCGCGGTCTCGAAGCTATCCGCGAGCCGGCTCGCTATATCGCCGCGCACCACGATGCGGTCCACCACCACGTCGATGTCGTGCTTGATCTTTTTATCCAGCGCGGGCACATCGGCGATCTCGTGGAACGTGCCGTCCACTTTCACGCGCTGGAAGCCGCGCTTCTGCAAGTCTATGAATTCTTTGCGATATTCGCCTTTGCGGCCGCGGACCATCGGCGCCAGCAGATAAAGCCGCGTGCCCTCCGGCAGCGCCAGCACGCGGTCCACCATTTGGCTCACGGTCTGGCTCTCGATAGGCAGGCCCGTCGCCGGCGAATAGGGCACGCCAACGCGCGCCCATAACAGGCGCATATAGTCGTAAATCTCGGTGACGGTGGCCACTGTCGAGCGCGGGTTGCGGCTGGTCGTCTTCTGCTCGATGGAGATGGCCGGCGACAGCCCGTCGATGTGGTCCACATCGGGCTTCTGCATCAGCTCCAGGAACTGCCGCGCATAGGCCGACAGGCTCTCGACATAGCGGCGCTGGCCCTCGGCGTAGATGGTGTCGAAGGCGAGGCTCGATTTGCCCGAGCCGGACAGCCCCGTGATGACCACGAGCCTCTCGCGCGGAATGTCGAGCGAGATGTTCTTGAGATTGTGCTCGCGCGCGCCGCGCACGGAGATATGCGTTTGTGTCAAAGGCTTACTTGCCCCAAGCCTGCCGCCGAAGGTTACTCGTCCTTACCTTAGGGCGAATGGCGCGATTTTAAAGGCCGGCGCTGCGGTTACGCCCAGCAATTCATGCATCGCAAGGCTTCAGGAAATTTGAGATTGTGCTATTGTAGCCAGCATACGAGCAGGATCGCACGATGCTACCGGACCAGCTTATCGTATCGGACCCGAACCGCCTTGGCGGAACGCCTGTGTTCGCGGGAACGCGGGTGCCTGTGCAGACCTTTTTCGAATACATCGAGGGAGGCGAGACGCTTGAGACTTTCCTCGATCATTTCCCTGACGTAAGCCGCGCGCACGCCCAAGCGGTACTCGATCTTTCGCGATCCGCGCTCCTGGCAGAGATAGCGCACTCGCGTATCGCCGCATAGATGGCGGCGCGAAGGCTTAGGGTTGTCCTCGATTCCTGTGTTCCTGCACCGTTTCGCCATTCAATTGCGGGGCATGATGTCTTGACATCCCATTATCTTGGCTTGGGCGGCGTTCAGGACAAAGACCTTCTCGATAGGATCGAGGGACAA
>JBKQNN010000165.1:0-5215 GCA_052145975.1 Rhodomicrobium sp. | reverse complement strand
CTGACGACGATCTGCCGTTCTGAACCAGCCAACCTTCCCGCGCAGACAGGGGCCAATCGTGGCCCCTTTTTCTTCGCTGCACAATACCGCCGCCACTTTTGCGCGGATTTACGCCGCCGCTAACACCCTTCATCCAATTGGCGCATGACGCAAGCGCGCAGTCCAAGCGAAATTCCCCTCATCGCCGTGCTGCAGCGCTTCGGCTCCTTCATTCCCGCCTGCATCAATACCGACAACGCCGGCGCCTATGGAACCCGGATCGAGAACGAATATGCAATCGCACTTTTCGGGCTAATGGAGGCAGGCATGTCCCGCACAGAGGCCCTCACTTTGCTCGACCGGCTTCGCTTGACAGGGCTCAACCGGCTTTACTGAGCTGCCACCAGGACCTCTGTTATTCGGCGGAGCAGTCGCGGGGTTTTGGTTCTTTTTATCCATCACCTTGGGCTGCTATGGGTCATGACCGCCAGCTTTTCGCGAAATTTCGATGGCCCGCTGCGCCGCAGATTGCCGAAGTAATTGCTGCACCTGCGAAGAAATGAGGGGTTGGTAGCGCCGACACCCAACATCAATCGCCGGTAGAGGCCGAAAGGCGAAGAGGCGGGACTTAAAAAATGCTCAACCGGGCGATGCTTGCTTCTGGATCCTATAGCGGCCGTTTCGCGGAAGCGCGGGTCTGAGGCAGCTTGGGCAACGACTGGTCACCAAGGCCCGAACTTGGCATATTGGCAAACGCCTGCTGTTGCGCTCAGCCCACTGCGGACACTAAGTGTCGTATCCGCCTGCCTCCCATGGGGCGTAAAAGGACAGCGTGTTCCCCGGCATAAATTCAACTCGCCACTCGCCGCCTTCAGTTTGGCGCGGGATGAGTCCAAATACAGTGCCGTTGCTCTCCAAGCTGAATGGGCGCACCCAGATGTCAGTAGCGCTGCGATCGCCGAGTGCACCGAGGTGTCGATCCATTGCTATCGCGACGCCTCGCTTTGGATATGAGCCTCTAACCCCAATCAATTCAATGGAATGCTCCATAAGGCGGCCGTCTTGGTCAAATATGAAGGTGCAGACGAAATCCTTCGTTGCGCCGCCTGCGGGGTCAAGTTGGCTATCCACCCAGAACAACCGGCCATCAGCTAGGCGGCCAACGTGTTGGATGTGCCATTCGTCGGGAATTAGCCTGATTTTCTCGGGAGCAGCATCGAGCATCTTCGCCCTACCAGAGTTCGACTGAGCTTGTTTGCACACGCCCGAGATGGAGATGAACATACCAGCTAAAAACAGCCGCCGTTTCATAACAAACTCCACAAGAGCGCATGGAAAATGACAGACTATGCGAACCTTATCAATGTCTGCTGTAGGATACCGAAGCTGATATGACCCAAATGGGATCGCCAGAAACCCAGCACAGCTGCTTTCGACCCCTAGCGTCATTGTATTGGCGCATCGCTAGCTTGGCGTTGAGGGCGTACGCCAACAAGATCGCCGGGCAAGACCGGTATGTGAAGCTTGGACGCTGTACCCCAATTTGCGGACGTGACCTGCGATGTTGTCCGCGCCACCGGTCGCTGACAGATCGAGGTCTGCTTTTGCATAAGGGCGCCAATTCTAACTAAATATGTTGCCTAATCGGCCTTCGTCCGGAAGTGGCCCAAACTTCTAATTTTCGCAGCTGCAACAATTCCTTCGGCTGCCAGAGGATAAGCGGCCTCGCCGATTATCGTAAAAAAATTGCCGCCCATGACCCATAGCGGCTATTTTGCGTCTCCAATCAATTCAAGAAAGCAGACCTAACCTGCGGACATTTGCCTATGATCGAAGGGAACCGCTGCCCACTACTTCAACTGTTAGCGGCGGCGTAATTCCGCGCAAAAATGGCGGCGGTGTTTTGGCGCAAAAAAGAAGGGGCCGCGATTGGCCCCTGGCTGGGTGAGAAAACCGCATGGTTCAGAACGGCAGATCGCCGTCAGCGATATCGGATGGATCGGCTCGGGCGGAGCCGTACTGCTCCCTGTAGAGATCGATCAGCTGCAATTGGTAATGCTCCCAGATGCGCTCGCGGAGATCGTCGAGCAGTTCGACGACGGCCATCGCCTGTTCCGGCGTCCAATAAGCGGGGATTGCGAACTGGATTGTCAAAGGCAAGCCTGGCGACGATGGTGGCTTCATGCTTTGGCTCCGCGGCGTTGACGCCCCTTGTTCTGGGCGCGTTCGTTGGCTTCCTTGAGGCGGTATGACTCGCCGTCGATGGCGAAGACTTCGGCATGGTGCACGAGACGGTCGATGAGCGAGGCCACGCAGGCGGCGGTTGGAAAGACCTCGCGCCATTCGGCGAAGGGCCGGTTGGTGGTGACGATGGTGCTTTTCTGCTCGTAGCGGCGGCTGATCAGCTCGAACAGCAGATCGGCGTGGCGGTTGGAATAGGAGAGGTACCCAACCTCGTCGACAGCCAGGAGCTGGGGGGCCGCGTAATGACGCAGCCGCCTGCGGAGGGCGGAATCGCTGTCGAGGGCGGAGAGATCGCCGAGCATTTGTCCGGCGCTAACGAACATGACGGTGTACCCCTGGATGACGGCCTGATGGGCGATGTTTTGCGCCAGTGTGGACTTGCCGGTGCCGTTGGGGCCGGTGAGCACAACGTTGGTTGCATCCTTGAGAAAATCGAGCTGCATTAGCCCTTCGATGCCGGCCCGGTCGCTGCTTTTCGGCCAGTTCCAGTCGAAGTCGCACAAGGGCTTGAAGCGGCCGATATGGGCGGCGCGGATGCGGCGCTCCAAGCTGCGGCGGGCACGCTCTTCTTCTTCCCAGCCGAGGAGCCGCTGGGCCCAGCCCGCAGCGAAAGCTTCGTCCCAATTGGCCAGCAGGCCGTGCAGGTTCAAGGCCTTGGCCCGGCTGTGCAGAATGCCTGCCTCACTCATCGGAGGTTCCTTTCAGCTTATCGTAGAGTTCCAGGCGGACGGGCCGCACGGGGGTATCTTTTGCCTGGACATGGGCAGGCAGGTTGAGGGCGATGGGAGGCGGCTGCTGGCGCTCCTGGCGGCGGCGTTCGAGGGCGAAGCGGACGGCATTTTGATGGGGCACATCGCGATCGAGGGCCTCGGCGATGGCGGCCTGCAGCTCGGCGGCGCCGTAGCGCTGCAACAGCTGGGTCAAGGCGGCGGCGATAGCACGGAGATTGCCGCCGTTCGCGGCGGCACGGGCGAGCAGGTCCGCGCTGGCCGGGGTGGCATGAAAGAGGAGATCGGCGGCGCGGTGGCGGCGGCCAGCGCGTTTTTGCTCAACAAGGGCCTGGATATGGGTCACATCCTCGATCTGCTCGCCTTTGCCGTAGCTGCGCGGATGGCAGGCGATCTGGTTTACGCCGTCAGTGATGCGTACCCCGGCCGGATCGGCGAGCACCGTGAGCCAGCGCCGCACCTGCGTGTGGGGGATGGAATAATCGTTGAGATCGAAACGGATATAGGGTGTCTTGCCTGCCTTGACCGGAACCTGCTCGATCAGGGGATAGGCATTATCCGGCAGCGGCAGCAGCCGGGGCACTTCTCCGGCGAAAGCCTCGCCGACGCTGACGGCCTCTTGCCCAGGGCAGCGCCGGTCCGCCGCAATGCCGCGGCACCAATCCCGCGCTTGGACATTGAGGGCATCCACATCGCTGACGTCGCGGCCGGCAAAGAAACTGTCACGAACATAGCGGATGGCGCGCTCGACGCGGCCCTTCTCATTGCCGCGCGCCACCGCCACTGGCCGGGGCTCGAAGCGGTAGTGCCCGGCAAAGCTGGTCAGGGCGGGATGGAACCGGATGGCATCGCCGCGCCGTTCGAGCACGGCGCTCTTCAGGTTGTCGTAAAGCAGCACCCTCGGCACGCCGCCCCAGGCCTCGAAAGCCCCGGCATGACCACGCAAGAAGTTCTCCATGCGCGCATCGAGGAAGAAGCGCAGGAAGATCTGGCGCGAGTAGCTCAGCACCATGACGAACGCCATCAGCGGGCGCCGTGCCCGGCCGATGGTGAGGTGCCCGAAGTGAGCCCAGTCGACTTGAGCCTGTTCGCCCGGCAGGGTGCGCAGGCGTAAGTAAGCCTCGGCCGCGGGGCGCGGCCGGTGCAAGGCAATGAGGTGGCGAAAGTGATCGGGACTGCCGCGATAGCCACGCTCGTGCACCATCGCATAGAGCCGGCTGGCGGTGAGGGTTGGAAACGTCTCCAGGGTCTGGCGGATGAAAGGCAAATAGGGATCGATCCGCGAGGGACGCGGCCGTTGCCCAGCACTGGGCAGCCCGGCCTGGGCCAGAACCCGGGCCACTGTGCCATGGTGCATATGCAACTGCCGGGCGATGGTGCCGGCCCGCCACTTCTCGACATGGTAATAGCGCAGGATTTGCGCCTCAAGGTCAGGGGGAATAGTCACGCTTGGCTCCTCCGCGGTCATACCGGGCAACGGTTCGAGGGGCCTGGCGGCGGCGCAGAAAATCTTGACGGACGAATTGCGGGCAGCCGCGGCCGCACCAGTGGCAGCGTCCTGGCGGCCGCCTTGGAAAATCGCCGTTGGATGGCGGTTTGCTTGCCGCCGCCAGGTCCGGTGACAGCAAATCATCCGGCGGCGGTGGAGGTGAACCCTGATGCGTCACGTTTTTTTGCCGTCCCCGGTAACGGCGGGCACGCGACGCATGAGCGAAGCGGCCGCGGCGGCTTGACTGGTACCGCCGCCCTGCCGCGCGTTGGGCATGGCGCCGGGCTTCATTGGCGCAGTCTCCAGCGCAGTAGATCTGACCCCGGTCGCAGCAGCTGCAGACGAGCACCTGGACGCGGCAGCGGGCGCAGAGGAAAAACCGGGCAGGCGTCTCCGCGGCCCGTCCGCAGCAGCCGGACGGACGTAGACGAACCCTGCGATGGGTGGAATACTGCCCCCGCATTCGTGCCCGGCACGGTGTAGGGCGTGGCGCTGAGACCCAGCTTGGCCGTTGAGAATAGGCGCCCGCCCGCCTTCAATCCTGGCAGCGTCTTACCCTGCCCCGCAGCGCTGTGTCAGCCCCGCGGAGGCGCGCCTCGCCTGCAAATCAGCCTGCCTTCGCGTGCTCGCCTGTCAAACGGTGGCTCCTCGCCATGCTGCGCATGCCTGCGGTGCCGCTGACGCGCGTTTGACAGACTGCGCGCGCAAAGGCCTCCGGAGGGCAGGCCGGGACGCAGGAACAGGCGCCCTCAACCGAACTCAGGAACTGCTGCTG
>JBKQNN010000164.1:0-11695 GCA_052145975.1 Rhodomicrobium sp. | reverse complement strand
CAATTCGCCCAGTTCCGCTATCAACTGCTGGAATTGCAAGTTATCCATCGAAAATCCCTCCCCTTTGAGAACGCAACGGGAACATAAGGGTTCCAACAGCGATTGTAAACAGCGCCTTTTGGAATCGTGGAATTCGACCTAAAGTGGCAAAAGATTCGCAGAAAGACGGCGGCGGAAAAGATGGAGTGTGCCCATTAACCAAGCGAAAATTAAGCATGGTACGCCCCCTACGGCTATCTATCCCGCCGCGCTACGCCAATAGGGCGGCGATAAGCGCTCTTACGAACGCATGTTCCTATAAGCCGCACCTGCCTCCCAAAATCTCACGCTCGATAACGCCCCCGGGCGTTACCCAGATGGCAATCTTAGGCCTGAAACTACCATTCGGGATGCCGGCCGGATTTTCTCGTGCCAGGGTGCAATACGAAATCCGGTTGATCGCTTCACCGCAGCCGTCATTGCGAGCGAAGCGAAGCAATCCAGCGGCAGAAGCCGCGAGCGTTGTGCAAGTAACTCTGGATCGCCACGGCGCTAAAGCGCCTCGCGATGACGTTGCGGAAGCATTCAACCGGATGCGGTGTAAGCGGCCATAGAACGCACCATCCGGCCTGTGACGAAATTATCTCATGTCCTCAGTATTGGAAAGGTGCGCCCGCTCTGCATCGTAGGGAACCTTGCCGGCTAGGCGCGGCCGGATTAGCGTATAACTCTTTGGGGGAGGGCCTTGCGTAACTTGGGGAAGATGGCGGTAAGGCCGTCTACAGCGGTTGTAGTAGGGGGGTGGCATGGCAAATCTGCGTCTCAATCGACTTTCATTCTGGATCTTCGTGGCGCTCTATCTTGCGATCAAAATTCCTCTTGCCAATTACATGATGTCTCATTTGAACAGCCAGCAGGATTTCTTGAAACCGCTTGACACGGCTCTGTTCGTCGCGCTCGCGATTGCCGTCGGTGCCCGCCTCAACGATGCAGGCCGCAAGCGGTGGATCGCTATTGGAACAATGTTTTTCCTCATGATAGTTTTACCGCTCGCTTTGGTCTTCGGTTACATCGCAACGTATCCGAAGCCAGGCGGAGTAATCTATAGCCAACAGGAGTTCATGGACCTGTTGAGCATGTTCAGCGGAGTGTCGGCCATCTTGCTGGCCGCGCTGTTGATTTGGGTAGGCACACGGTCGAGCAGACCGGCGCTGCCAGTGCCGGACGCTAGAGTCGAACCCCGGTTTTGAATCTCTTGGCAGGTAAAGCCTTATTGGTGGCGGTCAGCTACGGACGCTTGCCATAAGCTCCGAGACAAATTCGGGAAGGCTGTGCTGGCGGTGGCGCCTGTGGCGCTCGGCCTGAAGAATTGCCTTCAGCGCGGACAGGCTCTCCTCAATGTCGCGGTTGACGAGCACATAATCGTACTCGTTCCAGTGCGATATCTCCCGCGCGGCAGCTTTGAGCCGGTTTTCGATCACGTCCCTGGCGTCGGTTCCGCGTGTATAGATGCGGCGGGCGAGTTCTTCCCCCGAGGGCGGCAGGATAAAGACCCGCACCGTGTCTTCTGGCAGAAGGGCAGCGATGGAAGCGGCGCCCTGCCAGTCCACGTCGAACAGGACATCCTTGCCTTGCGCCAGCGCCGCTTCGACCGGCTGCCGCGGAGTGCCGTAGAAATTGCCGAAAACCTGCGCCGATTCAAGCAGCTCGCCGCCATCGCGCATGGCTTCGAACCGTTCGCGGGATGCGAAGAAATAGTCTGCCCCGTCCACTTCTCCAGGACGCGGCGGGCGTGTCGTCACCGAGACCGAGCTGGTTACGCCCGCGTCCGTTGCGAGCAATCCGCGTGCCAGCGTTGTCTTGCCCGCTCCGGAGGGCGAAGACAAAATGAAGCAAAGTCCGCGCCGCGGGGTCAAAAAGGCAGCACTCATGCCGCGTCTCTTGGAAAATGGACAACCCGCATGTTGAGCGTGGGAACAACTCGCCACGATGGGGCAACAGGCCTGCAATTCGAGGCCGCAGCGTCATTCCCGCCCATGCGCATACGCGCTAACTTAGACGCCAGGATGGCGTAATGAACTGGCGAATCGCCCCTCACCCTGTCCCTCTCCCCATGGGAGAGGGGACGCCCTCTCAACGGCTGCGACGGTACTCCCTCTCCCATGGGGAGAGGGCTGGGGTGAGGGGCGGAAGCTTCGAATGTGGCAGAACCAGGCATCTGTCAGCACTTATGTTAGCGCCTATGCGCGAAGGCGGGGACCCACGCTAAAGGCTTGTTGCAGCGTTAGAAATGGATTCCCGCTTTCGCGGGAATGACGCCGCGGAATCCTCTCTGATCCTTACGCCCTGCATTTTTTCACACGCTCTATTACGGAGGTCACGTGCTGGATTAGCCGCGATGCTCTCGACCCTATTTTTGTTTCAGCATTCGCGGGCACGGTCCAGAAATTTCTCGCAAAGCCCGCCCGCCGCGCAAAGGCCGCGGCAATCAGCGATGGCGATTGCGCTGCGGCAAGGGGATATCCGAAACTTGCAGTTTGTCGAGCGTTACGCTGCTCCAGCCAGCGCTGGGGCTGGCAGGCTGTTCCTCGGCGCGCTCCCTTTCGACCTGGCGCCATTTGGCGACGTTGCGCTGGTGATCGGGATAGTTTTCCGCAAAGGCATGGCCGCCAGTGCCATCGGCCACAAAATAGAGATCGGAGGTCTTCGCAGGCTTGAGTGCTGCCTCTAGCGCTGCACGGCCTGGGTTGGCAATAGGCGTCGGCGGCAGTCCCTTATTCCTGTAAGTATTATAAGGGTTGTCCTCGTCTTCCAGCTCGCTTTTCAAAATGGGGCGTCCAAGCGTGCCTGTTTTGTTGCTTGCGCCGTAAATGATGGTTGGGTCCGCCTGCAAAGGCATCCCCTTCTTCAAGCGGTTCCAATAAACCGCTGCCACACGGGGCCGCTCATCCGCGCGGCTCGCCTCTTTCTCGACGATCGCCGCGATGTTCACGACGTCTTCCGGCTTCATCGTCTGCAGCTCGCGAGAGCGGGTAGGCCAGAGACCTTCCAGGTACTTCTTCTGCTCGCCTTGCATGAGCCGGATCATCTCCTCTCGCGCGGTGCCCTTCGCGAATTTGTAAGTGTCCGGCAGAAGGCTGCCTTCCGGGGGAATTTCCGCAATATCGCCGGCAAGCTCCCCGTTGGCCTTCAACCTTTCAACGATCTGGTAGCTTGTCAGGCCCTCCGGGATCGCAACGCTGTAGAGGATCGATTTGCCTTCGACGAGCGTGTCCAGCACATCGCGCAAGCTGGCATTCGCCTTGATGTTATATTCGCCCGGTTTGATTTTGTCGTGAACCTTAAAATACCGCGACGCGATGATGAAGGTCCAGTGGTCGTTAATGATCCCTTCCTGCTCCAGGTGGCGCGCAATCGTAGTTGCGCCCTCCTTGGGCGCGACCACAAACACTTTTGAATAGTTGAGCGGGCCCGGCTGATCGAACTGGCGGCGGACAATGTAGAAAAGCCCGGCCACAAAGATCAACAGGATGAGGGAAAAGGTCATCGTCCGGTTGAGGAGGACGACGAGCCAATGCTGGTGACGCGACCTGGTGCCGCGGGGCGGCTCGGGCGCGCGGTCCGGCTCAAGGGCTTCCGATGGGCTGCGCGGCAAAATGGAGTAGTCGCGCTGGCCGCGATAAGCCGTGTTGCGCTTGGAATAGCGGCCGTCGCCCTTCGAGTTGTAACTATCTCCCGCCATGCGATCCGCTTACTCTCGCCCTACACCTTGTAAAACACGGCCATCTGCGCGGCAATAAGACTTATAACCCCCGCGCAAAACGATTTCTACAAACGAATCGGGGGTAATTTAGGCAGGCTAGTGTCCCGTCTCCGAATTACCGCACCATTTGCCGAGGGCTCGCACGGAAGCTTTAGCTTCGCTACCGCGCTTCGCGCTGCTTGAGCGCCCCGGAGACACAAGGGACACTAGCAGACTCAAAGTGCTAGTGTGGCTTATATCTCGCAATTGCCTTCGCGAGGATAGCCACGAAGGTGGTAGGCAATTGCGAGACGCCACACTAGCCGGCCCGCCTAAGGATCAGGCTTGCGTTGGTCCCGCCGAATCCGAAGGAGTTGCTCAAAACGGTGTCGATCCGCTTCTGCTTGGCCTTATGCGGAACGAGATCGATGGCGGTGTCGACGGAAGGGTTATCCAGGTTCAGCGTAGGCGGCGCCACATTGTCCCTGATTGCAAGAACCGAGAAAATGGCCTCGACTGCCCCCGCCGCTCCCAAGAGATGCCCGGTTGCCGATTTCGTCGACGACATGGTGAGCCCGCCCGTAGCATCCCCAAAGAGCCGCTCCACGGCCCGAAGCTCGATCTCGTCGCCCATAGGCGTCGACGTGCCGTGCGCGTTGACGTAATCGATATCGGAGGGCGCCACATTCGCCCGCTTCAGCGCCGCCTTCATGCAGCGGTACGCACCGTCGCCATCCGCGGCCGGCGCCGTGATGTGATAGGCGTCGCCGGAAAGACCGTAGCCGGCGATCTCGGCGTAAATCTTGGCGCCGCGGGCCTTGGCGTGCTCGTAAACTTCAAGTACTACAACCCCTGCCCCTTCGCCCATGACGAAGCCATCGCGATCGCGGTCGTAGGGCCTCGACGCACGCTCCGGAGCGTCATTGAAACCCGTGGAAAGTGCGCGGCAAGCGACAAACCCGGCCAGACCCAGCCGGCAAATCGGACTTTCCGTACCGCCAGCCACCATCACGTCCGCGTCATCGAGTGCAATGAGCCGCGCGGCATCGCCGATAGCGTGGGCGCCCGTCGAGCAGGCGGTGACAACGGCGTTGTTGGGCCCTTTGAGGCCGTGCTTGATCGACACGTAACCGCCGGCCAGGTTGATCAGCCGGCCCGGAATGAAGAAGGGACTGATGCGGCGCGGGCCCTTCTCCTCAAGGAGCACGGCGGCGGTCTCAATGCCTTTAAGGCCGCCGATACCGGAGCCGATCAAAACCCCGGAGCGCACGCGCTCTTCCTCGGTTTTGGCACTCCAGCCGGAGTCGGCAATGGCCTGATCCGCCGCCGACATCGCGAAAACGATGAAATCGTCGACCTTGCGCTGCTCCTTGGGCTCCATGCTATCGTCGGGATTGAACTCGCCAGGCCCGGAGCCGCGCGGAATCAGGCCGCCAATCTGGCAAGCGATATCGGATACGTCGAACCCGGTAATCCGCTTGGCGCCGCTCTTACCCGCGAGCAGAGCCGGCCAGACGTGCTCCACCCCGCACCCCAGAGGCGTGACCAAACCGATGCCGGTAATGACTACGCGCCGCATCCTACCCTCCGGCTCTCTAATGCGCGGTCAGCGACTCAAAGGCTGGCCCGCATACCCTGCCGGCACCCGATCGCCCGCGACACCCCCCGCACAATGCGGGAGGGTGGCACGCTCTTGAAAATCCGGGCCATCAGCCCTTGGTCGAATGGCTTTCCAGGAAGCGGATGGCGTCGCCGACGGTCTGGATCGTCTCCGCGGCATCGTCCGGGATTTCCACGCCGAACTCTTCCTCGAATGCCATCACGAGCTCGACCGTGTCCAAGCTGTCCGCGCCCAGATCATCAATGAAGCTGGCATTATCGGTTACTTTATCGGCTTCAACGCCAAGGTGCTCTACGACGATTTTTTTCACGCGGTCCGATATATCGCTCATGTTTTCCTCACGGTCTCCCCTAGTGATCCTAGCGCCTAACTTACCTACGGTAAGCTCGGTATATTACAACGCCGCAACACATCGGACATGGAACTGCACCGGGCGCGGCGTGGCTGGTAGCATTGAAGGGTGAGTGGCGGAAGCTTTTTTTTGCCGCGCCGCCATTCTTTTCAGCTTCAAAGCGAACCGAACCCGCTTGTCCCCGCCTTTGCGCCCAAACCGGCGCATGGCGGTTATACCATGACCATGCCACCATTGATGTGGAGCGTTTCTCCAGTTATGTAACGGGCCTCCTCGCTTGCGAGGAACACCGCCGCCGCCGCAATGTCATCCGGCTTGCCGAAACTGCCCGCCGGGATGGTGCTTGCGATAGCCTCTGTCTGCTTTTCGTTAAGGGCGTGCGTCATCGGCGTTTCGATAAAGCCAGGTGCGATGCAATTCGCCGTGATGCCGCGCGAGGCCACCTCGCGGGCCAAGGATTTGGTCATCCCCACGAGGCCGGCCTTGGAGGCCGCGTAATTGCCCTGGCCCGGATTGCCGAAAACCCCGCTGATCGACGCGATATTGACGATGCGGCCGTGCCGCCGGCGCATCATGTTGCGTAGCGCCGCCCGGCACAGGATGAAGGCCGAGGTGAGGTTGACGGCGATGACATCGTCCCATTCCTCGTCCTTCATGCGCATGAAAAGGTTGTCTTTGGTAACGCCCGCATTGTTGACCAGGATGTCGAGCTGCCCCATTGCGGCCTCGGCCTGAGCCACCAGCGCCGCAACCTGCGTGCGGTCGCGCAGGTCGCAGGGCAGAACATGCACGCGCGCGCTGAGCTTGGCCGCCAGCTCGTCGAGCTTCTCGCGCCGGGTGCCGGAAACGGCCACGGTGGCGCCCTGCGCGTGCATCGCAGCCGCGATAGCCTCGCCGATGCCTCCCGAAGCGCCGGTGACCAGCGCGCATTTTCCGGTCAAATCGAACATCACGAAAATCCTTTGCCGCCCTTAGGCCTCCACGCGCGCCTTGAGCCAATCGCCGAAAGCCGCGACGTCTTCGGGGCTACCCACGGAGCGGGCATCGGCCTGGCTGCCGATGCGTTTCGCAAGCCCTGTCAGCACGCGGCCCGCACCTATCTCGAACAGCGTTTCGATGCCATGGTCTACCATATAAGCGATGGATTCGCGCCAGCGAACCACGCCCGTCACTTGCCGCACCAACAGGCTTTTGATCTCCTGCGTATCCGTAACCGGCCTTGCGGTGACATTGCCGATAAGCGGAACGCTGGGCGCCGCAAGCTTGACGTTTTCCAGCGCTTCGGCCATGCGGTCCGCCGCAGGCTTCATGAGCGCGCAATGAAAGGGGGCGCTTACCGGCAGCGGCACGGCGCGGCGGATGCCGAATTCGGGCGCGAGCTTCACCGCCCGGTCCATGGCCGCCTTCGAGCCGCTGATGACCACCTGGCCCGGCGCGTTGTCGTTCGCCACCTGGCTGACATCGCCCTCGGCCGCCGCGGCTGCGAGCTTTTCCGCAGCCACGATCTCCGCGCCCAGCAGCGCCAGCATTGCGCCCTGCCCTGGCGGAACGGCCTCCTGCATGGCAAGCCCGCGCAAGCGCAACAGCTTTGCGGCATCGGCGACCGTGAACGCGCCCGCAGCCGCAAGCGCCGAATATTCTCCCAGCGAATGGCCCGCAACGAAGGTTGGCTGGATCGCTTCCGCGCCATATTCCTCGCGCAACACGGCGAACGCCGCCAGCGACACCGTCATCAGGGCAGGCTGCGCGTTCTTGGTAAGCGTCAGCTCCGCCTCGGGACCTTCCCAAATGACGCGCGACAGCTTCTCCGCCAAAGCCTCGTCCACAGCCTCGAACACCGCCTTCGCCGCGGGAAAGCTCTGCGCGAGCCCCTGCCCCATGCCCACGGCCTGGCTGCCTTGCCCCGGAAAGGTGAATGCAAATGTCATGCGGTCCGCGTGCGACTCACGTCTTGATTCCGGCGTGGCGGCAGCTTTGCCGGTCACGGCCCCGTGAGGCCAGAGACACGTTTCGCAAGCCCCTGTCAAGGGGGGGCTTTGGCGGCTGCGGGGCGCGGCCGCGGATAAGTTTGCCGCGCTAATAGTGCACCGCAACGATTACGCGCCTCGCCTGCTCCGGCGGCAGCGGCGGCACCGAGCCATCCGCCGTTTCGACTTGCTGCACCACGATATCGCCCGGGGCCACGCCGCCCCGCACCAGCTCCTCGCGCACGGCGGCGGCGCGTGCATCCGCAATGCGGCGCTGCGCGGCGGGCGTCGCGGCCATATCGGCCAGTGTGTTGATATCGAACACCGTCACCGGCACCGCCGCCGCGGACTTTACCACGTCCGCAATAATTTCGTGGCCGCTTTCCGTGAGCACGGCGCCCTTCCATTCTCCCTGGCTGAGATAGAAGCGCGGAGGCTCCGGCGCGCCCTGCTGCGCTATCGCACCCTGCGCCAATGCAACGAACACGCTGGCGGCAAGCAACGCTCTTATCATGACTTTCCTCCAAATCATTGTTGGCCCAAGCCGGCAGGCATATTTTGCGCAGCAACGCTACGGAAAGCCAAGCGCCGCATCGCGCGGAGGAGCATGAAGCCGCGCGGCGGGCCGTATTACGCCGCCGCCAACTGCACAAGGTCTCTTCGGTACAATTGCGCAGTCGAGAAAAACCGCAGGGAAAGCCCTTGCGCATGACCTGAATTTACATATAGTGCCAAAACCGTCCGGTTTGAGGCTGAACGGAAGCGGCTTGCTATTCCCGCAAGGGAAGCGGGCCGCGGCGCGCAAGCGCCCTTGTTCCCGTGTCTCTGCTCTGCTTAAGATCCTTCAACGCCTTTCCAAGGCTTGACGGGGGCTCTGCGCCGGATTTCGTTAGACCATGGGAAAGGCCGATATGCCACTTTACGAGCATACCTTTCTTGCGCGCCAGGACGTCACGGCGGCGCAAGTAACCGGGCTTATGAACACCTATAAAGCCGTCATCGAAGAGCTTGGCGGCAAGGTCGGCAAGACCGAATATTGGGGTTTGAAGTCCACCGCCTACAAGATCAAGAAGAACCGCCGCGCGCATTACGCGTTCTTCAACATCGACGGGCCGCACGAGGCCGTTGCCGAGATGGAGCGGCAGATGCGGATTTCGACCGACGTTCTGCGCTTCCTGACCGTGCGCGTGGACGCGCTCGACGACAAGCCCACCATCATGATGCGCAAGCAGGACGACCGTGAGCGCGGCGACCGCGATGGCCGCCCAGACCGCGGCGATAGAGGCGACCGCGGCGATCGCGGCGACAGAGGAGATAGAGGCGGCCGGCCTCCCCGGCGTGAGGGCGGCGGTTTTGGCGGCGGTGGATTTGGCGGCGGATTTCGTGACGGTGAAGGCGGCGGCGCACGCGGTGCACGTCCACCCCGGACCGAGACGCCAGCAACGCCAGCTGTTACGCCAGTTACGGCGGGAGGTGAAGAATGAGTATGCAAGGAATGAGCAGCGGCGGCAGCGGAGCGCGCCGCCCCTTTTACCGCCGCCGCAAGACCTGCCCGTTCCAGGGCGACAATGCGCCGGTCATCGATTATAAGGACGTCCGGCTGTTGCAGCGCTTCATTTCCGAGCGCGGCAAGATCGTGCCGTCCCGCATCACGGCGGTGTCCGCGAAGAAGCAGCGCGAACTCGCCAAGGCCATCAAGCGCGCGCGCTTTTTGGGCCTCCTCCCCTATGTGCTGAGATAGGAGGCGCCGCCATGCAGGTTATTCTTCTGGAACGGATCGGCCGCTTGGGCCAAATGGGCGACGTAGTCAAGGTTCGCCCCGGTTTCGCGCGCAATTTTCTCTTGCCGCAGGGCAAGGCCATGCGCGCCACCAAAGACAACATGAAGCACTTCGAGGTGCAGCGCTCCCAGCTTGAGGCCAACAACTTGCAGCGCAAGCAAGAGGCCGAGGCCGTGGCAGCGAAGCTCACCGGCCTGCGCTTCCAGGTCATCCGCCAGGCGGGCGACACCGGCCAGCTTTACGGTTCGGTATCGACGCGCGATGTCTCCGATGCGGTGACGGCCGGCGGCTTCACTATCGACCGGGTGCAGGTTCTTCTCGACCGCCCGATCAAGAATCTCGGGCTTCACCAGGTCCGCGTGAGCTTGCACCCGGAGGTGGAGATCAGGGTCGCCGTCAACGTGGCACGCACCGAGGAAGAGGCTCAGCGTCAGGCCGCGGGCGAGGACGTGACCAAGGTCAAGGACGACTACGCCGCCGACTATGCCGCCGAGCAGGCCGCCATTGCCGCGGAGGCCCTGTTCGAAGGCGAGGCGGTGCACGAGGAGGAGTAAGCTTCTTTCGTCCGCCACATTGGAATAGCAAAAGCCCCGCCACGGCGGGGCTTTTTAAACTCTAATACCAAAGTCTTACAATTTGCCGCACCAGCAATGCGGAAAACGCATAGCTGGCTCGCGCGGGAGCCGGATTCGCTACCGCACACTTGAACGGCTCCGCTGCGTTGCATAGGCTCACGCGATCGCCTTAGCCTAAGCAACAACCGGAAATGGAGCGGAACGTGAGCGGATCGCGTGTGCTTTGCCCTGCGCTAAAAGACAAGATCATGACAGCTCAGCAGGCGGCGGCGCTTATTCCCGCCGGTGCCAATGTGGGCATGAGCGGCTTTACGGGCGCGGGCTATCCCAAGGAGGTGCCGCAAGCGCTCGCGCAGAGGATACAGGCGCTGCATGCGGCTGGAGAGGCCTTCAAAATCGGCGTCTGGACCGGCGCTTCCACGGCACCCGAGCTTGACGGCGCGCTTGCGGAGGCGGATGGGATCGAGCTCCGGCTGCCCTATCAATCCGATCCCGCTTGCCGCAAGCGCATCAATGCCGGCGATCTCGACTACATCGACATCCACTTAAGCCAGGTGGCGCAATTCGTCTGGTTCGGCTTCTTCGGCAAGCTCGACGTCTCGCTTGTCGAGGTGGCAGGCGTTCTGGAGGACGGCCGGCTGATCCCGTCTTCGTCCATCGGCAACAACAAAACGTGGCTCGACCAGGCTGACAAGGTTATTCTGGAGGTGAACTCCTGGACCAACCCCGGTCTCGAAGGCATGCACGACGTTTATTACGGCACGCGGCTCCCGCCCGATAGACAGCCGATCCCGATGGTCAAGGCCTCCGACCGGATCGGCGATAAATATCTGCGCTGCGACCCGGCCAAGGTGATCGCCGTGGTCGAAACGCACTCGCCCGACCGCAATTCGAAATTCTCGAAGCCGGACGAGAATTCAAAGGCGATCGCGGGCCATATCCTGGAGTTTTTGGCCCACGAGGTGAAGATGGGCCGCATGCCCAAGGACCTCTTGCCGCTGCAATCTGGCGTGGGCAACGTCGCCAATGCGGTAATGGCGGGGCTTGAGCACGGGCCTTTCGACAATTTGACGGCCTACACCGAAGTCCTGCAGGACGGCATGCTGCATCTGCTGAAACAGGGTAAGATGACCTTCGCATCGGCCACAGCACTGTCGCTGAGCCCGGAGGCAATGCTGGAATTCGACCACGATATCGACTTCTACCGCGAGCGTATCCTGCTCCGGCCGCAGGAGATCAGCAACCACCCCGAGATCATCCGCCGGCTGGGCATAATCGCCATGAACGGGCTGATCGAGGCCGACATTTACGGCAACGTCAACTCGACACACATCCGGGGCTCCTCGATCATGAACGGCATTGGCGGGTCGGGCGATTTCGCGCGGAACGCTTATCTGTCGATCTTCATGACGCCGTCGGTTGCCAAAAGCGGTGAGGTGTCGTGCATCGTACCGATGGCGACGCATGTCGACCATACCGAGCACGACGTCCAAATCATCGTGACAGAACAAGGGCTTGCCGATCTGCGCGGGCTGGCGCCGAAAGAGCGCGCGCAAGTTATCATCGCCAATTGCTCGCACCCGGAGTTCAGGCCGGCGCTGCAGGAATATTACGACCGTGCCCTGCACTATTCCCCGGGCCGGCACACGCCGCATCTATTGGAGGAGGCATTCACCTTC
>JBKQNN010000163.1:0-9298 GCA_052145975.1 Rhodomicrobium sp. | reverse complement strand
ATCCGCGTCGCGATATTAAGGCCCAGCATCTCCGACTTCGGATCGATGCCGCGCTCGAAGCGGTAGCGCGCGTCGGAGTTGATGCCGGTCTTGCGGCCGGTCGCGGCGGTGCGCTGCGGATCGAAATAGGCGCTCTCGATGAAGATCGTGGTGGTCGCTTCGGTGGCGCCAGTCGTCTCGCCGCCCATGACGCCGCCAAGGCCCAGCACGTGCGCCTCATCCGCGATCACGCACATGCTCCCGTCCACCTCGTAGGTCTTGCCGTCGAGCGCGGTGAAGCTTTCGCCGTCCTTGCCGAGCCGAGCCATGACCGGGGCATGAAGCTTATCCGCGTCATAGACATGCAACGGCCGCGCACGGTCTATAGAAATATAATTCGTCACATCCACTGCGGCGTTGATCGGCCGCAAGCCTATCGCGCGCAGCCGGCGCTGCATCCATTCGGGCGAGGCCTTGTTTCTGATGCCGCGAATGACGCGGCCGGCGAAAACCGGGCAGGCATTTTCGGCGCCCTTGGGGAACTGCAGCTTGATCGGGATGGGGCAATCGAATTCGCCTTCTCCCGTGTAGCCTTCGCCGGCCCGCTTGAGCCGGCCGAGTCCCGCCGCCGCAAGATCGCGCGCGATGCCGCGCACGCCGAGGCAATCGGGCCGGTTCGGCGTGATGGCGACGTCGATAACCGGATCGTGCAAGCCCATCGCGTCCACAAAGCGCTCGCCCACGCGTGACTTCATCTGCCCGGGCAGCTCGATTATGCCGCTATGTTCGGTGGAGAGCTCAAGCTCGCGCTCCGAGCACATCATGCCGGCGGAATCGACGCCGCGGATGCTCGCCTTGCCGAGCGTGACCTTGAGGCCAGGCACATGCACGCCGGGCGCCGCAAACACGCCGATGAGGCCCTTGCGCGCATTGGGGGCGCCGCAGACCACTTGCACTACGCCCGAGCCGGCGTCGACCTTCAACACGCGCAGCTTGTCCGCATTCGGATGCGGCGCCGCTTCGAGCACCCGCGCGACGATGAAATCCTTGAGCTTGCCCGCCGGATCCTCGATGCCTTCAACCTCAAGGCCGATCAGCGTCAGCTTCGATGCGATCGCGTCGAGCGTGGCATCGGTTTGCAGGTGGTCTTTGAGCCAGGAGAGCGTGAATTTCATCGGCGTGCCGGGACGGGGAGTTTTTGCGAGTCGTTGGGCAATGCTCTGTCACGATCCTCGCGCCGAAGCAACAGCCCATTCCAGCGAGCTTTACGAGGCGAGCTTCTTTTCCACCCGGCACTGGTAGCCTGGTTTCAAACTGGGCGCGTCCGACAAAGCCGGACCAGCGTCTAAGTAACAGGCTGCCTTCTCAAATATCAACAGCAGGAACGCGCCCGGCAGGCGCAATAGCCATTTTTCTAAGTTTGTGCTATCGTTGATCGTGTTGGGGATCGCCAGTAGGGAATCGGATTGGGCGCCTATGCTAATCGTCAATAAATTCATTTTGTTTTTCCTTGAGCTAAACGGCTACACTTTGCCATCTTGTTTCTTATTGTATATCTTAACTCGCATAGCCATTACAGTATTGTTGCCTCGCGCACGTCCGGTTGGAGCCTTTGCGCTATTGCCTGTGTGGGCGTGGTTATCAGTGGCCACTTTATTCACAGTCAGCACGGCGCGTGTTTTCGTAATACAGTCCGACAGTATCGCCCAAATGAGACTCGCGGGTACGGCACCGTATAAATTGTCGAATGGTAAAATAGTTCAGCTTCCTGATAGCCCGTGGAGAATAATTGTCATAAACGATGGCTCAAGGGAAGCTCGAATAGAGAAAGTGCTATACTGCCTTAACGGCATTTCCTGTCCTTGGGAAGGATCACCTAGCAGATCGCGCAAATCAGAAAGAATCGGTGCTTACGGCATGGTCTTGGTGGGCAATTCAATCGATTACTTCGGCCCCATGGACAGGCCTCCACAAATTTTGGACGTAAGCAAGGGGACGGTGGAAGCGACCAGATACTGGCTAACGTGGTAGCGGTTCAATTGCTTGCCCTTTCCCGATCTCCGCAATAGCCTTCTCCACCGCGCAATAGTGAAATCTCTGAGCTTGCCCGCCGGGTCCTCGATGCCTTCAACCTCAAGGCCGATCAATGTGAGCTTCGATGCGATCTCGTCGAGCGTGGCATCGGTTTGCAGGTGGTCTTTGAGCCAGGAGAGCGTGAATTTCATCGGCGTGCCAAGGCGGGAAGCGTTTTTGACGAAGCGTGAGGGAATGCTTTGTCACGATCCTCGCGCCGAAGCAACCGCCGGCTGACGCGCAGCGCGCCCCCCATGGATAATTCTATCTCCGGCGCGCTACACTTCTTCGATGCCGGCCGGCGAAGCCATTTCCCAGAGAGCGGTCATAGCGCCGCACGAAGATAGCGTCACGCGGGGTCCCAAGGGGCGGGCGTTTGCATGGCGCGGCGCAAGCGCTCATTGGGCTGCGGCGGCGCATCCAGGCGCGCGAGAAACTCGGCGTATGCTTCTGGGCCGGCCGGGAACAGCACCCGGTCGATCAGGGCTTCCTCGGCGGCGTGGCGCGCGGCGTCCAAGATGAAATCGGTGCGGTTCTTGCCGAGGGCGGCGGCGGCCCGATCGATCAAGCTGCGCTCTGAAGGCTTTATGCGCAGATTGAGACTGTCGCGTTTTACCGCCCGGCTCTTTCTTAAAGTAGCAGTCATAAGCCATCTCCGCATTTGGCTTGAGGCTAGCATGCTGTGGAGACGTTGTCGTTACCGGATTTTGCTTACAAACTCACATTAGCTTCGCTGCTATCTCGCTGGGCGTCGGTTTGCAGGTGAAGCTTAAACAGATTGATCGCTGCGTTCTTCCCGGCGTGCCATGGATACGGTGAAGATGCCCCACTCGTCGATACGCTCCTCTAGCTTGCGGAAGCCGGCCTCCTCCACCAGCTGATCCATCTCGCCTTGCGTGCGGCGGCGCATCACCCAGGCCTTGCCGGCGAGATGGCTTGTCAGCACGCGCGCAATCATTTCCAATTGCGGATGCCAGGGCTGGCAGGTGTAAAGGAGATACCCGCCGGGCTCGATAGCCTCCGCCAGTCCGGCAAGCGATTGGCACACAAGGCCGTTTTCTGGGAACAGCTCGTAAAGGCCGGACACGATGCCGATGGTGGGACGCGGGGCTATGGCGGCCAGCGATTGCCGGTCGAAGGCGTCGCCCTTCTCGAAGCGGGCGATGCCGTACAACTTCTTAGCCTCGATCAGCGCGGCGCCGTCGCGGACGTTGATATCGCTGAAATCGCGTAGCAGGATCGAGGCGGGCCGCACGGCAGCGCCGTCCAGCGCCTCAAGCACATAGCGGCCATGCCCCGCGGCGATGTCGGCCACGCGAATGGACCTCCCCTCCGCGGCAACGGCCTCCATGGCCCGGCGGAGCAGCTCCTCCAGGTTCAATTTGCGCTGGCGGATGCCGCGCCAGCCGATCGCGTTTAGATATTGGCGGTCGATGAGCCGTCCGATGGGGCCGGCGCCTGCGGCTTCGTTGCGGTAGACGTAGTCGAGCGTACTGCCGGAGTCGAAGCCAGTCTCCTGCCCAAGCCTGATGCCCCGCGAGAAATATCCGCCGATCTTCATGTTGAGGCGCATAGCCGCCCAGTAAAGCCCCTGCGGGCTGAGTGGCGGCAAAGGCTTGGAGAGTGCCGCAGCTTCCTCGTGCGTTGGCCCAGCCTTATCGGCGTTGCGCAAATCTACCCGCACCGGATCCTTCGCAAACGTACGCTCGATGAAGCTCCGCACCTTGTCCAACGCCTTGGCGCGGTCGAGCTCGCCGAGGGTGTCGTGATAGAAGCCGTCGAATATGTGCATTTCCTTGACGGGCGAGCTGAGCCGCTCGAAGAACTGGTACTGCGGCCGCTGATGCACGACCCAGTCGCTGCCGGAAACCAAGAGTTGCACGGGCACCGCGATAGCCTGAGCATCGGCAACCACGCGTTTGCCCGCATCGGCCAGCGCCAGAAGCATGTTCACTGAAATCGCGCGGGCGATCAGCGGATCGGTATCGTACCAAGCCTGCCGTTCCGGGTCATGGGTAAGGTGCTGCGATTTCACATAGCTATTCACGAAGAAGTTGCCGCGCGCTGCCTTCAGCAGGCGCAGTGCGGGCCATGCGAAGGGGATGTGAAGCTTCACGCTAAAGGCGGGTGAGGCCAGCACCATGGCGCGGATGCGCGGAGCGTAATCGTGCGCCCATGCGGCAACGAGAACCGCTCCAACGCTCTGCGCCAGAACTGCCATGTCCTCTGGAGCGATGCCGTAAGTGGCGCCGATGTGATCGATAAATGTCTGCACATCCCGCACCGAGGTGCCGAAGCTTGGGGAGTCTCCGCGTTCGCCCGGCGAGCGGCCGTGTCCGCGCATGTCCCAGGCGAAGAAGTCGAAATCCGGCAGGTTCAATTCCGTGGCCAGATGAGCCATCCCGCCCGAGTGCTCGTGTCCGCGATGGAACATCGCCACGCAGCCCCGGCGCGGCGCGGTGGCCGGCCAGTAACGGTAGAACAGGTCGATGCCGTCATGGGTGACGAAGCTCTGCTCCTGCCCGTCGCGTTCTTTGGTCATTGGCGTCCCCGTGCCGTGAACATGGTTTAAGTGATTTGAGTGCGATAATGTCCAGTCTATGGCGAGGTAATGGCATCGCCGCCTCAATCTATGCCTATCCGGTTAACGCAGGCATCCACTACATATAGACTGACCGGTGCACAGCACCGGCGCCGTGTGATCGGCCGTCCATGACCCATTGCGGTCTTCCTCTTCTCTGCGCGAGCTTTGCCTGCTTCCGTATCCAGGTGCAGACGTGCGGGCTGACATATTCGCAAAAAGTCACTCCAACAAGCTTAACCCAGATCACCCCCAATACAGCGCTTCTCGCGGCCAAAGCCCTGCACCATAGCGTCGGGGCCTTGCGAGCCTTGGTGAAGCGCTGGCAGCGCTCTAAGCGTTTCAGCTCGATGCCGATTAAGCTCACACTGTGCCCTGGCGGTCCTTTTCAAGCTAGATGTTTACCTGATAGGGAACTTGATGCTAGATCTAAACAGGCATCTCCAAGCGTTCGGTACAAGGGGGCGAATATGGTTAGGGACCATCAACACCTGCAGCACACCAGGGGCTCTGTGTGCCCGTATGATTATAGGCCTGATGTAGACGGTCTTCGTGCGATAGCAGTTTCCGCAGTTATCGCTCACCACTTCTGGAGCGACCTATTACCCAGCGGGTTTCTAGGCGTTGACATGTTTTTCGTTATATCTGGCTATGTCATTACGGCTTCCTTAGCAAAGCAACCCCATAACAGTGCAAGAGATTTGTTTCTCGGTTTCTATGCCAGAAGAGTAAAGCGGATCCTGCCAGCTCTGGTCGTTTGTGTCGTAATCACGTGTCTCGTCGGTAGTTTATTTATTGACCCGGGGGTATCGGAGTATGCTCGCTCGGTAAAGGCTGGCGTCTACTCGCTTTTTGGTCTTTCCAATATGTATTTCTATAGAGAGTCCACCGATTATTTTGGTGCCGCCGCGCCTCTCAATCTTTTCACGCACACCTGGTCTCTAGGCGTCGAAGAGCAGTTCTATGTCATTTTTCCGGCATTGTTCTGGCTCAGCGGTAGCGCATCGCGACGGCCAAACGGGCGGCGGTATCTCCTTGGAGCGCTGAGCTTGGCGACCATTGTCTCGTTCGCGCTATTCATCTGGCTCGACGAAGCGATTTCCGCCGGCGCCTATTTCTTGATGCCCCCGCGATTTTGGGAGCTAAGCATCGGATGTATGATCGCTATCGCTAGCCCGCACCTACGACCGCCGCCAGATAGAAACTGCATTGCCTGGGCCACTTGGCTTGCATTCGTCATCCTTGTGATAGCGCTGCTTGCACCAGTGGATCGACAACTTTATGCCGCGCCAGCCGCAGTGATCGGCACCGCCGTTCTCATCATGACACTCCGCCCAAGAGACTCGCTGTATCGCCTATTGACCTTGAGGAGCGTTCTACTAATCGGGTTGATGTCATACTCGCTCTACCTTTGGCATTGGAGCGTTCTGTCCCTGAGTCGCTGGACGGTTGGCGTCCATTGGTGGACTGCACCGGTTCAGCTTTGTGCAATGCTTGGCCTCGCGGCAGCGAGTTATGTATTTGTGGAACGTCCATTGAGACGGGCGGAGTGGTCCACTTCGAAGTTCAGAACAATTGGTTATGGGCTGGTCGCGGTCGCCTGTGCCGCAGGCGCAATCATTGTTCTAAAAAAAGGATATATGGGCGATTTATATACTGGCACACCGCCGCAGATGGCGGCTAGGGGTGTCGAGACGCTTATGGACAGCAAATGGCTTGCCGGTAATTTAGAATGGCGGCCTCGCGACTGTATTCTTTCCTCGAACGAGGAGGTGGGTAAACAGATCGATGCCGAACGGTGCACGCTGAAAACGGCGCAGACTTCGGTACATCGGCAATTCCTTGTTATCGGCAATTCCTTTAGCGCCGCCGAGTTTGAGATGTATTCGGTATTGAGCGAAAAGGGGCTAGGCGCTGTGATAGCGACTTCGTCCTGGGGGGCCTCACCGGTTCCCGAAATACCAAACAACTCGCCGTGGGCAAAGGCCAATGCATACTATTGGAGCACGGTCGTGCCCTCGCTAACTTCCCATTTGGGGAATGGCGATTTCCTGATTATGATTAATGACTTAAGTGACTTTACTCCCTCGGAGTTGAACAGGAAGACGAAGGAAGGGTTGGCTTTGCTCAGGAACGGGTTGCACCGCCTGGCTAAAGACATGCGCCAAAAAGGCGTTCAAATTATATTTCAATCCCAGAATCCGCTTATGCGCGAGGCACAATGCACTCCTCAAATGGCGAAGCCTCAATGGTTTACCGTCACCGGACACACAAGCTGTGTCTATTATTCAAAATCAGATTCAATCAGGCGAATTCGACCTCTTCATGAAGTTTTACAAGATGTGCAAAGCCTCAACTCCAACTTTCACATATTAGACTTGTTTCCGGTACTATGCGCCGAAGGCGTATGTAGGTACTACGACCGACATGGCGTATTTCTATATCGTGATGTGTGGTCACATCCAAGCATAGAAGCTAACTATATCGTCAGGCCGACCCTTCTTTCTGTTGTTAACGATGGGATAGGCACAAATAACTAATTCTGTGACTCCTGGCGGTTAGTCGTGGCTTTCAACCTCTCGCGTGGTAGGCCTGTGCTAAGCTAAACAGTACTGGTCGCAGCGCAAGATGGCTCTAAATGCTCACTATTGGCCCGTTGCCGCCGCAGGAAGAATGGCCACTGCATCCCTATATGCGGCGGGTGACTGCGTTGACCGGAGAGGCACGCCTCAATCGCCGCGCTTGGGGAAGATATTGCCTCACCGCTCGCTCTGTTCCGGCCACTGTTTATGAGTGAGCGGCAATCCATCGGGCAATTGGCGGCCAATGCTCCTTCAAAGTGCGCGCGCCCATAAAGAGCCCGATATGCCCGCCGGGCAGCCGGGGCAATTATGGCCGCGAGTAGGGGATAAATTGAGGCCCATCAATTTTAGATTAATCATATTAAATAGCTACGCTTGGAGCGGCGCAGCATAAGTGGTTCAATCCCTGGAAGAAAGCGGCCGCTTGTGTAACCGGCGGCGCTCCGCCGACGCAGCCGATAGGGAATAGGTATGTCATACAAGGGATTAGTCTTCGCCGCCGCCGCATGTTTGGCCGCGGCCTCCGCTTTGACGGCAGCCAGCGCCGAGCCCGTTTCCGCCGGCCTTGCTCTGCAACGCAACGATGCCCCGATCGTAAAAGTGGATTACTACTACCACGGCTATCATTACCGGCGCCGTGTCCGGCATTCCGGCTATGGCTCCATAAGGCCTGCTTTTTGGGGCTACCCCGCTTTGTGGCTCCCGGGCGAGCCTAAGGTCATCGCCACGTACGATGAAGTCGAGCGGGCCCGCGAATACGAAAACAGGTTCGCCTACCGCCGCCGCTATGACGGACCGGGCCTCGCGGCAATACCCGGCGCCTTGATCGGCGGTACGTTTGGCGCGATCTCGGGCGCTTTTAACGGCGCCGCTCGCGGCGCGGCCCGCGGCGGCGACTTTTTCAGCCGGCCCTACTATGGCCCCGGCTACTATGGCCCCGAATATTACGGCGAGCCGGACTATGACTCCGCTTACCATGGCTACTCTTACTACGGCACCGAATATTACGGCGACTCGGGCTATGGCTCCGCTTACCGGGACCACTCTTACTACGAATCCGCATATTACAGCGGGCGGGACTACGATCGCGGATACTACGGCTCTTCATACGATGGTCCCGCGTATGATCGTCCCGCATACGGCCGCGGGCCGCGTGACAGCTCCGCGTACTATGGCGAGCAGCGCTATGGCTCCGGCTGGGGCGATTACCAAGGAAGGAGCTATGGCTCCCGGTGGAGCGATTACAGGGAAGAGGGCTATAGCTCCGGTTGGGACGATTAGCGCTGGGGCTTGCATCGGCGATAGCGGCGCGGAGCTTTTGTGTACCAATATCGAGCGCTGAGCGCGTTTAGCCCCCGCCACTGTCATGGCCCGGCTTGACCATGGGCGCCAACATAATGGGGGAATCTCCCCTCACCCCCGCCCTCTCCCCATGGGAGAGGGAGTCTGGGCGTGCCCGTTGAGAGGACTTCCCCTCTCCCATGGGGAGAGGGGCAGGGTGAGGGGAGACCCTCAGTTTGGTACGCCATCCGCTAATTTTAGCGCCCATGCGGTCAAGCCCGGCCACGACGCCTAAGTTCGATGACGGTGGCCGCGTTAGCCCAGCGCCCGCAAAATAGCGGCGATCCGCGCATCGCGGTCGGGCCCTTTGGGTGGAAGCGTCACCAGTCCGTCGATGGCAAGGCTCGCAAGGCCGTGGACCATGGACCAAAGCGCAATTGCGCGGGCCGGCGTCTCGCCATTGCTGGCGCCCGGCTCCTCGGCTCCGCTCGCATCCAGGCAGCGCTGGAAGGCTTCGGCGCCGGCCGCAACGAGGCCGGGAGACCTTTCGAAGGCCGCAAGTTTCAGGCCGAACATGATCCGGTAGAGCGCGGGATTTTCAAGCGCGAAGCTAACATAGGCGAGGCCGCCTGTGCGGGGGTCGCCGCTCCTGGCCGTTGCGCCGTCCATAAATTCCGTCAATTCGCGAAACCCCTGCTCGGCGACGGCGGCCAGAAGCTCGTCCTTATCCTTGAAGTGCCGGTAGGGCGCCATGTGCGAGACGCCGGCCTCGCGCGCGGCGGCACGCAGCGTCAGCGCATCC
>JBKQNN010000162.1:0-12456 GCA_052145975.1 Rhodomicrobium sp. | reverse complement strand
GCCTCGATGGGCATGTCCTTTGCCGCGCCGATATCGTTCACTTTGGCCACGGTAACAGCCATGTAAACCGGGCAAGCTGCATCCGCATCGTAGATGATATGCGCCTTGGCGCCGCAGACACCGGTCGGGGCCAGGGCGGCTGCCGCGAGGCAGGCGGCGGGACCGGGCAGCGCGCACCGGGGTAGGTTCTAGCGAACGCCCCTCGTGCCAAAAGGTAAACGGGTGCCGCCGCGCTCAGTCGCCGGAAACCGCAAGACCGGCAGGCTATACCCTATAGAACGTGACTAATAAACCGCTAAAAACTTAGGGCGGCCGGCACACTATCCTCGCGGGATATTTTGGATTTGCCCCGCCTTTTTAAGCACGAAGCCGACCACCTCGGCGACCGCGCGGTACAGCTCCTTGGGGATCCGCTGGTCGAGGTCGAGCTGCGACAGCGCTTTCGCGAGCGGCTCGTTGCGCTCGACATGGACGCCTGCGGTTTCGGCCAGTTCGACGATTTTCGCGGCCACCTCGCCATGGCCTTTCGCTGTCAGCCTCGGCACCTTGTCTTTTCCAGGCTCGTATTGCAGGGCAACCGCGACTTTCCGCTTTGCCTCGCCCTTGTTTGTATCTGTCATGGCCGCGACCCCGCTGTTTCGCGCTCAAACCGTATAAGACTGGCCTTGGGCAGGCGCTCCTGCCGGCCGCGCCAGAACCGCCGAAAGCTCCCCGGCGACGAGATCGGCCTGTTCGAGGCTCGTCTTGAGCTCGGGTAGCCAAGTGCTCAAATGCGCCGCGCCTAGAGGGTTCTCGGCGGAAAGCCTCACGCTGACAGCGCCTTCGCGAAGCCCGATGCCGATATGGAGGAGGCCCAGCGCGCCTGCGTCGAGCGAGACGCGGACCGTCCATGTGCGTTTGGCCGCCGGCCCGCCGCTATCGTCCTCGCCGTCTTCTTGCTGCTGCTCGATCTTGAGCATAATAGGCTGGGCCATTTGCGGCAGCTGGAACGGAACCAGGATCGCTTGAGCGGGATTCTGAGTAGCGGCAGCGCTTGGCAAGGCCGCTGCCTGCTGCGCCGCATGTGCGCCCGAAGAGACGGACGCCGGGGCCGCTTGCGGGTTGCCCATCGTGCCGGGGCTTTGAGGCGCCGTCTCAAGCGCGTACTGGGCCTGCGCTCCAGCCTGAAGCTGCGCATCGGCCTCCGGCCCGGCGGGCGGGGCGGGCGGACCTTGGGCGGGCGATCCGGCCTCCTGCGCGCTAGGGCTTTGCGAGGTTGGAATACTGCCCAGAAGCGCGCCGATAATCGCAGCCTTGGCCGCGGCGGGGAGAATTTCCGCTGCATCCGCTTTGAGCGCCGCCATATTGCCCCCGGCTATTTGCGGCTGCGCCTCTTGCGCATCTTGGCGCACGATCAACTTGAGGCTTGCGCCGTCCCGGATCACCGCCACGGCGATGCTCGTTCCGGCCTGGAAAGCGCGCGGTGCGCTCACATCGATGGTTTGGCCGAGTATCGCCAAGCGTGCCGTGCCGCCATCGAGCATCGCGACTACGCGCGCTTGGACAACCTCGCCGTTCCGCGGGAAATTGCCAAGTTCCAAACCGCGGCTTTGTTGCGAAATCGACGGAGTTAGAAGTTCTACGGCCACGGCGAGCCCGCTGAGCTGACCGGGTCCGGCGGGGCGCCGCGCCCGGAATGCGAGCTAAGTATATCCCTATAACGAAGCGCGAACCTTGCGTGGCGTCTGCCCAGCACTGCATTCTCAACGTCAGCTAGCGCCGCCTTGCACGATCGCGTGCAGGTTAATTAATTAACACTTTTGGGTTGGTGGCGCGGAGGCCTTTTTTTGTCTAGTAAAAACTACTTTCGCGGCAGGCTGGGGGGCGGCCGGCGTTCGCGACCGTTGACTGGGGGAGCCAAGATGTCTTTTTTCCGTTTTTGTGCCGTTGCGGTTGTACCAGCATTACTCGCGGCCTGCGCAAGCGCTGGCAACGACCGTATCGCCGACGTCACGCAGCAAAAGCTGTCAACGGACATCGTCAAGGGCCGGACAACTCAAGCCCAGGTCCGTGCGCTCTACGGCGATCCCATGACCGTGGGATTTACCGATAGCGGCAACGAGACCTGGACGTACGAGTTTAGCCATATGGAACCGAAGGCCATAAACTTCGTTCCCTACGCCAACTTGATCCAAAGCGGCGCAGAAGGCGACAAGAAGAGCCTCGTCTTCTTCTTCGATAAAAACAAAGTTGTGCAAAGCTTTACGATGAGCAATTCCAAGGTCGACGTCACCAAGGGCCTGATTACCCACTAACAAATAACAGGGCTAGGCAGATCGCTCACGCGCCTACTGCCTACAGATAGCATGGCCGCGAAAAGCGCTCCCTTGCGATCAACAGCTTATGGTCGTGGGAGTCAACTGCCTAGCCCTGACAAATAAATAGTTTTAACCGGTCTGCGTCATTGCCAGGCGCGAAGCCCCGAGCCTACTCCGCCGAAGCTGATGGTTCGCTCGAAGTCCGCGAAGAAGCCGCAAAGCTAGTTATTTATATAGAAATGGCAGTTTTTGCGAAACGAACCCAATTTTTCAGCCGCCATCGCGAGGCGGCCGTTGGCCGCTTGTATTACCCGTGCCAATCGGCGGTTTCGGACCAGAGTCCGTAGCGGGTGTAATCCAGCACTCCGGATTGCACCGGATCGAGCTGAAGCAGATAGGCGTGCAACAGGTCTGAAACGGTCCAGAACCGTGGGTCTGTTTTCAGGATGCCCCAGCTTCCGATGAAGGCGCGCGCCGAAGCGGGGCTGTTGACCTCGTTCAATTGCCGCAGGAAATCCGGCAGCCGCTCCTCGGGCACCTCGAAAAACAGGTTGGGATAGCTCGTCGCCAAGCCATCGACGATTGCCAAGCGGTCTCGCTCAGGCTCCCGCGCCGTCTCCTCCAGAACGAACCGGCCCAAGTCGCTGTGCGCCCGGTCGCGCACAATTGTAACGGCTTTTTTCACCTGGCCGCCCGCCTCGATCAGGATGAGCGAGGTATCGGGGAACAATTTCACGAATGGCGCCTGGCCCGCCGGCTTTTCAGCCATCGCCTCCAGCGGCGGAAATTCCGAGTGGCGCGCGCCGGTGTAAGGCCCTCTCACCGCCGCGGTGAAATATTGGCTCCCGAGCTTCTCAATCAGCTCTTTATCGGTCTGAGATGGGGTCCGATAAACGATCTGCGTGGGAAAATGCTTGTCGTTCGGATCGAGAAAGATCTTCCGTCCCAGCTTGGCTAGCTCCTGCGAATACCATTGGCCCCGCAAGCGGACCCGCTCCTGCGGGGGAAGAAACAGCAGGAAATTGTCCTCAGCTTCGCGCCTGAGCATTTCCATGTAGAGCCGCGTATGCAGCTGATGGCTCAGATTGCCGAAAACGTCGAAGCCCACCACCAAATTGTAGACCAGCCGCTCAAGCAAGCCGTAATCCAGCACGAAATAGCTGTTGGCCTCGCCGCCGCGCAGGCCCTTCAAGACATAGGAATGATCGAAGTGCCGGAATATCGTCAAAACCGCATTGGGATTGGAGCCGCCGCCGTCCCAGAGATCGGAAATCCGGTAACCGTTCTTGAACGCCGCCGAACGGTGCTTGTCTTTCAGCGCCACATAGGCATTCCGGGCGCCGATGTATTTCTCGGTAAGCTTCGTCCCGGTCCTGATGGACTCCCATATCTGTTCCAAGGAGAGATCTTCAAAAAAGGGCGCGTCGCTGCCATCCATGTAAGGCAGAACCAGGAGATTCTCGCTTGCCTGGGCGAAGGCTGGATCGGCAACCATAAGCTCCGAGTCGGGGCTCATGAAGAAAGCGAAGAAGTGCTCGTCGATCGAACTTACAGCACCTGCGCCGTAACAGACCGGCCCCTTGATGAAGGTGCCTACATGATATTGGGCATCGTCCAATAGGAAGCGATAGCGGGCCTTTACAGGAATGTCCTGATAGAGGACGAAAGGATTGGTCGCGTCCGAAGCCTGATAGGCCGGCCAATGCGAAGCTTTCCACGGCTGGGCGGGATCGAAAAACAGGCCGGAAACCCGGCTCAGCTTGGCCTCGTCCAGCACGTAAGGCAGCAGCGTCTTTTCGACAATGGTTTCCTGCGCGGGCTGGAAACAATAGTAGAACCTTTCCTTGGGATCGTCCGACGGGCGGCGCGTCGCGATTTCATCCAGGGGCCGATCGCAGGATGTGCGGCTGCGGACGATCCGGTGGAACCGCGTCGAGTCCTCGCTGAAATGCAGGCTCGCCAGGAATAGGTGCTCATAGAGATACCGGGCGACCAGCCTGTGCTCGGTGTCCTGGCCGTTCAGAAACTCCTCCCATTTGCTTTTGGCCAAAGCCTGCTCAGAAGGAAGCTCTTCGCTGGCTTTCGGCGCCGGGGGGTTCTGGCCGTCCCGCACCCAGCCGGCCAAAACCGCGCGTTCGGCCTCCGTCAAAGGCGGCAAACCGTAAGGCATCAACTTTTCCGGATGAGACGAGGCAAGGCGCTCGAACTCGCCCGCGCTCGCCGGGCAGCTGCGCGAGGTGTCGACGGTATCGGCGGGCGAACCGGCCGGACCCGGATTGAGCATCGAAAGGAGCAGATTGGTTTTTTCATCGGCGACGGGGAAAAAGCCTTCACTGTGCCATTCCGCGGGCGAGCGCGCATCGATGCCCAGCCGCGTCGGGGCGATACTTTGCAGGCGCACCGGATGGATAGCCTCGATCTTGCTCGCTCCGCGCTGGAGGCCCTCGTAAGAGGTCAATTTTAACTGGCAGGGGGCGTTATTGCAGCTATGGCATGCGACGCAGCGGTCATCGAACAGCTTCTGCGCCGCTTCGTAAGAGCCGGTTCCGGCGTTGGCAGGCTCCGGAGCCTCCGCGGCGGCAGGCGCAGGCTCCGATCTGGCACAATTGGGCGCGGCGTAGGCGGCCAACGCCAGAACGCCGATCCATATCGCAAAGTTTCTATATTCTCTCATCCCCGTGCCTCCCGGATTGGCCGCATCCATAGGCCAAACCGGTTATGGGGCATGCGGCGGCCGCTTGCAAACCCCACGACCCGTTATCGCACTTCTGGCTCAACTTTGAGATGGTACCCCGCCATGGCCTCGATCCAAGCGCCAACGGTGTGCATGGCCAGCGGCAAATTGCCGATCTGGCAGTGGTTCTGCGCGCATTCGGCCCGGGTGAAGACCCGCGTCGTGACCGAACGCGCACCGGTCAGCCAGCGCGCTTGATCGTAGAGCTGGTGCAGCGGCACATAGTGATCCTCAGCGCCCGCGCATAGCAGCACGTCCTGGGTGACTCTCCCCGATATGTCGCGGGTGCGGTATTGTGCGGCTGCTGCGAGCGCGGCATGCGGCGTTTTTACGCAGAAAATATGCATCGCCTGGGCCATTCCCCATTCCGCGATGGGACGCCGGCGTACCTCGCGCCTCACAGCCGCATCGATGATTGCGCCGGCTCCTATCCCTTGAAGGCCGCGAAGGAGCAGCCGCCGGAGCCGCGAGGTTTGCCGCAACTGGCATTCGGCAAGATCGGTGAGCACGTCGAAGGCGACCGCGCGCGCGATGCGGGGCTCGTAAGCGGCGGCACGGATCGCCAGGCATCCGCCAAGCGAGATACCCATAATTGTCACCTCATTCAACCCGAGATGATCGAGCACCGCAGCTACAGGCAGATGCCAATCCGGTGTCATCGGTAAACCGAAGTTCTCTATCGCCGCGCCCTGTCCAGGCCCTTCGAAAGCCACCACATCGAAACCCGAATCCCGCAGCACGAGCAGGATCGGAATGAACTCCTCGATGTAGCTGTCGAACCCGCCGCACAGCACAATCGTGTCGCGCGGCTCAGGCGGCGTGAACCGGTAGCCCGGCAAGGATACGCCGGAATAGGGAACCTGGATGGTCTGCGCGGCCGTAACGCCGAAAGCTTCGCGGATCAGTGTGATGAAGTGCTCCCGGCACGCTGGGCGGCGGGGATCGCCGGGGAGCATGAAAAACTCGGCGCACCGTGTGTGATAGGCGGCGTCGAGCCGCCGGCCCTCGGCCAGGGCCTTCCCGGCGAGATCGAGGAACGCGGCAATCCACGCTTTGTAGCCGGTCAGCTTGGGAGCAATACTTTGCATGTCGGGCAGCAGAGTGCCGCTGTAGCTCAGCCAGCGGTTGAGCTGGAAATTCAGGCTGGTATCGGAAACGAGCTGATGATATCCGGTGTGAAGGGCCAGCGTTGCCATGCATGCTCCCCGGCTTTTGCAGACAAGCTATACGAGATCCCGCTGATTGCTTTCAAACACTCCCTGTACCTGCCCTTCGCTGTCGCCTCCTCACCTGTAGCGACCTAATGTGCCGCGTTCCAAGCGTCAGATTTTGATTACTGAGCTTTGTCACCCGTGCCGCCCGTTTCATTTGCCGGCTGGCGGCAGGGGGCAGCTCAAATCGCCCTCTTCGCATTGCAGAAAGCCTTTGAGATCGTCGATCCGCTTCTTCGTCATTTGGTCGAGGCAGCCCGAATAGATCATCGGCTGCATACTGCCGCCCGCCACGGCTGACGCAGTGAACGCGCACTCCGCATCGCGGAATGCAATCCACGCCCGTTCCGCGGCAATCAGCAACTTTTGCGGCTGAGCGCCGCTCTTGAGACGGCGCTCGATGGTCTGATAGACGGCGTTCAGCTGGGAATCGGTCTTCTTGAAGGCCAAGTCAGCGCACTCGTTCATGGTCATTTGATCCATGGCGTTCTCGCAATCCTTTGCGCTTGCGGCGGTTCCCAACGCGCATGCCATAGAAATGAGCAGTAACAACGGCCGCATTGCTGTCTCCACCTTGAGGAACCGCGAGTGCGAGGGTGCCCGCAACTTTGTACGTCGATATGCGCATTATTCTATAGGCGTCAAGATTAAGCTTCGGTCCTTCGGCGCGGGCCGGTGCGAAGGGCAATTTTGGTGGCCTCTTTAGTGTCAGCCTGATAGGCGTGCGCTTCTAGATTCATCGGGCAAGCTCCTTAAATTCGCGAAGGCCGACCACCTTTTAAGACGCTTGGCTTTCGCGAGGTTTGGCCTGAAGCGGCAGCGCGATCAAATTGCCGAAGCCGCCCGTTGGCATGGTGCCCTGGCTTGGGAAAAATCGGTCGTAGGAGTCGAAGCCCATATCCGGGCTGCGATCCATCGGTGTGGTGACGAGCAGGGCACCCAACCTGCGGGCTTCGGCCGCATGCAACAGTTCGGTAAAGAAAATCCAGGCATAAGCACCGTTCCCCGAGCGTGACCGCTCGATGGCGAGCCGGCGTTCGAGCTTGGCAATCTCCCCGGCGATGTCGAAATTGATGATCATGAGTTTTCAGACGGCCTATTTCAGAGGAAGGTGCCGCGTTTCCGTCGCCTGTTGGGGCCGCCGCCGGCTTGCCGGCGCCTCGCTGTAGGCACAAACCGTACCGAATCTGTGCATAGATAAAGCCTCTGGCGCCATTCCGAAAACGCTGCCACAACCAATGTGCGCTACCGCCCTTCGGGCTACTTGAGCGCAAGTTCTCTTTGAGCCGCACCTCGATGGAACCGCGAATGCCGCGCAAACGGTCAGATGTTCCCGCCGATTATGCCGCCTTGCTTGCCGAACTCAAAGAGCGGATCGCGGGCGCGCGTCTGAAGGCGGCGCTTGCGGTCAACTGCGAGCTGATACTTCTATATTGGCAGATCGGGCACGGCATACTGCGGCGGCAGCGCGACGAAGGATGGGGAGCAAAGGTAATCGACCGCCTCGCAGCGGATTTGCGTCATGCCTTCCCGGAGATGACGGGGCTTTCCGCCAGGAATCTCAAATACATGCGCGCCTTCTCGGAGGCTTATCCAGATCGCGAAATTGTGCAGCAGCTTGCTGCACAATTGCCGTGGGGGCACATGATGGTGCTGCTCGACGCGGTGAAGAAGCCGGACGAACGCGAGTGGTACATGCGGCAGACCGTCGAAAACGGCTGGAGCCGCAACGTCCTCGTTCACCAGCTCGATAGCGGATTATACAAGCGCCAAGGCAAAGCGCTGACAAATTTCAAGGGCACATTGCCTGCACCGCAATCCGATCTCGCGCAGCAGATCGTCAAAGACCCGTACACGTTCGAATTCCTATCCTTGAGCGCTGACATGCAAGAGCGCGACCTTGAACGCGGCTTGCTGGAGCATTTGCGCCTCTTCATTTTGGAGCTGGGAAAGGGCTTCGCTTTCGTTGGTAGCCAATACCATCTCGAAGTTGGTGGGCAGGACTATTATCTTGATTTACTTTTCTACCATCTACGCCTGCGCTGCTTCGTTGGTCTTTGAACTGAAAATTGAAGGGTTCAAGCCCGAGTTTGCAGGGAAAATGAACTTCTATTTGTCTGCTGTCGACGATCAACTGAAGCACGCGGACGATCAGCCTTCCATTGGCGTCATTCTTTGCAAGGGCCGCAACGCTGTTATCGTGGAATATGCTCTCCGCGACACCAGCAAACCCATGGGCGTTGCGGCATACCGGTTGACCTCAGCGCCCGCTTTGCCGGCCAAGCTGCGCCGCGAACTCCCCACAACCGACGATCTAGCGGGGGAGTTTGGCCTGCTTACCATGGCTCGCTTGCGCATGGACATCGAACACGCCTTGCGGGAATTGCTGGAGCAGCGGGGCGTTGCCGTCGCGCCAGGTTTGGCAATCGCGTCGATGATAGGGATGCTTGAGGAATTGAGGCTGATGCCTGAGGCGGAAGAATTCGCGGCTTCTGTTTGCGTCCTTGCTTCACCTGCTCGCGGCCAAAGCGCTGGCACCGTCCAACAGACATGTAGCACCGCGCAGCGCTTGCTTGCCGAGCTTCAAAAATTGATCAGGGACTTTCCGGGGCGCGAGAAGGTCTGATCATACCAGAAATGGACGCGATCAAAGGGGGGCAACATGGTGCATTCACTCCCATCGAATCATATGGAAATAATGGGCACCCAGAACCACCCTACAATCAGGTGCTGTCCCTCAATTGTCCCACCAAACAAAAATGGCAATTAAAACAATATCTTATGGTGGCGGTCTGGTGGACACGACAGGGATCGAACCTGTGACCCTTCGCGTGTGAAGCGAATGCTCTACCGCTGAGCTACGTGTCCAGCGCGTCCACCTGATATATCTACGTGGCGTGCCGGCGTTCTGTCAACAGCGGCAGGTCTGGCGCCGTCGCCTTTCGCAGGCTGAGCGGGGGCGGCGTAACCCGTTATGAGCCGGGCGCCGCTCTGGAAAGTGACGTAATACCAAAGCCAGCTGATCGCCACCATGAGGCGGTTCCTGACGCCGATCAGAAAGAAGATGTGGGCCGCGCCCCAGAACAGCCAGCCTACGAAACCCTTCAGGCTGAACCGGCCGATGCGCACCACGGCCGCGCCGCGGCCGATCACCGCCAGATCGCCTTCGTGGCGGTAGCGGAAGGGAGGCAGCGCCTTGCCAGCCAGAGCCGCCGCGATCCTGTTTCCCACATATTTGCCCATCTGCTTTGCGGCGGGCGCTATGCCAGGAACCGGCGCGCCGGATAGTTGGCGAACGGCGGCGACATCTCCGGCAACGAAAATGGAAGGCATCCCAGTCACCGACAGGTCTTGAGCGGCCTCGATGCGGCCGGCTTTGTCCGCTTTCACGCCGAGCCATTGGGCCGCGGGCGATGCTACAACTCCCGCGGCCCAAACGATTGTCGCCGCCTCGATGAAGCCGTTCGCGGTTTCGACCCCATTTTCGGTGCACGCCGTTACCGGCGACGATGTCTCAACCTGCACGCCAAGGCGTTCCAGCGTCCGCTTGGCGTAATCGGACAGCTTTGGCGGCAGCGCGGGCAGGATGCGCGGGCCCGCTTCGATAAGCCTGATCGTCGCGTCCCTCGCGTCGATATGCCTGAAATCCGGATGAAGCGACCCTTGCGCAATGGCCGCGATGGCGCCGGCCATTTCCACACCGGTAGGCCCGCCGCCCACGACCACGAAGGACAGGTAACGCTTGCGGTCCTGGTCCGTTTGCGCGAACTCCGCCTTCTCGAAGGCGAGTAGTGTGGCGCGCCGGATGGCCGTGGCATCCTCGATGGTTTTTAGCCCTGGTGCGGCCTGCGCCCATTCAGGGTGTCCGAAGTAGGAGTGCGTGGCACCCGGCGCGAGGATGAGATAATCGAAGGGGAAAGCCCTGCCATCGGCGAAAATCAGCTTCCCGGTGGCATCGACGCCTGTAACGGTGGCTAGCAGCACGGTTACGTTCTTCTGGTCCCGGACCAAAGTGCGGATCGGCCACGCGACATCGGCGGGCGAAAGGGTTGCCGTTGCCACCTGATAGAGCAGCGGCTGGAAGCAGTGGTAGTTGTGCCGGTCGATGATGGTGATCTCGACGGGCGCGCGGCGGAGAGCGCGTGCAGCGTTGAGGCCGGCGAACCCCGCGCCTACGATCACAACCTTGGCTTTGGCGCTGCGCCCGGTTGCCGGGAGTTCCCCTGGAAGGGGCAGTCTCCGGGGAGGGATGGCCGCGAAATTGAGATCGCCCGAAGCAGGCTTGGCGTTCCCGCGCTCCCCTTGCGAGGGCCGGCGATCATCCTCAGTCTGTCGCTTTTCGGCATCCATTTCTGGAGAATGCGCCTCCCGCAATACCGTTCCAGGGGCGATGCGAACTGGATTCCACGCCGATCCAGCTTGCGGAATTGGAGCCGGTTTCCGCAGGCTTGGGGAAACGGGGCAGGCTTTTCTTAAGAGCGGCACGTGCGCAATATTTTTTCAGCAGGCTGCTGCGGGACTCTGGAATTTCGAACTTATTTCTTCCGTTGCGGTGCTTCCGGCTTGAGATTTTTCTGCTCTTCGCCAAAATGTGAGCGGCGTGTAAGACGCGGTTCAGCGGATGGGGCAGCAAGCCATGGCATCACCTCTTCAACAGAAACTCCGGGTAAGCGGCCCTGTAGTCATAACCGCCAACCGGCTTTCGGATGGCGCGGTGGTTCACCGGACGGCCTCGGGCCAGTGGACGGAAAAGCTCTCAGCGGCAGCGGTTTTCTGGACCGCGGCCGAGGCGCAGAGCGTGCTCAAGGAGGCGCAAGCCGATAGCCTCGCAGCCGTCGGGCCCTACGCGGCGCCTATAGACGCGAGCACGGCCGCGGCCGTGCCCGGCAATTTGCGCGAATTCATCCGCACCAGCGGCCCAACATTCGCGCTACCCCGCGACATCCCCGAACGGGCAGCGGCTTAGCAGGAATGTACGTCTACGACGAATTCGACAGCACCTTCATCGCGGAGCGCGCGGCGGAATTCCGCGGCCAAGTGGCGCGGCGTCTTTCGGGCGAGCTGACCGAGGACGAGTTCAAGCCGCTGCGGCTGATGAACGGTGTGTACCTGCAGCTTCACGCCTATATGCTGCGGATCGCCGTCCCCTACGGCACGCTTTCCTCGAACCAGCTGCGCAAGCTTGCCCACGTCGCGCGCGTCTACGACCGCGGCTACGGCCATTTCACGACGCGGCAGAACCTCCAGCTCAATTGGATCAAGCTTTCCGATGTGCCGGACGCGCTGGAAGAGCTGGCTTCGGCTGGCATCCACGCCATCCAGACCTCTGGCAATTGCATCCGGAATATCACGACAGATCAATGGGCTGGCGTTGCGCCGGACGAGATCGAAGACCCGAGGCTTTGGGCCGAGATCCTGCGGCAATGGTCCACTCTGCACCCGGAATTCTCGTTCCTGCCGCGCAAGTTCAAAATCGCAATCACGGCAGCGCGGCACGACCGCGCGGCGGTGAAAGTCCACGATGTCGGCCTGCGCATGATCGCGGGCGCGCAGGGAGAGGTTGGCTTCGAGGTTTCCGTTGGCGGCGGGCTTGGGCGCTCGCCCTTTATCGGCAAGACGATCCGCAGCTTCCTGCCCAAGCAGCATCTCTTGAGCTACCTTGAAGCGGTTTTGCGCATCTACAATACTTACGGCCGCCGCGACAACAATTACAAAGCCCGCATAAAGTTTCTGGTGCACGATCTTGGCGTGGAGCGCCTGGCCGGCGAGGTTGAGGAAGAATGGGCGCAAATCAAGGATAGCTATCTGCAGCTCGATCCCGCTTTTGTTGGCGAAATCCGCTCGCGCTTCGTCTATCCGGAATATGAGGCGCTTGAGGACGAACCGGCTGTGCTGAGCACGGCGCTCAAAGCGGATCTCCGTTTCGCACTGTGGCGCCGGAATTCAACCGCGAAGCACAAAGTTCCCGGCTATGCCATCGTTACGCTTTCGTTGAAGCCCGCGGCCAAGCCGCCGGGCGATGCGACTTCGGGCCAGATGGAGGCAATCGCGGACCTTGCTGACCGCTACAGCCACGGCGAGATCCGTGTAGGCCACGAGCAGAACCTGGTGCTGCCGCATGTGCGCCAGCAGGATCTTCCGGCGCTATGGAAGCAGCTCGACGCCATCGGCGTTGCCACGCCGAATGTGGGGCTCGTCACGGACATCATCGCCT
>JBKQNN010000161.1:0-28728 GCA_052145975.1 Rhodomicrobium sp. | reverse complement strand
AGCAGTTTTGAATTGCAGAGTATAGTAACCGTATGCCCGCGGGATCGCATAAAAGAGCGTTAGCGTAGTTGAGAGTTCGATGAAGTACTCGATTATATCTGAGGCCGATGGGCCGGTTAAATGTCATTGCAATGGTGAGTTGTATTGGGCATTGGAGATGGAAAACCTATCGCTGACCGATGGCTACCCGGTCCAGCCCGTTCCATGGCGGCAAAGCCTAAACGCGCGCGATGCCGGCTGCTTGAAAAGCCAATTTATGAGTAGCGCCAAACTGCCGGTAAAAGAGACGGTGCCGCCGGCAGCCCGCAACTCTGCTCCCCGCCTATCGCTACCTAATTTAATGCTGGCGAGCTTGCTTGGAGAAGGACAGAGCCCGCACCCGCGAAGGCCGGCGATGTGGGCGACATTGCGAAGCAATCGCCCGAATTTGGTATCATGGGCATATGCGGGATTTAAGCCAAACTGCATTTCGCTTCAGCGGGCGCTGTCGCTCCAGCGTGCTGGGAACTATATTTATGAGCGCGTAAGGCCCAAGTTATCCACAGACGGGCTTGACGCAGAGGTACAAAAAGAGAACATTAAGCGCTCTTAATACGAACGCAGCCGCGTTGGACCAGTTCGGGATGTCATTACAAGTCTCAAAGCAAATCTGGGAAGCCAAGTACCGTTTTGAGCCCTCCGGCGGTCTGGCGGAGCATTCTATCGAGGAGACTTGGGCGAGGGTCGCGTCGGCCGCATCGGCAGCCGAGGCGCCCAGCAATCGCAAGGTCTGGGAGCAGCGCTTTAGGGGCGCCATGGCGAACTTCGCCTTTATTCCCGCCGGCCGTGTGCTGGCGGGTGCCGGGACAGGACGCGATGTCACACTTTTCAACTGCTTTGTCATGGGCGAGATCGGCGACGATATGGGCTCGATCTTCGCCCATGTGCGCGAGGCGGCGCTAACTCTACAGCAGGGCGGCGGCATCGGGCACGACTTCTCAACGCTGAGGCCCAGGGGCGCGCCCGTGCGTGGCGTTGGCGCCGATGCTTCCGGCCCCGTGAGCTTCATGGATGTCTGGGACGCGATGTGCAAGACCATTATGTCCGCGGGCTCCCGCCGGGGCGCGATGATGGGCACTTTGCGCTGCGACCACCCCGATATCGAAGCCTTCGTAGAAGCCAAGGCCGATCCCGCCAGGCTCAGAAACTTCAATCTGTCGGTACTTGTAACCGATGCCTTCCTGGAAGCGGTGCAGGCGGATGCGCCTTGGCCGCTTGTCTTCGGCGGCGAAGTTTTCCGCACGTTAAGCGCGTGCGGGCTCTGGCACAAGATCATGCGCAGCGCCTACGATTATGCGGAACCCGGCGTGATTTTCATCGACCGGGTGAATGCGCTAAATAACTTGAATTATTGCGAAAAAATCAGCTCCACAAATCCATGCGGCGAGCAGCCATTACCTCCCTACGGCGCCTGCTTGCTCGGTTCCATCAATCTCGCGGCGCTGATCGAAGAGCCCTTCACGCCCGCAGCAAGGCTTGACGAGAGCCGGCTTGAAGCGCTCGTGCCTATCGCGGTCAGGCTGCTTGACAACATCATCGATGTGTCACGCTACCCGCTTTCCGCTCAGGAGAAGGAGGCCAAGGCCAAGCGGCGCATCGGGCTCGGCGTAACGGGCCTTGCGGATGCGCTGATCCTATACGGAAAGCACTACGGCTCGGAGGAAGGCCGCGATCTTGCCCGGCGCTGGATGGAAAAGATCGCCCGCACAGCCTATGCGGCAAGCGTGGAACTGGCGGAGGAGAAGGGGGCTTTTCCGCTTTTCGATGCAGGCGAGTTCCTGAGACGCCCGTTCCCCAGCTCGCTGCCGCCCGCCCTGCAGGATGCCATCGGAAAGCACGGAATAAGGAATGGAGTGCTGACCTCGATCGCACCCACGGGGACGATTTCGCTGCTCGCGGGCAATGTTTCGAGCGGGATCGAACCGGTGTTCGATCTCGAATACCGCCGCCGCATCCTGGCACCGGACGGCACGCCCAATTACGAAACCGTCGAGGATTACGCGGTGCGCCTGTTCCGGGAAATGCACGGCCAGGCGCCGCTCACGGACGCATTCGTTACCGCGCACCAGCTTTCGCCGCAGGAGCATATCCTCATGCAGGCCGAGCTCCAGCACTATGTCGATGCGTCGATTTCCAAGACCGTGAATTGCCCGCAAAGCATGGCATTCGAGGAGTTCGAAGCACTCTACCTCGACGCTTACCGGCTGGGCCTCAAAGGCTGCACGGCTTACCGGCCAAACCCGGTGACTGGGGAAGTTCTGTTGCCGTCAGTTCCGCCTGCCGCTGGACCCATGCAGCCCGCACTTCCGCTTGCGCCGGCGCAAGCAGGCCAGTTTGCCGGCGCCCCGCCGCCCGCACGGGACGCAGTTCTCTCCGGCTTCACCTACAAGCTCAAATGGCCCGGCTCGGACCATGCCATCTATGTGACCCTCAACGACACGTTCGACGGCGGCCAGCGGCGCCCCTTTGAAATCTTTATAAACTCGAAGAACCTGGAGCATTACGCTTGGACGGTTGCGCTTACCCGGATGATCAGCGCGATTTTCCGCCGCGGCGGCGACATTTCCTTCGTCGTCGAGGAGCTGAAGGCAGTCTTCGATCCAAGGGGCGGCGCTTGGATGAATGGCAAATATGTGCCGAGCCTGCTCGCGGCCATCGGAGACATTATCGAGCAGCATCTGGTCCATATCGGCTTTGTGGCCAGGGATGGCGGCACTGGGCGAGGCACGGGAAGCGAGAGCCTGCTTGCAGAAAGTGGAAAAAACAGTACAGGAATAACCGTGAGCGGCGCGCGCCTTTTCTGCCCGCGCTGCGGGTCGCCAAGCGTGGTTTTTCAGGAGGGCTGCCGCGTTTGCCGCAATTGCGGATTCTCGACGTGCAGCTAATCTCTCAGTTCCTGCGGAGAAGCCTGTTTCTTCGACCTAAGGCAGGTTGCTCCGCGAGCGGCCAATCACCATAATGAGCCCGAATTCTACGTCTTGGGGAGGAAATCGATGACGGCAAAAACATATCCCGTTCCGGAAGACTGGGCTTCCTCGGCCTATGTCAACGACGAAAAATACCGCGCTATGTATGAACGCAGCGTGCGGGATCCGGATGGCTTCTGGGGCGAACAGGCGGCCCGGATCGATTGGGTCAAGCCCTTCACCACGGTCAAGAACACCTCGTTCGATACTCACAATGTTTCCATCAAGTGGTTCGAGGATGGCACGTTGAACGTCTGCGCGAATTGCGTAGACCGTCATCTCGCAAAGCGCGGCGATCAGGTTGCCATCCTTTGGGAAGGCGACGAGCCCAGCATGGACATGAAGATCACCTACCGGCAGCTTCACGAGCGCGTATGCCGCGTGGCGAATGTGCTCAAGAAGCACGGAGTGAAAAAGGGCGACCGGGTAACGATCTATCTGCCGATGATCCCCGAAGCCGCCTATGCCATGCTCGCCTGCGTCCGCATCGGCGCGATCCACTCGGTTGTGTTCGGAGGTTTCTCGCCGGACAGCCTCGCCAGCCGCATCATCGACTGCGATTCGAACGTCCTCATTACCGCGGACGAGGGCATTCGCGGCGGCCGCAAAGTGCCGCTCAAGGCAAACGCCGACAAGGCGCTTGAGAAATGCCCGACGGTCGAGCGAGTGCTTGTCGCGAAGCGCACCAACAGCCCCGTTGGCTGGAAGGCAGGCCGCGACTACTGGCTCGCTGACGAAATGCTGAGCGTTTCAGCCGATTGCCCGCCCGAGGAAATCAGCGCGGAAGACCCGCTTTTCATCCTCTATACGTCCGGTTCCACGGGCCAGCCCAAAGGCGTCCTGCACACCTCGGGCGGCTATCTCGTCTTTGCATCGCTCACGCACCAATACGTATTCGATTACAAGGACGGCGATATTTTCTGGTGCACCGCGGACGTCGGCTGGGTGACAGGCCACAGCTATATTGTTTATGGCCCGCTCGCCAACGGCGCAACCACACTAATGTTCGAAGGCGTGCCGAACTATCCCAGCGCGTCGCGGTTCTGGGATGTCGTCGACAAGCACCAGGTGAATACGTTCTACACCGCTCCAACGGCGATCCGCGCGCTGATGGGCGCTGGCGAAGCGCACGTCAAGAAGACGAGCCGCAAGTCGCTCAAGCTGCTCGGCAGCGTCGGCGAGCCGATCAATCCCGAAGCCTGGGAGTGGTATTACCACGTTGTCGGCGAGGAACGCTGCCCAATCGTCGATACCTGGTGGCAGACCGAGACCGGCGGCATTCTGATCACGCCGCTGCCGGGTGCTACCGCGCTGAAACCGGGCTCGGCGACACGGCCGTTCTTCGGCGTGCAGCCGGCACTCATGTCGCCTGAGGGCCAGCCCTTCGAGGGCGCGGGCGAGGGCAATCTCGTGATCACGGACTCATGGCCGGGTCAGATGCGCACCGTCTACCGCGATCATGAGCGCTTTGTGCAGACCTACTTCGCTACCTATCCAGGCACTTATTTCACCGGCGATGGCAGCCGCCGCGACGAAGACGGGTATTACTGGATTACCGGCCGCGTCGACGACGTAATCAACGTCGCGGGCCATCGCATGGGTACGGCCGAAGTGGAATCGGCCCTGGTCGCCCACCCAAGAGTGGCGGAAGCGGCTTGTGTCGGCTACCCGCATAGCCTCAAGGGGCAGGGCATTTACGTCTATGTGACGCTCATGACGGGCGTCGAACCCACCGAAGAGCTTAGAACCGAGCTCAAGAATTGGGTGCGCCAGGAAATTGGGCCGATCGCAACACCCGATCTGATCCAATTCGCGCCTGGCCTGCCCAAGACGCGATCCGGCAAAATCATGCGCCGGATCTTACGCAAGATCGCCGAAGACGATTTCTCCAATCTTGGCGATACATCGACGCTCGCCGAGCCTGGCGTCGTGACCGACCTGATCGGCAACCGCATGAATAGAGCGGCATCCTAAGACACCTCTGCGGTCTTCGCAGGGGGCGATACATTCCAGCGGCCTGTTCACGAACCCCTCAAGGGGATCGGGCAGGCCGTTGGCCTTGATAAGCTTAGCCAATTTCCTATATCCTGCACAGGGAGCGGCCTGTTGCCGTATAGGCACGCTGCAAGGCAGAGTTAGGGCGCGCTTAGGCCACGCGCATGACATTTGCGCACGAATCGGACCCTAATAATCCTAACATTAATTTAACGAGGATGATGCGATGACCGAGCAGACCATAACGCAAGCCTCCGGTACTAAGGCGGGGCTCGGCTTTCGCAGCCACCTCCTAATGCCTGTGATGGAGGGGAATACGCTGGAAAGCGACGACGTCTGCAGCTTTCTTGCGGGGCGGCTATCTGCCGAAGACGATGAGCAAGATGGATCGGACCCGTGGTGGATTGGCTCTACGGTCAGCTAGCTTAGACGGTATTCCAAAAATTTCAGCGCGGGCGGCGGGAAAAGCCGCTTTCCCTTTGCCTTCCCGTGTTTTACTGTCCGCGCCAGCTCCTGGCGGCCTCTCCAGGATGCGCCATCACCCCTTCTAGCAATGCAGGTTACCATGCGTCCCTCGAAACGGCAGCCGGGCGATTTACGCTCTGTCAGCTTCCAGCGCGCTTTCTCACTCCACGCCGAAGGCTCCTGCCTTATAAAGTTCGGCAATACGCACGTGCTCTGCACGGCCAGTATCGAGGAACGCCTTCCGCCATGGCTCAAGGGGCAGGGCCGGGGGTGGATAACGGCCGAATATGGCATGCTGCCGCGCGCGACTTCGGATAGGACGCGCCGGGAAGCGGCATCCGGGCACCAATCCGGCCGCAGTCAAGAAATTCAACGCCTGATCGGCAGAGCGCTGCGGGCCGTCGTCGACCTTCCGGCTCTCGGCGAGCGGCAGATCGTGGTGGACTGCGATGTCCTGCAGGCCGACGGCGGCACGCGCACTGCTGCGATTACCGGGTCATGGATAGCACTTCACGATTGCTTGCAGTGGATGCGCGCCCGGGACATGATCAAGGATGGTGTGATGAAGGATCAGGTCGCAGCCATCTCCTGCGGCATCTACAAGGGCGTGCCCGTGCTCGATCTGGATTATGCCGAGGATTCCGAAGCTGAGGCGGATGCAAATTTCGTTTTCACCGGCAAGGGACTGATTGTCGAGGTCCAGGCCACCGCGGAGAAGGCCGCGTTTTCCGAGGAACGTATGGCCGAAATGACCGAGCTCGCCAAGAAAGGCGTGGCGGAACTCGTCAATCTGCAAAAGCTGACCATCCTTTAACCAGCGGGGTCGTATGGCCATACGGCTCAAGCGTGGCGACAGTCTCGTTGTCGCAACTCACAATCAAGGCAAGCTGCGCGAATTCTGGGAGCTGTTCGATCCTTCTGGGGTCGCGGTTTTGTCATCCGCGGAGCTAGGCGTTCCGGAACCCGTCGAGACCGGCGAGACCTTCGAAGAAAACGCGCAACTCAAAGCCGTGATTACCGCTTTCGCTTCGGGAAGGCCGGCGCTGGCCGACGATTCTGGCCTTGCGGTGGAGGCGCTGGGAGGCGCGCCCGGTGTACATTCCGCCCGGTGGGCCGGGGAGCCGCGCGATTTTCACAGGGCGATGGCCAAGGTGGAGGAGGAACTGCAAGCCAAAGGCGCGGTTTCGCCAGAACAGCGCCGCGCCAAATTCGTTTGCGTGCTTTGCCTTGCAAACCCAATGGGTGCGGCCCAGTTCTTTGAAGGCACCGTCGAAGGCCATCTGGTCTGGCCGCCTCGGGGCGATAGAGGTTTTGGCTACGACCCGATGTTCGTGCCGGACGGCTATAACCAGACATTCGGGGAGATGGACCCCGCGCAGAAACATGCAATTTCACACCGCGCGAACGCCTTCGCGGCCTTCCGGGCCGCAAGCCTCGATGGAGACGGCGGCCAGACCTGAGCCGGCTGGCGAAGTTTGCGCCGGGCTCGCCGTCTATGTCCATTGGCCCTACTGCCAGTCCAAATGCCCCTATTGCGACTTCAACTCCTACGCCAAGCGGAGCATCGGCGAGGAAGAGTACCTGAAGGCCGTTATCGCTGAGCTTGGATATTACGCAAAGCAAACCGCCGGACGCACAGTCGCAAGCATTTTTTTCGGCGGCGGAACGCCCTCGCTGATGGCACCTGCGACGGTGGCCTCGATGCTAGCCGGGATCGCAGCGCTTTGGCCGGTGGCCCCGGAATGCGAAATCACACTCGAAGCCAATCCTTCGAGCGTTGAGGCTGGCCGCTTTGCCGGCTTCCGCGCGGCCGGCGTGAATCGCGTTTCTCTGGGCGTGCAGTCCTTCGACGATGCCGCGCTGCGCTTTCTGGGCCGGCTCCATACCGCTGACGAAGCGCGCCGCGCACTCGATATCGCCGCGCGGCACTTCGAACGCGTCAATTTCGACCTGATTTACGCGCGGCCCGATCAAACGGCGGAAGCGTGGCAGAAGGAGCTGGTGCTAGCGCTGGACTTGGCGCTGGGGCATCTGTCGCTTTATCAGCTCACCATAGAGCCCGAAACCCCGTTCTTTCACCTGCACCGTAGCGGCCGGCTTCAGGTTCCCAGCGGGGAACTATCCGCCGGTCTTTACGATCTGACGCAGGAGCTATGCGAGGCGGCGGGCCTGCCGGCCTATGAAGTTTCGAACCACGCATTTCCGGGCCAGGAAAGCCGGCATAATCTGACCTATTGGCGCTATGGCGACTATGTTGGCGCTGGGCCAGGCGCTCACGGCCGCATTAGCACGGCCAAAACCAAAATCGCAACGGCGGCGATAAGAACGCCTGGCGCATGGGCTGCCCAGGTTGCCGGGCGCGGACATGGCTGCGCCGAAGCTTGCGAGCTTAGCGCCCGTGAACAGGCGGAAGAGATGGTGCTTATGATGTTGCGCCTGAGCGAGGGGCTGGATATTCAAAGCCTACAAGACAGAACCGGGTACCGGCTTGAACCCGCGGGGCTTTCCGCGCTTCAGGAGGAGGCCCTGCTCGTGAGGGAAGGCCGGCATCTGCGGGCCACGCCGCAGGGCCGGCTTGTTCTGAACTCAATTATTGGCGCGCTCGCCCAAGGGCTGACGGCTGCCCCCGCTTTGCCAACTGAAAACGATGCCCGAACTGTGTATACAGGCGCCTAAGCGCCGGGGAGTTGATCGTCAACCTGGAAGCCTCGAAACGCCCACCTTGTGGCGATCCCGAAGAGCAAAAGCGCCACGGGTGGCCCAAGTAGCACAACCGGTGCCACCACCAGCTGATGGATTGTCGACTCACCGCTGATGAGCGTTATGGCGAAATAAATCACCCATCCCATGATCCATGCGGCAGAAGCAAGCACCCAGAGGCGGAATACGCCGCGGCGCCAGTTGATGGGGACGGTTTTCTCTTTTTGAAAGTTGAACGGACGGTTCTGCATGGAGGCGGTTCCTAGTTTAGCTGTCCTTTAGCCGTTTCCAATTCTAGCCCGCGAACCGTCGCAACGGCCGGATGCCGGCGCTGTTCCGTGCCGGCGCGGCCAATAGCTTCCAGTGTTGCTCACGGCGTTCAGGCATGAACTTGTACAAAAGCGTGCGGAAACGCAAGGGGCCTGCCCGAAATCGCAGCCGCTTGCCCACGCCTTTACTGCGCGGCGGCGGCTCTGAGGATGGTCAATATTGCGCGACCGCCGTTCCGAAGGATGAGGGCGCGGGCTCGATAACCTGGTTGCCGTATTTCTGCACCTCCATAATGGCGAGGCCGCGTTCGGAGGTGCCGTCCGGCCGGAGCCGGAAAAGCCCATCGACGCCTTGAAATCCGCTTGCTCTCGTAAGCTCCGTCGCGGCAAAACGTTGCGCTGGCGGGTTATTCGAAAGCGAAATGGCAAGGCTTACGGCATCGTAAGCCAAGCTCGCGAGGCGAGGCGGCGCATCGCCATAAGTCTCGACGTAGCGGCGCGTGAAGCCTTGCCAGCCCTTGGGATCCGGTGCCGCGAACCAGCCGCCGAGCAGGGCCGGCTCTTTCCCGGCGCCGGTATAGTCCCAGCCCGAGAGCCCCATGAGCTTCACGTTCTTGGTGTCCATCTCGTAATACGGGAAGAGCGGGGCCAGCGAGGGCAGCGTGTCGCCGCCCGCCGGAATGAAAACGGCGTCGATTTGCGGCGGCATCGGCATCGGGGGCTGCGTGTCTTTCGGATCTTTCTTGGCCGACGGCAACTTGGCCAGCACCGACATTTCCTTGACCGGCGGAAGCATGCCGTTCGCATCCGGAGGGAAGGTCTTGATCATCACAACCTGACCGTGATTTTCCTGAACCGCGCGCTCAAAAGCCTGCTGGACAAGGCGCCCATAGTCGTTTTGCGGAAAGAGAGCTGCAAAGCGGGTTTTTCCCTGGGAAACCGCATAGGAAATCATCCGCGGCACGTCGGCGCCTGCGACGAAACTCATAAGATAGACGCCGTTGCCTGCAACATTTCTGTCGCTCGAAAATGCGAGCACGGGAATGTGGGCGGCTTGAGCGATGGGAGCGACAGCCGAAACCTCATTGGCAAAGAGCGGCCCGATCACGAGCTCGGCGCCTTCTTTCACGGCCTCCTGCGCAGCTTGCCGCGCGCCCTCGGGGTTGCCATGGGTGTCTTTCGGGATGAGCTGCATGTTGGGCTTGTCGAAATCGAAAAGCGCCAGCTCGCCTGCCTGCTTCATCGCCTTGGCAACCGGCGCCGCATTCACATTGCCCGTGAGCGGCAGCAGCAATGCCACCTTCACGGTTTGGCCCGCGGGAACGCCTTGCGGTGCTGCCCCCGAAATGCTGTTGCTTGGGCCAGAGCCTCCCAGCCCGCCAACCGAGCACGCGGCCAGGCCGAGGCAGGTCAGGAATGCCGCAAAGCTAAGAAACAAGCGATTGCGTGCGCGATCATGTTGAAACGGTATCTTCATTGAGCGAGTATCAGCTTCATGTTGACCAGCGCCGGTTGAACCGCAACCGGCTCCCGCTGCCGGCGGCGCGCGTATCCTGCAGGCGCCGCTTCTGGCAAGCAACCTCTTTCGCAACTATGGCTGATTGGTGATGTCCGGACAGCAGTTTTCAAAAAAATCGAAGCCTGCTGCCACAGAGGCATCCCAAAGCATGGCCCCGAATCGCACACTCAAACCGGAGCTTGCCACCGGACTGAGCCGTCAGCTCGATAAGCTCGCCGCAACCTCGCTGGCGCCGGGCCTCTATATCGTGTCCACGCCTATTGGAAATCTCGCTGACATTTCTATCCGGGCGCTCTTTGTGCTTGCGTCCGCCGATGCGGCATTTTGCGAGGATACCCGGCATAGCCGCAAGCTGCTCGCGGCCTATGGCATTGGGCGTAAGCTCGAAGCGTATCACGACTTCAGTGGAGACAACGATCGTGCCCGCATCCTGGCGGTGCTCAGGCAAGGCAAAAGCGTGGCGCTGATCTCGGACGCCGGCACGCCTCTGGTCGCCGACCCCGGGTTCAAGCTGGTGCGCGCGGCAATCGAAGAGGGAATCGGCGTATTTGCGATCCCCGGCCCTTCGGCGCTCCTTGCTGCGCTGGTGACAGCCGGCTTACCGACGGACCGGTTCTACTTCGGAGGGTTCCTGCCCCCAAAGGAAACAGCCCGCCGGCTTGAGCTCGAAGCCGTCCGGGCCGTCCCAGGGACGCTAATCTTCTACGAAAGCGGCGCGCGCCTTAGTCAAACGCTCGAAGTCTTGGTGGAGATATTCCCTGACCGCCGGCTCGCTATCGCACGCGAGCTGACCAAGCTTTTCGAGGCAATCCTAAGGGGAAGGCCGGGTGAGATCCTGGAGGAAGTCCGCGCTAGTCCGCCCGCTGGAGAATTGGTGATCGTTATCGGCCCCGGAGAAGCAAAGCCGCCGGCAAATGAGGATATCGAAAACGCCCTGCGCAGCGCGATGCGGCGGGTGAGCTTGAAGGAGGCTGTTGAAGAAGTCGCGAAGGGGCTTGGAGTTGGCCGGAAGCAGGTGTACAACTTGGCGTTGCAGCTAAGGGGCAAGAGCGATGACCACGCGAAATAGCCAGAGATTTCCCGCTCCAACCTCCTATGCAACCGGTGTGGCGGCTGAGGGCTGGGCAAAAGGGCTCCTCGAAAGCAAAGACTACCGGATTTTGGCGCAGCGCTATAAAACCAAGGGCGGTGAGATCGACCTCGTTGCCAGACGCGGCGATCACCTAGCTTTCGTCGAAGTGAAGCGCCGGAAAACCCAGGAAGAGGCTGCCTATGCGATCCTGCCGCGCCAGCAGGCGCGAATTGCGGTCGCCGCGGAAGTCTTTTTGGGTGAGCATTTGGAGCTTGCGCATTGCTCGGCCAGTTTCGATGTCGTCCTCGTTACCCCGAACCGCGGTTGCGCCCACATCGAGCAAGCCTTTCTTGCGTAATTCGGCGGGTGCCCTAAAGTCCCACCGGTAAGACCCGGAGGCGAGCGCATGCGGCTGAAGACTGGGGTCCAGATGGACCCGATCGAGCGGATCAACATCAGTGGCGATTCAACCTTCGCGCTTATGCTGGAAGCGCAAAAGCGCCACCACAGTATATTCTACTACACCCCCGCCAATCTGTTTATGCGCGACGGCCGCGTCTTCGCCGAAGGTCATGAGCTTCGCGTCGACGATGTGCATGGTGCCCACTTCGAGCAGGGAGCCGCACAAACGCTCGCCTTGGAGGAGCTGGATGTAGTCCATCTCCGCCAGGACCCCCCCTTCGATATGGCCTATGTGACGACGACCCACATTCTCGATCACATTCATCCCAAAACGCTGGTGGTGAACGATCCCGCGAGTGTCCGAAACGCACCCGAGAAGCTGTTCGTCACCGAGTTTCCCGAGCTTATGCCGCCAACGCTGATCACGCGCTCGCTCGACAGGCTGAAAGAATTTCGCGCGGAATTTGGCGATATCGTCGTGAAGCCGCTTTATGGAAATGGCGGTGCCGCGGTGTTCAGGCTGAGGCCGGACGACACCAACGCCGGTTCTTTGGTGGAGCTGTTCCAAACGGTATTCCGCGAGCCATTCGTGGTACAGCGCTACCTGCCAGAGGTGCGGGCCGGCGACAAGCGCATTATCCTCGTCGACGGCAAGGCCGTTGGTGCGATCAACCGGGTTCCCGCCGCCGACGAAACGCGGTCGAATATGCACGTTGGCGGGCGGCCCGAGGCTGCGGAACTGACGCCGCGCGAGAGCGAAATCTGCGAGACAATCGGGCCGGAGCTTAGGCGGCGCGGCCTGATTTTCGTAGGCATCGATGTCATCGGCGACTACCTGACCGAAATCAATGTAACATCGCCGACGGGAATCCGCGAGGTGAAACGCTTCGGCGGCCCCGATATCGCGGCGCTCATCTGGGATGTTGTGGAAGAAAAGACCGCATGCCGTTAGCGTTCGCTTAATGTTCTTGATTTTTGCAAATTTGACGATAATGTTTCCGTATCGGAAAAGGGTACGGGGCCTAGTATGTTTGCGCAGGTGTCCACGGTTGCGTTTGAGGGCATCGATGCGAAGCAAGTCGATGTGCAAGTTCTCATTGCGCCCGGCCTGCCGGCTTTCTCCATCGTGGGCCTCCCGGACAAGTCCGTCGGCGAAAGCCGCGAGCGGGTGCGCGCCGCGCTGACCGCCATCGGCCTTGGGCTGCCGGCAAAGCGTATCACGGTGAATCTGGCGCCCGCAGACATGCCGAAGGAGGGAACCCATTACGATTTGCCGGTTGCGCTGGGAGTCATGGCTGCAACGGGGGCGATCGCCCCAGAGAAGCTAACGGATTTCATAATCATCGGCGAACTGGGGCTGGACGGAAGCCTCGGTCCTATCGCAGGGGCGCTTCCCGCAGCCCTTGGCGCAAGCGCGCTCGGAAAGGGGTTGATCTGCCCAGCAGCCTGCGGGCCCGAGGCGGCATGGGCTTCAGGCGAGATGGAGATTGTAGCGCCGCGCCATTTGCTCGCACTCGTCAACCACCTCAAGGGCGGTGTGACGATCCCCAGGCCCAAGCCGCATCTTGAGCAGAACACCGGCGCCACGCTCGATCTCAAGGACGTGCGCGGCCAGGAAAGTGCCAAGCGGGCGCTGGAAATCGCGGCGGCGGGCGGTCACCATATGTTGATGATCGGGCCCCCAGGCGCGGGCAAATCGATGCTTGCCCAGCGGCTGCCAAGCATCCTGCCGCCGCTTGAGCCCAGGGAACTGCTGGAAGTCGCGATGATCCAGAGCATCGCGGGCACAATCGTCAATGGAAGCTTGACCGCAGAGCGGCCCTTCCGCGCGCCCCATCACTCAGCGAGCATGGCCGCGCTGGTAGGCGGCGGTGCGCGTCCTAAGCCCGGCGAGGTCGCCCTTGCCCATCACGGCGTGCTGTTCCTCGACGAGTTTCCGGAATTCCCGCCCCATGTGCTAGATGCGCTACGGCAGCCTATCGAGAGCGGTGAGACGATCATAGCGCGAGTCAATCACCGTATCCGTTACCCCTCGCGCTTTCAGCTTATCGCCGCCATGAATCCATGCCGGTGCGGACATGCCTGGACGCCGGGCGTGACCTGCAGGCTGGGACCGCGCTGCGAGGAAAGCTACAAAGCACGCATCTCCGGCCCGCTTTGGGACCGGCTCGACATTCAGATCGCGGTGGCGCCGGTGAAGGCCACGGACTTGGCACTTCCGCCGTCGCGTGAGGGTAGCGCGGAGGTGGCGGAACGGGTCCGCGCAGCGCGCAGCCTGCAATCGCGCCGTTATTCCATAACCGGCATCGAGGCCGTCACCACCAATGCAAGATGTCCAGCCCCGCTCCTGGAAGAGTTCTGCCCGCTGGACCGGGAAGGTTTGCGGTTCTTGGAACGAGCCGCAGAGGCGAATGGGCTTTCGGCACGCGGCTATCACCGCACGCTCCGGCTTGCGCGCACCATCGCAGACCTCGACGGAAGCGCCGATATCCATGTGCTGCATGTCGCTGAGGCTCTAAGCCTTCGTGGCGAAGGAGAGAAGGCGAAGCGTGCGGCTTGACCGCGAAGACGAAGAGCGCCCCTGTCAGGGCAGCGCCAGGAGGATTTCCTGGAAGGCTTTTCCCGAGGCCAAGACGCGCCGGAAACTGGATCTTACGGTGAAGCCCGCCTGCTCCGCATCTTGCTGGAATTGTTCGGGCGGTATCAGCCGCAGAATTGGTGCAAGCTTGGCCAGCGAGGCAAAGGGGCTTGGAGTTATGGCGCCGATGCTGGCATGAGGGCGTTGCAGGATGGCAAACGCAACGCCACCGGGCCGCAACAAGCGGCGTAGGGATGCGAGGGCGGATGGCACGCCGGCAAACTCAAACACCAGCGCCGCAAATATGAAATCGACTGGCTCGAATTGGCATTGGCCGGAGGCGATATCGCAACAGACAAGCTCAAGACGCTGAAGGCTGCCGGAGTAGCGGCGCTTCGCCTCCGCGAGGTATGCTGGATTTACGTCGGCGCCCACCACGCGCGGCACTTTTAAGCGTGCGAGCCGGTCGAAGCCATTGCCTCCAGCGCAGCCGATCACCGCAACCGATTGCGGTGCATGGTCCTTTACGAGGCGCTCAAGTGTGTCCCCGAGATAGGCCGCTTGCGCCACCTCCGGCAGGGCCATGTGCCCCTCGTAGTCCGCGAGCGGAATCTCAAGCCATGGGTTCATCGGGTGCGCCGGATTCGCTATCGTGGCAGCTCCGACCGGCCCATGAGCGCCTTATCGATGGCGTGACCGGCCTGGCGCCCCTCGCGGATGGCCCAGACCACGAGCGATTGCCCGCGGCGCATGTCGCCCGCGGCGAACACCTTGGGCCTGGAGGTGCGATAGTCCCGATCGTTCGCCTTCACGTTGCCGCGCGCATCGAGTTCAAGCCCGAAGGACGAAATCATCCCCTCGTGCACGGGCGAGACGAAGCCCATGGCCAGCAGCACCAAATCGGCCTCGATCTTGAAATCGCTGCCTTCGACCGGCTGCAACTTCCCATCCACGCGCACGCAATGAAGCGCCTTCACCTGGCCGCTCTCATCGCCTTCGAAGCGCGTGGTCATCACGCTGTAGTCGCGTTCGGCGCCCTCGGCCTGGCTCGACGAGGTACGCAGCTTCGAAGGCCAATGCGGCCAGCTCAGAGCCTTGTCCTCTTTCTCCGGCGGCATGGGCATGATTTCGAGTTGGACAACCGACTTGGCACCCTGCCGGAACGACGTGCCGATGCAGTCCGAGCCGGTGTCTCCGCCGCCGATCACCACCACGCGCTTGCCTTCCGCAAGGATCGGCTCCGCATTCCAAAGCGGCTCACCCGACAGCCGGCGGTTTTGCTGCGGCAGGAAAGTCATCGCCTGCTCGATGCCCTTCAGCTCGCGGCCAGGGACCGGCAATTCGCGCGGCTTCTCGGCGCCGCCGCAAAGCAGGATCGCGTCGTAGTCCTTTTCGAGGTCCGCCACGGAAAGGGTCACGCCCACATTTACGTTGCAATGAAAGGTCACACCCTCCGCCTGCATCTGCCCGGCGCGCCGCTCGACAATATGCTTTTCGAGCTTGAAATCGGGGATGCCATAGCGCAAAAGCCCGCCGGGCATGGCGTTCTTCTCATAGACATGTACCTCGTGCCCTGCGCGCGCCAGCTGCTGAGCCGCGGCAAGCCCCGCCGGCCCAGAGCCCACGATGGCGACGCGCTTGCCCGTTTTCCTCGCAGGCGGCTCCGGAATCGCCCAGCCCTCGTCGAAAGAGCGGTCCGCAATCGCGCATTCGATGCTTTTGATCGTAACCGGCACATCCTCGATGTTGAGCGTGCACGACGCCTCGCAGGGGGCAGGGCAAACGCGTCCGGTAATCTCGGGGAAGTTGTTGGTCGAATAGAGATTGCGCGCAGCTTCCCGCCAGTCGCCGTGATAGGCGAGATCGTTCCAATCCGGGATCTGGTTGTTGACCGGGCAGCCGCGATGGCAATAGGGGATGCCGCAATCCATGCAGCGCGCGGCCTGTTTGCGGATCGCCTCTTCCGAAGGCGGCAGCACGAACTCGCGGTAGTGCCGCGTGCGCTCGGCGACGGGCGCGTAATCCCGGTCCTCGCGTTCGATTTCAAGAAACCCCGTTATCTTCCCCATGCTCAACCCTCAAATTCGCGCTTGACTGCGCCTGCAGCGAAGCGGCGCCGGGCCCGAAGGCCCGCCCTCAAAATCCAGGCTGCGGTTCGCCGTTGACACCGACGGCAATATCGGCGTGCGGCGGTGGAGGCGGCGCGACCCGCCTGGCTTCCATGGCCTTCCGGTATTCCACGGGCATTACCTTCACGAATTTCGGCAGATAGTCCGCCCAATTCTCGATAATGGCCTTAGCCCGCTCCGAGCCGGTATAGTGCCGGTGGTTTTCGATGAGCTTGAACAGCCGCAACTCATCGTCCTTGGTCATATCGTGGAGCAGATGGACGAAGTTGAAGCGTTCGAGCGTATCGCTGTTGGCCTGATCGAAAGGCGAAACGTCGCCGGGATCGATAGGTTCGAGCTCGACCATCGCCATGTTACAGCGCTTGTCGAAATCGCCCTTCTCGTCGAGCACATAGGCGACGCCGCCCGACATGCCCGCGGCGAAGTTGCGCCCCGTGGGTCCAAGCACCACCACGCAGCCGCCCGTCATATACTCGCAGCCGTGATCGCCGGTGCCTTCGACAACGGCAATCGCGCCCGAATTGCGCACGGCGAAACGCTCGCCCGCGACGCCGCGGAAATAGCACTCGCCGGAGATGGCGCCGTAGAGCACGGTGTTGCCGACGAGAATACTTTCCTCGGGCACGGCGGCGGCGTTCCCGGCCGGGCGGACAATGATCTTGCCACCCGATAGGCCCTTGCCCACGTAGTCGTTCGCCTCGCCGGCAAGGTCGAGGGTGACGCCCCTGGCGAGCCAGGCGCCGAAGCTTTGGCCGGCAGAGCCGTTGAAGCCGATCCAAATCGTGTCCGCGGGCAGGCCGGCATGGCCATAGGCCATCGCGACGCGGCCGGAGAGCATGGCGCCGGCCGTGCGGTCATGGCTTGCGATAGGCAATTCGAGCTTGACCGGCTTCCCGCTCTCAAGTGCCGGCTTGGCAAGCTCGATCAGTTTGCGGTCGAGCACATGGGCGATTGGGTGGTTTTGCGCTTCGCAATTCCGGATCGCCACCCCGGCCGGAACGTCTGGCCGATGGAACAGCCGGGTGAAGTCCAGCCCTTGCGCTTTCCAGTGCTCGATAGCCTTCTCCTTGCCGAGCCAGTCCGAGCGCCCAATCAGCTCGCTGAAGGAGCGCACGCCGAGCGCCGCCATATATTCACGGACCTCTTCGGCTACGAAGAAGAAGTAGTTGATGATGTGCTCGGGCTTGCCCTTGAAGCGCGCGCGCAAGACCGGGTCTTGGGTGGCCACGCCGGCCGGACAGGTGTTCAGATGACACTTGCGCATCATGATGCAGCCAGCCGCGACCAGCGGCGCGGTCGCAAAGCCGAATTCGTCGGCGCCCAGGAGCGCGCCCATCACCACGTCGCGCCCGGTGCGGACGCCGCCATCGACCTGGACGGCGATGCGGCCGCGCAAGCGGTTCAAAACCAGCGTCTGCTGCGTTTCGGCCAGGCCGATCTCCCAGGGCGAGCCCGCATGCTTGATCGAGGTCAAGGGCGATGCGCCCGTTCCCCCTTCGAAGCCGCAGATCGTCACATGGTCGGCCCTGGCCTTAGCAACCCCGGCCGCCACCGTGCCGACGCCAATCTCGGCGCCGAGCTTGACACTCACCCAGGCTTCCGGGTTTACGTTTTTCAGGTCGAAGATGAGCTGCGCCAGATCCTCGATGGAATAGATATCGTGGTGTGGCGGCGGCGAGATCAGGCCCACGCCCGCCGTCGAATGGCGCACTTTGGCGATGGTCGCGTCGACCTTATGACCGGGAAGCTGGCCGCCTTCGCCGGGCTTCGCCCCCTGCACCATCTTGATTTGCATCATGTCGGAGTTGACGAGATATTCCGTGGTCACGCCGAACCGCCCGGAGGCAACCTGCTTGATGGCCGAGCGCATGCTGTCGCCATTGGGCAGCGGCTTGAAGCGGTTTGGCTCCTCGCCGCCTTCGCCGGTATTGGACTTGCCGCCAATCCGGTTCATGGCGATGGCGAGCGTGGTATGCGCCTCGCGGCTGATCGAGCCGAAAGACATTGCACCGGTCGCAAAGCGCTTCACGATTTCCTTGGCCGGCTCGACCTCGTCGAGCGGAATGGGCGCCCGGCCGATCTCGCTTGCGTCCTTCAAGCGGAACAGGCCCCGGATGGTCATCAGCCTCTCCGACTGATCGTTGAGCGCTTTGGCGAAGGAGCGATATTTCTCCCGCGAATTTCCGCGCACGGCGTGCTGCAGGTCCGCGATGGTGTCCGGGTTCCAGGCATGCGTCTCGCCGCGGATGCGGTAGGCGTACTCGCCGCCCACTTCGAGCGCGTCCCTCAAAACCGGCACGTCGGCGAAGGCAAGCCGGTGACGCTCGGCGGTCTCGGCCGCTATTTCTTCGAGGCCCACCCCTTCAACCGCGGTGTGCGTACCCGTGAACCACTTGGCCACGAAATCCGATTTAAGGCCAACCGCGTCGAAAATCTGCGCGCCGCAATAGGACTGATAGGTGGAAATGCCCATCTTGGACATCACCTTCATGAGGCCCTTGCCGATGGCTTTCACGTAGCGGTGGAAGGCCTCGTCCTTGGCGATGGGCTTATCGAGTTCGCCCAGATTGGCTTCGATGGTCTCGAACGCCAGGTACGGGTTGATCGCTTCGGCGCCGTAGCCGGCCAGAACCGCGAATTGGTGCACCTCGTGCGCTTCGCCAGTTTCGACGACGAGGCCAACGGAGGTGCGAAGACCCCTGCGGATAAGGTGGTGATGGATGGCGCTGGTCGCGAGCAGGCTCGGGATCGCGATGCGATCCGGCCCCATTTCGCGGTCGGACAGGACAATGACGTTCCAGCCCTGCAGCACAACGGTTTCCGCCCGGCTGCACAGCCAGTCGAGCGAACGCTCCATCCCTGCCGCGCCAAGATGGGAGCTGTAGGTAATGTCCAGCGTGATGGTGCGGAACGCGGTAAAGGGCGCCTGCGAAATCTTGCGGATGCGCTCCAGATCCTCGTTGGTCAGGATGGGCTGGGAGACCTCAAGCCGCTTCTGCTTCCAGGTGCCTTCGAGATCGAGGATGTTGGGCCTGGGGCCGATGAACGAGACGAGGCTCATCACCAACTCCTCGCGGATCGGATCGATGGGCGGGTTCGTCACCTGCGCGAAGTTCTGTTTGAAATAGGTGTGCAGGAGCTTCAGCTTGGAGGAAAGCGCCGAGATCGGCGTGTCCGTGCCCATCGAGCCGATGGCTTCCTGGCCGGTCTCGATCATTGGCGACATCAGAAATTTCCAGCTTTCCTGGGTGTAGCCGAATGCCTGCTGCCGGTCGAGAAGCGGAATCTTGCTGCCGGTTTGCGCGGGCTCAGCGTGCGGCAAAGCCTCCACGCGCACCTGGCCGTGGTTCAGCCATTCCTGATAAGGCTGTGCGTTCGCGAGCTGCGACTTGATCTCGTCATCTGAAACGATCCGGCCCTTCTCCAGGTCGATGAGCAGCATCTTGCCCGGCTGCAGCCGCCATTTGTGGACGATCGTTTCCTCTGGCACGGGCAGCACGCCGGCTTCGGAGGCCAGGATCACGCGCCCGTCCGAGGTGATAAAGTAGCGCGCCGGACGCAACCCGTTGCGGTCGAGCGTGGCGCCGATTTGCCGGCCGTCGGTGAAGGCGATGGCCGCCGGCCCGTCCCAGGGCTCCATGATGGAGGCGTGGTATTCGTAAAAGGCGTGGCGCTTCTCGTCCATGAGCGCGTTGCCGGCCCATGCTTCGGGAATGAGCAGCATCATCGCGTGCGCAAGGCTGTAGCCGCCCTGCACGAGGAATTCGAGCGCGTTATCGAAGCAAGCGGTGTCGGATTGGCCCTCATAGGACATGGGCCAGAGCTTGGAGATGCTGTCGCCGAACAGAGGCGAGGAGACGCTGGCCTGGCGCGCTGCCATCCAGTTTACGTTGCCGCGCAGCGTGTTGATCTCGCCATTATGGCAAATCATGCGGTAGGGATGCGCCAGCCGCCAGGACGGGAACGTGTTAGTCGAAAAGCGCTGATGCACGAGCGCCAGCGCGGACTCGAAGCGCGGATCGTGCAGGTCGCGATAGTATTGGCCCAGCTGATAGGACAGGAACATGCCCTTGTAGACTACCGTGCGGCAAGAGAGCGATACAGGATAGAAATTGATGTCTTTGCTGCCAACCTCCGCGATGATGCGGTTCGAGATGACGCGCCGCGCCACGTAAAGGGCCCGCTCGAACCGGCTCTCGTCCTGGATAAACTCCGGCCTGCCAACGAATACTTGCCGGTGACAAGGCTCAACGGCGATCACACTTTCAGGCAGCCCCTCGTTATTCACCGGCACGTCGCGCCAGCCGAGAATTGGGATATGTTCCTCGGCAAGCACCTTCGCCACGATCTCTTCGCAACGCGCGCGAAGCTGCGCGTCCCTGGGCATGAACAGCTGCCCAACGCCATAGGCGCCGGCTGCTGGCAGCCTGAACCCAAGGCGTTCCGCCTCCGCTTTGAAAAAGGCATGGGGGATCTGCACTAAAATCCCGGCGCCGTCGCCGGCCAGCGGATCGGCGCCGACAGCGCCGCGATGCTCAAGGTTAAGAAGCACCTTGAGGCCGTCCTGCACGATTTGGTGGCTCTTTTCGCCGTTGATCTTGGCGACGAGGCCAAGGCCGCAGGCGTCGTGCTCCTTGGTGGGCTGATAAAGACCTTGCGCCTCGGGAAGGCCGTGGGCGTGGGTTACAGTGTTACCTGCTTGCATCGTGGTGCCGGTCATGGTTGCAACTTGAACAAAACTCTATGGAGCGGTCTGCTGAATCCGGATAGTGGTCAGGTGGCGCGACAGGCCGCCGGGGGCTTGGGCCGCCGGAGGCACGGGGCATCATTTTCGGGCTGCGGCCGCGATAAACGCGTTAAGCACCGAATGGTTGTGGAGGCTGCCCGTTCTCATCTCATTTTTTTCCTAACCCGCCGCTCTTCATGCAGACACGCGAAATACCGCGGCCCGTGACCACTTGTTTTAAGAAACAAATAATCTCCGAACCGGGTTTTACGGCACGAGGCTGCATTCACCCGCCAGCCAGGGAGGGTGCCAGAAATTGGGGATCGTGACAAGTCTGCAATCTTGCCGCAGCCGCTGGAAATAGCCGTTGATACCAGATCCGGTCGATTGGTTCAGCAAAAGACCCCCTCATCCTGTCCTTCTCCCCAAGGGGAGAAGGGACGCCAGAACTGCCGCCTCCCTTGAAGCGAGGGCCGCAGCCTCTTCCCCCTCTCCCCTTGGGGAGAGGGCTGGGGTGAGGGGGTCTTCTGAACCACTCAACCAGATCTGGCATGATCCGGTTGCGATCGCTGGGGCCGCGCCGGTAGCGTTCATTATCAACCGTGGGCGGCGGCAGCCTGCGAGTGCTCGCCCGGTGCGTCGCAGCCTTCCGGAGGCAAGAAGAAATAGGTATATGTCTTGGTGGCATGTACAAGGGTGCGCAAATAGGGCAGCGTGAAAGACCGCACTCCGGCGATCTTTGCATTAGGATAGATACGTTCTACGTCCGCCCGGTTTATTTGCTCCGGGTAGACCACAACAGCCCCAAGCCGCTTCAAGCGCGCGGGATCGTACCAGTGCGCGGCATCGTACTCATTCGCAGGATCTTCCAGAGAAATCGGCACGCCCAGCGCCGGGGGCTTGAGGGCAATCGCTATGCCATGAGTGCTCGTCGGATCGCCCCGGACATAGGCCGGCCCGCAGGTGTAGAGCTTGGCCCAATCGGCTTCGATCACCGCCGCGGCTTCGGCCGTGGGCTCTTGCATAAGGCTGTGAACAAAAAAAACGCCGTAGATCAGCGATCCGCCTACGAGGACGATGGCCGGCACGGCGGCGGATATCTGCAGGATCCAGCGTTCGGCAGCCGCCCATCGGGTGCCATCGGGGCCGATCAACGTTGCGGCGGCGAGTACGGCCAAAAATAGCAGCGGAAGATCGTATCGCGACTCGTATCTGTGCCCGCTGACGGCGATCACCATACCAATCAGTGCAACCGCCGCCAGGAGAGTTATACGAACGAACCTGGCCGCCGGGTCCGATGACCGGACAACCGCGAGGTCGCCGCGCATCAGCGCTACGGCAACGACGATCCACGCCGGCGCCAAGTATATAAAAAAGCCGAGCGGGATCTCTCCAAGGTATTGCGCGCGCAGCAGGAAGTCTGTGCCGCTTAACACCAAGCCCACATGCCCGACCGCGCCAGAGTCCGGGGCCGCAAGAATATGCGGCAGCGCCAAAATGACGAATATCGCTGCGGACAAATAGAGCCGGCGATCGCGCCATATGCTCCGGTATTCGCTAACCGCGAGACTGGCAATGCCCAGTCCCGCCAACAAGAAAACCACGGTGTATTTGGTGTAGAAGGCGGCGGCGGTGGCAACTGCCAGGCATATCCAATGCAATAGGCCCTCTGTGCGCGCGGCCCGGAGCGCGTGATAGACGATGGCCGCCCAGAAGGGAAACTGCACGATGTCGGGGTTAAGCGCGGAGGGCAGAGGCTCGGCCACAACGCTAATGCTGGTCGCGAAAAGCAGCGTGAAGAGTGCGGCGCGATCCCGCTCAACCAGGAGGCAAAGCGTGGCGTAGAGATAGGCGAGGCCGCCCAGCGTGAGGAGCTGAGTTACGAATAAAGCCCAAAACGCAGTCGGCGCGAACAGCCGCTCCGTCATGGCGCCGAGCCATTGCATCATCGGGGGCTGCTTAGGCGTCGAAAGCGAGAAATACTGTCCCCAGTCGAAGATTTCGCGTGTGTCGTTGTGCGGCGTGGGCAGGAACAGCAACGCAAGGAGGACGGGCACCGAGACCGCAAACAGCACGGCCAAAAAGTACGCGCGCCGCATAGAAAGCATCTGCTACCCCTCCGGAATTTATCGCCAAAGCGGTCTATAGCGAGGATGCCAGGTGACTGGAAGCGAAAAGAAGGTCTTGCGGTTAACACTGAGATAGAACCAGGCGGTAGAAGCGGCCAAGCCAACCGCAGCGGCGATTCGGAGACGGAACACTAGTGGCTGCTGAAAATTTAAAAAGCTCGCCAAAATCGTCATTGCGAGTTCCGCGCCGGCCGCTGCGGCCGTCCCTTCTGGATGAAACGGAATCTGAGGCCAAGTCCCCCCTCATCCTGTCCTTCTCCCCGAGGGGAGAAGGGACCCTCGAACTATCCGCAGCGGATGTTATAGGGTCCTCTCTCCCCTTGGGGAGAGAGACAGAGTGAGGGGGTCTGTTTCTTCTTAGCGCAGCGAAGCAATCCAGAACTTAAATAGGAGCAAGGGACTACTGGATCGCCGCGTCGGGCTTCGCCCTCCTCGCGATGACGAACCCGGGCTTTTTTCAGCTGCCCGCCAGCGATTAGGAGCTGGACCGGGCAGAAGATTGCCAGACCGTCTTCCCTAGAGGCAGTTCGCTGCTTAGATTGCTGTTTGCGGGGCCGTCCCGGCCGGGAACAAGCAGGCCTGTTCGAGGATGCGCTCTGAGCGATGGCGGTCATGGATTGGCGGGGAACGATAGAAGGGGCGCTTGCCCGGAGTTGGGGAACCATCCGCGAGGCGGTGCTGGCGCCCCAACGCGCTGCGCCAACGGATGAAAAGGTGGCGGCGCTGGCGAGCGAAGCAGCGCCCGTAATCTGGCTTATCGGGAAAGTGCAATCGGGGAAGTCCTCCATCGTCCGCGCCCTCACCGAGGCAAGTGCTGCCGAGGTCGGGCTGGGCTACAAACCCTGCACGAGGACGTCCCAGATCTTCGATTTTCCCGCCGATGCGCCCGTCATCCGCTTTCTCGACACGCGGGGACTTGGCGAAAAGGGCTACGATCCGGCGGAAGATATAACCTTCCACGAGGCGCGGGCGCACCTCATGTTCGCCGTGATAAAGGCGCTCGACCCGCAGCAGGACGCGGTTCTCGATGCTGTGAAGGCGGCGCGCAAGCGGAATCCGGAGTGGCCGGTTATCGTGGCGCAGACCTCGCTGCACGAAGCCTACGCGCCCGGTGAAGGCCACCGGCTGCCCTATCCTTTTGGAGATCCGGCTGCGGAGGCCAAGCTTCCGCCGGCGCTTACGCGCAGCCTCGCCTACCAGCGTTCGCTATTCTCAAGCCTGCCGGGCAACGGGGCCGTCCTCTTCGTTCCGATCGATTTCACGCTGCCGGGCGACGGCTACGAGCCCGTGGCTTACGGACTGCCCGCGTTGCTGACCGCGCTTGAGACCGCGGCGCCTGCGGGTCTTGTCGCCTCGCTCAAAGACGCCAACGCGCAAGGTGCGGATAAGCTCGCCAAGAAAGCCCATCCGCACATTGTGGGCTATGCGGCCGCCGCCGCCGCTGCCGATGCCGTGCCCGTTGCGGGCGCCGTCGCGGTCCCTGCGGTGCAGTCGAAAATGCTGCACAGCCTGGCGCTTATTTACGGTGTCGAATGGAATAGGAAGGCGCTTGGCGAGTTCGCGGCGTGCCTGGGCGTGGGCGCCGTTTCGCGTCTCCTCGCAGGCTTTGGCTTGCGCGAGCTGGCCAAGCTCATTCCGGTCTACGGCCAAACCGCGGGTGCCGCCGCCGCCGCCGCGACAAGCTTTGCTACGACCTTCGCCATCGGCAAGGCGGCCTGCTATTTCCTTGCTCAGCATCGCCTTGGCGCATCGGACCCGCAAGGCGTCGCCAAGGCCTATTCGACAGCACTTTCGGAGGCTTTCCGCATCCGCAAGGCAGCTGAAGGGGCTCCGGCATGAGCAAGCGCGGCAACAACGTTTTGGCGCTTAGGCTTTGGATCACGGCTGTCTGCCTCGTCTTGCCGACGCTGACGCTGGCTCCTTTTGGCGGCATCTGGCTCTTCCAGAAAGGCTATGCCCTTTACTGGGTGATCGGCGCCTGCCTTTTCGTCGTGATCGCCTTTCTGTTCCAGCTCTACCTTTTCCGCAGGCTCGATATTCCGCTTAGGGCCGCGCGCCCCGCCGAACTTCCCGAGGACAAGGCCGCGTCGACCTGGACGCCGCGCGAGAATGAAGCATGGAACGCGGTGCTCGCGGTCGCGGATAAGGCCGATCTTAGCCACCTCACAAGCTGGGAAGCCTTTCTCGGGCTTGGCCGCGAGACCATCGAAGCGGTCGCCAAATCGCTCCACCCCGAGGTAGAGGAGCCGCTTTGGCAATTCACCCTGCCCGAGGCGCTTACGCTGATCGAGCAGGTGAGTTTGCGCCTGAAGCCTACGGTTGTGCATAGCATCCCCTTCGGCGACCGGCTCACCGTCGGCCAGGCCATCCGCATCTATCAATGGCGCTCGGCAATCGACATTGCGCAGAAGGGCTACGACATCTGGCGCATCGTCCGCATGCTGAACCCCGCCACCGCCGTAACGCAGGAGCTTCGCGAGCGGCTTTCCAAGCAGATGTACAGCTGGGGCCGGGAGGAACTGGCCAAGCGGCTTGCACGCGGCTACGTGAAGGAAGTCGGCCGCGCGGCCATCGACCTTTATGGCGGCCGCCTGCGCGTATCGCCCGAGGAGCTTGAGGCGCACATCACCGAGGCCAGCGCCCGCGACCGCCGCGCCGGGCCCCAAGTGCAGGCCGAGCCGCTGCGGCTGCTCGTTTGCGGCCAGGTCAAGGCCGGCAAGTCGAGCCTCATCAACGCGCTGGCGGGCGAGGTGCGGGCGGCGCCGGATGTGCTGCCGCTGACGCACAAGTTCGTCGCATACGAACTGAAGCACCAGGGCGTGCCGCAAGCCCTGATCCTGGACAGCCCTGGCCTGGACAGTCTTGACGACCCGCTGGAAAAGTTGATCGAGGAGGCGGCCAGCGCCGACCTCATCCTGTGGGTGGGCAACGCCGTGCGCGCGGACCGGGAGCTCGACAGCCGCGCCCTCGACGAGATCCGCCGCTACTTCGCGGACCGGCCGAACCGGCGCAGGCCGCCCATGCTGCTGGTCTTGAGCCATGTGGACCGCTTGCGCCCGATGCAGGAATGGAAGCCGCCCTACAATCTTGCGGATGACACGAACACGAAAGCCGTCTCCATCCGCAAGGCCATGGACGCCGCCGGCGCCGATCTCGATTTCCCGCAGGACCTGATCGTGCCGGCCTGCCTCGAACCAGCCATCGGGATTTACAACGCCGACGCCATCTGGGCGGAAATCATGGCGCAAATCCCCGATGCGCAGCGGGCGCAGCTTGTGCGGACGCTGCGGGATGTCGATCGCGGCCTCGATTGGCGCAAGCTCCGCGATCAGGCGCTGAACGCAGGCCGCATCCTGGCGCGCGCAGTGTTCGAGGGAAGCGGACCTTCTGGCCGCTGAGGGCGAACCCAGGCTCGAAAAGCCGATTGAGCAAGCGAAAAAGAGCCCGGCGGCCGTCCGGCTTCGGCGCCGCCGCCTCGGCCGTTGCTTCGAAATAAGTTAGGTGCAATAGTGGCTTCGCTTAGCGGCAGGGGCGCTGAATTGCATGAAAATCCGGAAATACCGTACCCAGGATATTGCCACTTGGCTCTTTATTGCTCTTTCCGCCATGGTGCTGGTGAGCTACTTCGGGCACGAAACGTATTCCAAGATGTGCGAGCAAGACGTAACAGAAGAGAGCTACCAATCGGGACTGGGAACCTGCCGGAGAGCCCAACAATTCGGCTGGCCTATTCAATGGCTTGAGCCCGCGCAATATCGCGTGGTGCTCAATGATCTCGGCCTCTCGGAAATGAAGCTGCAACGTTACGAAGCGGCAAAAGCTCATTTGACAGATTCGTTAGAGAGGCACGGGCAAGCAACGCCGGATGGCTCGCGGGAATATGCGATAACGCTGCATAACCTCGGTGTTCTGAGTCAAATCACGGGCAACCCAAAACAGGCGGAGAGTCTTTACCGGAGTTCCATCGCCATGTTCGACAGGATTGGTTTGCCTTGCGACAACGTTGCGGTGCAGTCGGGTTCGGCCTTGGGCAGCGCGCTCAACGCATTTGGCAAGGCCGAAGAAGCTGAAGCACTTCTTCTCGATCGCTCCCAACGGAACGATGCATGCCCGTCTCTCTCGCCGTATATAAAGGGCGTGACGCTCCGTATGCTCGCCGAAGCGCAAACCGGTAACAGCAACGACGGCGATGCCCTTCGGACAATCGATTCCGCGATCCAGCTCTTTAAAGGAGCGCGCGGAGATAGTAGCCTGGAGCTTGCCTACGCGCTGAGCGACCGTGCCACGATTCTTCTCGCCCTGGAGCGGTTCGACGAGTGTGAGGAAAGTGTGCGGCTTGCTCTTCCCATGTTTGAACGCTTCATCGGCGGGGAGTCCATATCGGCCGCCACGTCAAGGGCCACTCTTGGAAGCTCATTGCGGGATCGGGGAAAGCTGGTTGAGGCAATGGACGAATACGCGGCGGCTGACAAAATCTATCTCACCCATCTCGGTCAAGACCATCCTTGGCGAGCTTCACTGCTCATGAAAATGGCGACGGCAGCCAGCAGATTGGGCCGGAAACCGGAAGCTCTTTCTTTGCTTCGCGAGGCGGAGCGAATTCGGATTGCGGCGTTTGGCGGCGACAGTCCGCAAGTAGCAAGAGTCCGGCGGGCGATGGAAGATATAAACAGCGAGTGATACGAGATCCGGCGGCAAGTGCCTTGGCGCCGCAACGGGGCGATGGAAGCCGCCGGCGCCGATCTCGATTTCCCGCGGGAGCTGATAGTGCCGGCCTGCCTCGATCCGGGCCGTGGCATCTATAATGCCGATGCCATCTGGGCGGAGATCGTGGCGCAAATCCCCGATGCGCAAGGGGCGCAGCTTCTGCGGACGCTGCAGGACATCGATCGCGGCCTCGATTGGCGCAAGCTCCGCGATCAGGCGCTGAACGCCGGGCGCATCTTAGCGCGCGCGGTCTTCGAAGGAAGCGGCCACCCCGGGCGCTGACGCGGCCCGCTTCCGTAGGCGTGTTGAATTTTTCAACCAAACGTCCACTAAATGCTCTATATTGCAGAAGGAGCCAGCCATGCCAAATCGCGCCTTCAAATTCGAGACGATGTCAGCGGACGACTTCGAGGAACTCATCCTCGATATGCCCGCCGATGAAAAATGGGAGCTGATCGGCGGACGTGTCGTTCGCGGAATGGTTGGCGCGCGCTGGGAGCACCATCGGCTTGTCCAAAACATAAGCTTCGCCTTGATGCAGCATTTCCGGGCCACGAGTTCTACTTGCCGGCCTTACAACGAGACGTTCTGGCTCAAGGAAAAGCTTCTCGAATTGCAGGTCTTTCCCGATGTCATGGTGCGCTGCGGACCGCTGGAGCCTGGAGCGGTGCACTTGTCCGATCCGGTTGCGGTTGTCGAAGTCCTTTCACCTGGCACCGAGGCGCGGGACAGGCACGAGAAATGGGGGCTTTATCAGAAGCTCGATAGCGTGAAGCATTACGTGCTGGTGGCGCGCGGCAAGGCCCATGTAGAAGTGTTCAGCCGGGGCGAGGGCGAGTGGAGCGGCTTTCAGGTGCTTGAAGGGCTCGAAGCTACGCTCAAGCTGCCTGCGATCGATTTCGAAATGCCGCTTGCGGACATCTACCGCGATGTGCTGGGCGAAGAGCGCGCCGCCTCCTAGAGCCCGCTACCGCTGACGGATGAGTCATAGCCATAGCGCATTACCCCTCACCCTAGCCCTCTCCCATAGGG
>JBKQNN010000160.1:0-9179 GCA_052145975.1 Rhodomicrobium sp. | reverse complement strand
CATTCGAGTAATCGCAACCTCAGCCATCTCCCACCCCCGCGAATCAATGCAAACAGCATCGATTCACAAAACGGGGCGGAAGGGAATCCCCCCTCGCCGAGTCAAGACTTCGGGCCGTTGGTATAAGAGCTTGTTCCAACGGGATAAATGGATTCCAGCCTGCGCGGGAATGACGCTGCGGAGTCTTCCGGAAGCCTACAATTTCGATTTTTTTCACACGCTCGAATGCGGGAATCCATGTGAAAACTATGCACTTGCCTGCGGAGAGCTGGGTCCCCGCGTTCGCGGGCATGACGCCCGTGCATCGGTAATATGCGCCGAGTTTTTGCCCGGACTTTTGCCCCCGTTACCTGACTTACGATTGCGTCATTGGCCGGGCTAGGAAAAGTGCTCCCACGCGGCTTGGCGCGATATTCCGAGTGCTTTGCCGATGGCCTCCCAGCTCACATTGCGCCGGCGCAGCTCATCGATCATAGCCTGAAGCACCCCGCGTGTTGCCTCGACGGTCGCTTCGGTGGTCCTGAGCCCGCTCAAGAGTTGCTCGTCCGTGTTTTTGTCCCAGCCGCCCGCGGTCAGATGCGGAAGCGCAGCCTCAAGGACTTTGTTGCAGATGCCCACGCAAGCGTCGCAGATATGCACGTCCGGCCCCGCGATAAGCCGCGAAACCTCCTTTTCAGTCTTGCCGCAGAACGAACATTTGAGCGGCGATTTCCTCAAAATTGAAAGCATTTGCGCGTCCTCTGGTCCGGTTCCCGGTAACAGGGGCAAAAGTCCGGGCAAATACTCAGCGCATATTACCGATGCACGGGCGTCATGCCCGCGCAGGCGGGCATCCATGGCGGCAAAAACACAGTTCCAGCATAATTCTGCCATGGGTTCCCGCCTTCGCGGGAACGACGCTGCGGTACTGCTTCTGACGCCGGATGTTCACAAGAGCGGAGCAGTCGCCCGGACTTTTGCCCCTGTTACGGTTCCGGCTTGAAATGTCAAGAACACCCTGACAGATGCAGAAGCTGGCGTCAAGGATGTCTTGACAAGAGAGCGCGCCATCGGAACTTGCTTGGGCCGGTTTACCCGGCTACAGGTTTGCCGCGATGAAAGAGACGTGCCATGACCTTTGAAACAGCCTTAAGCGCAGCGGGCCTCGCCGCGTGGCTGTACCTGCTTGCGGCGCGGGGCGGATTTTGGCGCGCGAACGTTCACGACGAAGCGGATTTTGCCCCCGATCCGGCCGCGTGGCCATCCGTTGCCGCCGTTGTTCCCGCGCGCAACGAAGCCGATGTCATCGGCGCGAACGTTACGAGTTTGCTGACCCAGGACTATCCGCGGCCCTTAGCCGTCATTCTCACCGACGATCAAAGCGACGACGGCACCGCCGAAACCGCGCGCTCCGCCGCGAGCGCTGCTGGCGCTTTGGAGCGATTGACGGTTCTTCCGGGCAAGCCGCTGCCACCGGGATGGACAGGCAAGCTCTGGGCTCAGAAGCAGGGCGTTGAGCAGGCAAGATCGCTGGCCCAGAGCCCGCGCTACCTGCTTTTGACGGATGCGGACATAGCCTACGAAAAGGGCGTGGTGCGGCGTCTTGTTGCGCGCGCGGAGGCTCGGGGGCTGGTGCTGGCCTCGCTCATGGTCAAGCTGCGCTGCGAAAGCCTTGCCGAACGCATGCTGATTCCCGCCTTCGTCTTCTTTTTCCAGATGCTCTACCCATTCGCCTGGGTGAACCGGAAGGATAGCGCCATGGCCGCGGCGGCGGGCGGTTGCATGCTGGTTCGCGCCGATGCCCTGGAAGCCGCGGGCGGCATCGAAGCGATCCGCTCCTCGCTTATCGACGATTGCGCGCTCGGCCGGAGCATGAAGCGGCAGGGCCCGGTCTGGCTCGGCCTCACGGGCAGTGTACACAGCTTGCGCCCCTATCCAGGCTTCGGCGATATCCGGCGCATGGTGGCGCGCTCGGCTTACGACCAGCTCCATTACTCGCCGCTGCTTCTGGCCGGAACCGTCATAGGGATGACACTCAGCTACCTTATGCCGCCCTTGCTGGCGGTGTTGGGAACGGGGTTGGCGCAGGCCGGCGGGGCTTTGACTTGGGCGCTTATGACCGCGGCTTTTTATCCGATCGTGCGCTTTTACAAACTATCCCCGCTTTGGGCTGCGGCACTCCCTGCCATCGGCGGCTGTTATATGCTATTCACGCTCGACTCAGCGCTGCAGCATTGGCGCGGCAAGGGCGGATTTTGGAAAGGGCGCGTGCAGGGCGCCCGCGCGGAGGCATCATGACGGCGGGGCCAGTTTGGGACCCAGGCGAGAAAACGCACCGCGACGAGAATTTTCCCGTCGCCTCGAACCTCGTGTCCAAGAAGCACCGCGGCGTGGTGCTCGCGTTCTACCGCTTCGCGCGCGCCGCCGATGACGTTGCCGACGATCCAGCACTTTCGGAAAGCGAGAAGATCCGCAAGCTAGACAGCTATGAAAGTACGCTCTTAGGCCGGGATGACGATGTCGCCGAAGCGCTGCCGTTACGCGCAGCCATTGCGGAGCGCGGCCTCTCGCCGCGCCACGCGCAGGATTTGCTCACCGCCTTCCGCATGGATGCGAGCAAGCATCGCTACGCCAACTGGGACGAGCTTATTCATTATTGCACCTATTCCGCTAATCCGGTCGGACGCTTCGTGCTGGATGTGCACGGCGAGAGCCGCGCCACCTGGCCCGCGAACGATGCCTTGTGCACCGCGCTTCAGATCATCAATCACTTGCAGGATTGCGGTGCCGATTACCGCCGGCTGGACCGGGTCTATATACCGCTCGATGCGCTTGCCGCCAGGAACGCTCCGGTCGAGGCGCTAGCGGCCGCCAAGGCGTCGCCGGAACTTTTGGCGTGCATTCATGAGCTGGCCGCGAAAACCAAGGCATTGCTTGGCGCGGCGGACCTATCCCGGCGAATCGAAGACCTCCGCCTGAGTCTTGAGGTCGGCGCCATAGAGCGGCTTGCGCGCAAGCTCACGGGGCTGCTCCGCGAACGCGATCCGCTGAGCCAACCCGTTCATCTCAGCAAGCCTGCATTTGCCTTTATCTTGATCAACGCTGTGTGCGCCGGCCTTGGACGGCGGCTTTTTTTGCCGCGCAGATCGCCGGCAACCATGCTACAGGGAATCGATGACCAGCCAAGCCGTTGAGATTCAGGCCACGAACGAGAACGCCGCCGTGCGGGCGCACGGCAGTTCCTTCTATGCCGCCATGCGGATCATGCCGCACGGGCAGCGCGAGGCAATGTATGAGATTTACTCGTTCTGCCGCGCGGTCGACGACATCGCGGACGACGGGGGGCCCGCGGAAGAACGGCTGCAAAAGCTGGAGGAGTGGCGGCGCAATATCGACGCGATTTATCTGAACGAGAAGCGCGCGGATCTCGCCGGTCTTGCCACCGCCGTTCGCGATTTCAAGCTGGACAGCGACGACTTCCGCGCGATCATCGACGGCATGGAGATGGATGTTAGGGCAAGTATCCAAGCGCCCGCCTTCGTGGAACTCGATCTTTATTGCGACCGGGTGGCGAGCGCCGTGGGCCGGCTCTCGTCGCGCGTGTTCGGGCTTTCCTCCGAGGAGGGCAGGCAGCTTTCCGAGCACCTTGGCCGTGCACTGCAGCTCACCAACATCCTGCGCGACTTGGACGAGGATGCGAGGATAGGCCGGCTTTATCTGCCGCGCGAATTTCTTGCCGAGGCCGGCATTACCGCGACCGATCCGGCGAGCGTTCTCACGCATCCCGCGCTGCCGGGCGTCTGCGGGCGGATCGTTTCGCTTGCGCGGTGGCACTTCGCGGAAGCGGACAAGATCATGAAACGGCATCCGCGCAAAAAGGTGCGGACGCCGCGCGTAATGGGGGAGGCTTACAAGAGCATTTTGAAAGCGCTCGTGAGCCGCGGCTGGGCCGCACCGCGCGTGGCCGTGAAGCTCAGCAAGCCTCGCCTCGTTCTCATCGTGCTGCTCCATTTCATTTTCTAGCGATGCAAGACCCCCTCACTCTGTCTCTCTCCCCAAGGGGAGAGGGAGCTGGCTGCGGCTCTCTCCTTAAATGGAGAGGATCTTTCAGGCGTCCTCTCTCCCAGCCACATCCGCTTGCGGATGCGGCCACGTTGAGATGCAAGCTCGCCAAGGCGAGCTTGCGGGGAGAGAGACAGAGTGAGGGGGTCTAATGGCACCCGTGACCCATATTGTAGGCGCGGGGCTGGCGGGCTTGTCCGCCGCGGTTCGGCTCGCGCAGCGTGGGCGGAAGGTGGCCGTTTACGAGGCCGCGGGGCAGGCCGGCGGGCGCTGCCGCTCCTATTACGACAGCGGCTTCGGCGCCATTATCGACAACGGCAATCATCTGCTGTTATCGGGCAACGATGCCGCCATGCGTTATCTCGCGCTCATTGGGGCTGCGGATAAGCTGCAAGGGCCGCAGCGCGCGGAGTTTGCGTTCGTAGATTTGACGGGCGGAGAGCATTGGAAGCTCAGCATCGGAGAAGGCCGCTGGCCGTCCTGGCTGTTCGACCCCGGCCGCCGCGTGCCCGGCACTAGCCCAGCAGATTACCTGGGCGTCCTGCGCTTGATGTGGGCGGACAGGCGAAAAACGGTTACCGATGTGATCCGCGGCGATGGCGCGCTTTATAAGCGCCTTTGGGAGCCTTTGTTTCTGGCCGCGCTCAACACCGATCCGCGCGAAGGCTCCGCCAGGCTCGCGGGTGCGGTCATGCGCAAGACGCTCGCCAAGGGCGGGGCTGCCTGCCATCCGCTGGTGGCCGAAGGGCTGTCGGCGGCCTTCGTCGACCCGGCGCTGGCTTATATCGGAGCGCAAGGCGGCACGATCGCTTTCGGCCGCCGCTTGCGAGCAATCGCTTTCGAGGGCGGGAGGGCCACGGCGCTCGATTTTGGCGACGGCGAAATCGCGGCCGGGGAAGGCGATACCGTCATCCTTGCCGTTCCGCCATGGGTGGCGCAAACGCTCCTTCCGGGCCTCGACGCACCGGATGAATTCCGCGCCATCGTCAACGCGCATTTTCGCACAGCAATTCCGCCAAGTTTACCGGGGATTCTCGGCGTTGTAGGTGGAACGGTGGAATGGATCTTTGCATTTCCCGGCAGATTGTCTATCACAATCAGCGGGGCGGACCGGTTGACCGGTCAGCCTCGCGAAGAACTCGCCGCCAAATTGTGGCGCGAGGTCTCGGAAGTAACCGGGCTTCCGGCGGATTTGCCGCCTTGGCAGATCGTAAACGAGAAGCGCGCCACAATGGTGGCAAGCCCGGACCAGGATGCAAAACGCCCTGGGCCAAAAACCCGATGGCGTAATTTATTCCTTGCGGGCGATTGGACGCAAACCGGTCTGCCCGCAACCATAGAAGGGGCGGTTCTCTCCGGCGAGCGGGCCGCTCTGTTGTCGATTGGGGCAAGAGGGTAGTGACGATGACGGCAATGGACGCTGTGCACAGCATGGAGCTGCAGGCCGTGGCGGAGTACGCCGGAAGCAGCGAGGCGGGGAACGAGAACGAGGCTGCTGCAGAGCAGCTCGAAAGCCGTATTCAGGCAGCGGCGGCGGCGCTTTTACAGAGGCAGCGCGAGGATGGCCATTGGTGCTTTGAGTTTGAGGCCGATGCGACGATCCCGGCGGAATATATTCTGCTGACGCATTACCTGGGCGAGGACGGGGACCCTGTCCGCGAGGCCAAGATCGGGACCTATCTCAGGCGTATTCAGGGTGAGCACGGCGGCTGGCCTCTCTTTCACAAGGGCGCCTTCGACATGAGCGCCAGCGTGAAGGCCTATTTCGCGCTGAAAACGATCGGCGACGATCCGGACGCGCCGCACATGGTTCGCGCGCGCGAGGCGATCCTGGCGCGGGGCGGCGCCGAAATGTCCAACGTGTTCACGCGGATCTTGCTGGCGCTCTACGGCGTGGTTGGCTGGAAGGCAGCACCCGTGATGCCGGTCGAGATCGTGTTCCTGCCCAAGTGGTTTCCCTTCCACATGACGAAGGTGTCCTATTGGGCGCGAACGGTGATGACCCCGCTTTTCGTGCTGGGGGCGCTCAAGCCGCGCGCGCGCAACAAGCGCGGCGTGACCATCGATGAGCTTTTCCTGATCGAGCCCGAAAACGTCGGCATGCGTCCGCGTGCGGAGCATCAAAAGCGGTCGTGGTTCTTCTTTTTTGCAGCCATCGATAACGTCCTGCGCGCCGCGGAGCCGCTTTTCCCGGAGGGGCTACGCCGGCGTGCTATTGCCAAGGCGGTCGCTTTCGTCAGGGAGCGGTTGAACGGCGAGGATGGGCTTGGCGCGATCTTTCCGGCGATGGCGAATAGCGTGATGATGTTCGACGCGCTCGGCATTCCGGAAAGCGATCCGGATCGTGCCATCGCCCGCTATTCCATCGAAAAGCTGCTGCTCGAGACTGAAAACGAAGTCTATTGCCAGCCCTGCGTATCGCCGGTTTGGGATACGGGGCTCGCGGCCCAAAGCCTGATGGAGGTTGGGGGAGAGGCCGGGCGTAAAGCTGCGCAAAAGGGCCTCGATTGGCTCCTGCCCAGGCAGGTGCTCGACGTCAAGGGCGATTGGGCGGAGCAGCGGCCCGATGTGCGGCCCGGCGGCTGGGCGTTCCAGTATGCGAACCCGCATTATCCCGATCTCGACGACACCGCCGTTGTGGTCATGGCCCTGGACCGGGCGGCGGAGAAGCAAAAGACGAGTGCCAGGACTGCCGAGGCCATCGCGCGCGGGCGCGAATGGATCGCGGGCCTGCAGAGCAAGAACGGCGGCTGGGCCTCGTTCGATGCAGACAACACAAGCCTTTATTTGAATAACATTCCGTTCTCCGACCACGGCGCATTGCTCGACCCGCCGACCGTGGATGTGAGCGCGCGCTGCGTGTCGATGCTCGCGCAGCTCGGCGAGAAAATGGACGCAAGCCCCCTCCTCAAGCACGGCGTGGACTATATCCTGCGCGAGCAGGAGACGGACGGCAGCTGGTTCGGACGCTGGGGCATGAACTACATTTACGGCACATGGTCGGCGCTGTGCGCGCTCAACGCCGCTGGCGTCGATCCGGCGTCGGCAAGCGTTCGCAAAGCGGCCGGGTGGCTCGTTTCGATTCAGAACGAGGATGGCGGCTGGGGTGAGGACGGGTCGAGCTACAAACTGGATTATAAGGGCTACGAAAAATCGCCAAGCACTGCGTCGCAAACCTCCTGGGCACTGTTGGGGCTGATGGCCGCCGGCGAAGTGAACCATCCTGCCGTCAAGAAGGGCATTACCTGGCTGATGGCAACGCAGGACAAAGGCGGCACCTGGAGCGAGGAGCGGCATAACGCGCCTGGGTTCCCGCGGGTGTTCTATCTCATCTATCACGGCTACCCGAAATACTTCCCGCTCTGGGCGCTTGCGCGCTACCGGAATTTGCAGAGCGGTAACCGCGGTCCGATTCTCTACGGGATGTAGTACACCCTGCCGGAAGTTCTGACGCGCATCGCCGTCATCGCGAGGCGCTTTAGCGCCGTGGCGATCCAGATTCGCCGCTGTGCTTCCGGCCTCTGGATTGCTTCGCTGCGCTCGCAATGACGGGTCAGGATTTCCCGCGGGGCGTAGTAGTTGCTAACCGCCGGTACAACCGATGCCGTGGCCGGGTTTGCCCCGGCCTTTTTTTTTATTTTGGGCCGTTGTGGCGGTGTTAGTGCTTTTAGACTAAGTATTTGAGATAGCGTTCTGTCTCAACGGGGCAACAGCTTGGCCAAAAATGGAGACCGGCGGTGTCCGCGGCTTGCGCGGGGGAAGTGCCGCCGTCTATCTTGAGCCGAGCTTGTCTGTCCTCCCGCGTATTGCGTTCTATGCAGAATCGCGAATTGGGAGACCTGCCAATGATCCAGCACTAGCGCTGGCTCGGGGGAAGTTTCTATGCGCTTCGGCGACGCGGGCTAGAAATGAACGCACTCTTCGACATTAAGCCCGTGATAGCGGCGGCGGGACTTGCCTTCGAGGCCAGGATCGCGCAGGGGCCAGGCGTCAAGGTCGTTTATGGCCAAAGACGCGATATCTACGTGAAATACCTGCACCGCCATGCCAAGTCTGGCGCGAGCGGCATCATCAGCATCGGCGTGGCCGGCGGCCTGTCGCCCGCGCTGCGGCCGGGGGACGTTGTCGTAGCGAGCGCGGTCGTAGGCTCCAGCGGCACCTCGAGCACCTGCCCAAATTGGTCCAAATCGATCCTGAAGGCCATCCCCGGCGCGCATCATATGCCAGTTTTCGCGGCGGAAGAGACCGTAACGTCGATTCTGGATAAGGAAGCGCTCTGGAATGCGACTGGCGCGGGGGCGGTTGACATGGAATCGGGTTCCACAGCCGAGGTTGCAGCCTATTACGGCTTGCCGTTCGCCGTCTTGAGAGTGGTGCTGGACCCGGCACACCGGACCATTCCGCCGAGCGCGCTTGCGGGGGCCCGCGAGGACGGGGAGACCGACCCGTTGGCGGTTGTAAGGGCGCTGCTGAGGCGGCCTGGGGACCTGCCGGCTTTGCTGCGCCTGGCGGAGGATACCCGCAGGGCAAGCCGGGCCTTACTCCGCAGCCGTCAGGCGCTGGGCCCCTTCCTCGGCTTCTTCCCGCTTCTGCCGGCTGAGCTCGCGCTTAGCGTGGAGTGATAGCGGATCCGGCAGTTGCGGCAGCGAAACGCCCGCCATTGTCATGGCCGGGCGAGCCCGGCTGTGACAATTGAGTTTGCTGCGATTGCCCTGCGGGGCATTAGCGCATCGGTAAGGAGCTATGGTCCACGATAGAGCCATGGGAAGGCGTAGGCGCGGCTGGGAGGCGTTGAATGGCGTTATGTACAGGACTAAGCGCGGGGCTGGGGTGGTTGCCGCGCGGCACGCGGCGGGATCGGGCAGCGCAGGCTGGCGTAGGTTTTGGCGAGCCCCTCGCGCCAAAAGATAAACGCGCTGCGCTGCCCTCAGCCCCTGACAAACGCAAGGTTTGTGAGATCCATCCTATCGGACATGGCTAACAAATTGCTAAGAACTCATGGCGGTTGGTATAATACCAACCGCCAAAAATCATGACACCTTTGCCCATTGCCGTTGGGTGAGGGTTGCGATGCTTTCCGGGGCGGCCATGAGCGTATTCCAGGCGTCGCAGCAGGCATCCACGATATGCTCATAGGT
>JBKQNN010000159.1:0-8176 GCA_052145975.1 Rhodomicrobium sp. | reverse complement strand
ACCTCAAGAGGCTTGATCGATTACTTGGAGACGTCATTGAAACGCCACCGAATGACAGACAGATGGGATTCCAATGCTTGTAAAAACGAACCGGACAGGCGTGGGTCGAGCCCGGCCATGACAGCAGCGGGCGTTCCACTGCATGGGCGCCATCCATCCTATAATACATTGAACACGTTGAGTATTCCATGGATGGCCCGCTCAAGCCGGGCCATGACAGTTGAGTTTGCTGCGGTGCCCTGCGCGGCGTTAGCGCATCGGTAAGAGCTATCGCTCACAATAGAGCTATGCGAAGGCGCGGGCGCGAACGGGAGGCGTTGAATGGCGTTATTTGCTGGACCCAGAGCGTGGCCGGGTGGTTGCCGGCAGGCGGGCGGTGCGGCCGGGCGGCGCGGGACGGGCGCCGTTTGCGGGGAGCGGCGCTCGCGCCAAAAGGTAAACGCGTGGCGGCGCGCTCAGCCCGCCGAAATCTCGGGATTGGCAGGTTATACCCATCGAACGTGGCTAACAAATCGCAAAAAACTTGTCGCGCGGACGGGCGGCGCTCAGCCGATAGAGGCGGCGCCGAGCGCCTCTAGCAGCAAACCCTCAGGGATCGTGAAGGCATCGTCGCGCGATTCCGGCGGCCCCGCCAAGTAGCAGCGATAATCGAGCCCGCGCTGCGTGGCTATGAGCCACATATTGGCCGTGGCGTTTTTCACCCTGCCGCGCGGGCCGCCCAGCCCAGGGAAAAACTCGACAACCTTGGTCCCCGGCTTGCACCAAACCGTATGCGCTAAGCCGGCGCCGTGTGGCGCTACAATCGCCTCCGCTTGCCGGAAAAACTGCACCTGCGTGGCCATCGGCACGCCCTTGAGCGTGATGCGCTGGAACCCGCGCTTCTCCAGGATAGAAACGATGGCGTCTTCGTTTTTGACCCGCCGCAGCTGCGCATCGTTCCTGCTGATGTAGATGCGCTTTGGGAAGCCGCTCTCCGGCGTATCTCCCGCAATGAACTGGCCGAAATCCTCTAGCATCGCCATACCTGTTGCGGGCCGCAGGGCCAGCGGATCGTAGGGCACGGCAACCGCCGCGGTCAGGTCCGGCGCCCGGACGGCGCCGCCAGCGCCAAGGAACTCCACGGCGTCTATTCCGTGCCTGGCTTGAAGGTAGGCGATCGTCACCTGCTGGATCCGGCTGGGCTTGGCATTGACGATGAGCCCCAGGCCCAAATCGCGCCCGCCGCTTTCGAGGTAAGCGAGCAACGGCACCACGGATTCGAACAGCCAATGAAAGATGTGTCCGCGCGCCGGTCTAGGCGCCATCAGGTTGTAGTAGGGCCGGCCGGAAAGCGTCCGCAGCCGGTGCGGGCGTGCGCGCAGGTGGGCAGCCCAGTTGGGCATGGCGGTAACGGCCATAAGGAGTCCGTCTTTCACCATGGCCCCGGCCCAGCCGGTGACTACAGTATCGTGCAAGCGGTAGAAATGCAGACCGCCTTCCAAGGGCTGCGGAAGCGGGATCCCAAGCTTGGCGAAGGGCTCCGGGATGGGAACGCCGATGGTTCCGGAAGAAAGTGCGAGGTCTGCGGATGCCGCCTCTGCGATGGGGCGGGATTCCACAGGAAAAAGCCAGCGGCGCTGCAGGGCGGGAAAAGCACGCGCCGCCTGATCCGAAAGGACGTAGCGGACGCCCCGCAGCGAAAATTTCGATCTATGGATCCTGCCTTTATAGTGCAATGACAGCATGGTGCCTCCGCTATCCAGCGCCTCCTTAGGGCAGGTTCGCGGGCTGGTCCAACGATTTTCGCGACCCGCTCGCAACCGGGCCGATAGGAGAAACTCTAGCTCTGTGGATTACAGGGGGCGTCACGGGCGCGTGCAGCGCAAGATTGCCGCCCCCGCCCAAACGGGACGGCGCAGATTGCAATTGCGCTGATTTTATCACGCCATCTGCAACGCTTGAAAAGCGCCACAAAATATCCGCCTGCCGTCAGGCGGCGCCGGATGTAGCTTCGTCGTCGAAATAGGCGGTTGGATTAAGGAGTGTTGGCGCGCTAAAGCGCGACCGCAGCTTCGACAGCACATCGCCGCCGTCACGCTTGGCCGTCAGGGACGCACCAAGGACATCGAAGACAAAGGCGAGCCCCTCTTCGACCAGCGGCGTGAACTCCTCAAAAGCCACCTCTTTGCAGGTCCACGCCAGCATGTCGTTCATCAGACTGAAATGTGCGGGTTCTACGCCAAAATTCGCATGGCTGCGCCCCAATGCAGCAACTTCCGGGATCAGCATCTGCCCGGTGGCCGCGCCAGCCGGCCAGAGCTGGCTCGACCGCGTCGTTTTCACGACACGTTGAATCTTGGCAAAAAAGAGTGGCAGATGCTCCTTCACGCCCCCCTTGAATTTGCCTGCAAGTGCAGGCTCCACCTCAAACAGCCTCCGATAGCTCAAAGCGAAAATGGCGGGCAGCTTGGGCTCCATCTCTGCAAAAAAATTCCTGAGTGCCGTAAGCCTGTCCTGGATCTTGCGAGCGGCGCCTGCCGGGGCACTTGTAGCGGCTATTGGTTGCAGTCCCAAAAAAATCCTCCTCCCGCTGCCAGTCGAGCTGGCCACAGCGTGACCAGATTGTTGAGCTAAGGGCTTAGCCCCAAGCGCAGGCGAACCCGTCACTTAAGGCACGGCCTGAGTGTATTATGCTGCTGCGAGGTGGCATTCTTATGACAAATTGGAGAAGATAGTGCAAAGTCGAATTTGTAGCTGCGGGTGGCTAAGGGCCCATTGCGGCCTGCCCTGCCGGCTGCTGGCCCCCCGGCGGAGCCCGCACAAACTGGCGCCCAGACGGCCCTGCGGCTGGCTTCTAGTGGAGGAAGAGAAGTGAATTGGGACGATGCGGTTAAAGCGCATGCGGCATGGAAGATGAGGCTCCTGGCCTACATCCGCGACTCCAGCAAAAAGCTCGACCCCAGCGCCATTGGCGTCGACAACCGTTGCCCTCTTGGGATATGGCTCCATAGCGAGGCCAAGCAGAAGCTGGCCGGCATGCCCGAGTTCGAGACCCTGATCGCCGAGCATGCGCGATTCCACCGGGCCGTCGGCAGCGTCGTCGAGCAGGTCAACGCCGGCAAAGCCGTGCCTGACCAGAGTGTTCTCGGCTGGGAAAGCGAGTTTGCCGCTTCCTCGCGAAGCGTGGTCACGACGATCACGAAACTGAAGCGAAAGGTGCCCGGCCTCTGACTCCGGTTGAAACTTTTCCACCTACAGCCCGCAGATGGCGTGGCCGCCTCATTTTCATCGCACGCGCGACCTAGCTTGAGCTTTCGATCTTTGCATTGGCTTTTGCGGCAGCTTGGGGGCTGTTCATGCGCAAATTTGGGCTGGCCTTAGGAATGCTGGCCATCTCGCTTGCCGGCTTGACGCTCTGCCTCTGGGCCGCACCGTGGAGTGCTGCGCAAGCGGCTCCTAAGACGGTCAAGGGAACGGCAGCGGACGCGGTTGTTCCGGGCGAGGAGATCCCGATTGAGGGAGAGGGCCCCGCGGCGCCCATGGCCGGAGGCACCGAGGTAGAGGAGCCGCAATCGAGGCCCGTGCCGCCCACCACCGGCGAGCCTGCCCCGGTGACGCTGACCGCCTATATGAGCGAGGGCGCCGCGCCGATGACGTCCGGCATCGTTTGGCGGATTTTCGGGGGCCATCCCGCCAAGGATGGCAACTACCCCCTGCTGCAGACGCTCCAGGAGGCCCAGCCCACGGTGGAGCTGAACCCCGGCGAATATCTGATCAACATCGCCTACGGCCGCGCAAACCTCACCAGGAAGGTCGGCATCTGGCCGCAGAACCCTGTGAAGGAGGATTTCGTGGTTAATGCCGGGGGCTTGCGGATCAACGCCACGCTCGCCCACGCGCCCATCTCCGCGGAGCACCTGCTCAAATTCGAGCTCTTCTCCGATACGCAGGATCAGTTCGGAAACCGGCAGAAACTATTCGGCGACCTGCGCCCTGGCGTCGTGATCCGGCTGAACAGCGGGATCTACCATATCGTTAGCACGTATGGCGACGCTAACTCCGCGATTGCGGCCGATGTGGTGGTCGAGCCGGGCAAGATCACCGACGCCGGGATCGATCACGACGCAGGCAAGGTTACGCTGAAGCTTGTGCAGCGCACAGGCGGCGAGGCGGCGGCGGATACGCACTGGGTCGTCTACAACTCGACGGGCGATGTGATCAAAGAGAGTGCGGGCGCCTTCCCCACGCATATCCTGGCGGCGGGCGAGTACCGCGTGGCGGCGCAGCACGGCGACCAGCAATATGCGGGCGCGTTCACCGTCGCGGCGGGCGAGACCAAGCTGGTCGAAGTGCTGATGCAGTAACCCGCGCAGCAGAGGAAGTTACGGCGTAACAACGGATGTGGATTGTAACCTGGGACGCTATATTTATCGCCGTTGGATAGGGGGGTGCGATGGACGCCAAAGATATTGCGGAAGGGGCGTGCCTTGCATGCGTGTACATTTCTGGAGGAATCGCACTTAAATATTTAAGAAACACCCCAAGATTATTCACCGTTATGTCGTTATTCGCATTCAATTGGGCGTTAGTATACATTTACTGGAGCGTGAAAGACCCGATTGCGCAGCGATCTATTGGTGTATATACGAGCTTTTTGACGATTTATGTCGGTGGACTGCTGGCGGGATACACAAACGATAATCCAGCCGGCACAAAGACGAATGTAATAGATAAATTCCAAATTTGGTCGATAAGCTTCTTATTCATTGTTGTATTAGGAAAGTCGGGAATAGCTTCCTTTGCGTCATTGTTTAAGGTGAGTTTCGATTCAATTACGCGCGCCGACATTGCTGCAAGCGTTGAGTTACTACTCACCATTCTGGGGTTTTTGGCGGTTTGGCTGGGTATAAAGCGATACGCCGGTTGGAAAGCGCTAACTTTTCTCGGTTTTATTTTATTCTCTTATGCAATTTGTGAAATGGGATATCATATCCAGCAGCAGAATGTTCCCGGACGGCTTGAGAACGCAAATTTAATCGAGATAACGCCGATGTGGCGGGAGGTATTGAAATATAACCAGGAAGTGTATTATTTATATTTGTTCGCAATTTTGAAGTTGCTTTATACAATTTTATTCGGGGGGATGGTTGCTTATATCGGGATGAACGATGCGAGCCGATACACCGGCATCTGGAGGTATATCGGCCTGATTATGAAGAAAGAGAGCCTGGAGGTTCGCACCGCGCATCCCAAGGTGTAGCGCGGGCGCCGATATCTAAACAAAGGCTTAATCCGGGTTAGCGCTGTATCGTGGTTAATGCGCGGATGGTAAACGCGCGCCTCTCCTATTTTCCGCCGCCGTCTTTCTGCGAATCTTTTCCCGCTTTTGGCCGATTTCTGCGACTCCAAAATCCTATTAAATATATGCACAAGTCGCGGATTAACCGTGATATCCGGCTTCGCGGAGCGAAATTGGCACGCAATATCAGTGGCTGAACGCCTTTAACATTCCATCAAATCATTTGTGCTATATTGTCTCAATATCGATAAGCGGCGCGGGCGATGCAGAAACAGTGTGCAAATTGGTTAGACGGAGGCAAATCGCCTCCGTTCCGCGAGCCGGGAAACGCGCTCAGCCGATCATTCCGCGGGAACGGCGGCCGGCGCGTGGGGCGCCTCGCCGTACTCCAGCGAGATATCCTTATTCGTGTAGTCCTTGAGGAAGGCAGCGGCCACAAGGCTCACAACGCTGCAAGCCAGGATGTAGAACGCGATCGCGTAGCCGGATTGGTAGTGCGCGAACAGGGCCGTGGCGATCAGCGGCGCCGGGCCGCCCGCGATTACCGAGGCGAGTTGGTAGCCCAGCGAAGCGCCGCTATAGCGCAAGCGCCCCGTGAAGGACTCCGCGATCAGGGCGGCCTGCGGCCCGTACATCATGTTATGCGGGATCAGCGAAATCATGATGGCGAGGAAGATCAGGCCGGGGATCGCGGTATTCAGCAGCGCGAAGTAGACGAAACCGAACGCGCCCGTCGTAAGCACGCCGCAAACGTACATGCGCTTGCGGCCGATGCGGTCCGAGAGATAGCCAAAGAAGGGGATCGCGAACAGCGCGACGACCGAGGCGCTGAGAACGGCGGTGAGGATGAGGTCGCGCTGCACTTTGAGCACGGTCGTTCCGTAAGAAAAGACGAAGGCGGTGAAAATATAGAACGGAGCTTGCTCTGCCATCCGCACCAGTGCGCACAGAATTATCTCCAGCGGCTGGCGTTTGATGACCTCAAAGGTGGGCGTCCGCACCAGTCTGTTCTCCGCCTCAAGCCGGCGGAAGGTGGGCGTCTCCAGGATGCCCAGCCGGATGTACAGGCCGATGGCCACGAGCACGAAACTAAGCAGGAAGGGGATGCGCCAGCCCCAGTTCAGGAATTGATCGCCCGAGATCGTGCTGAAGGCAAGCACGGCGAGATTGGCGAGGAACAGGCCGGCGGGAACGCCGAACTGCGGCCAGGAGGCGATGAACCCGCGGTTTCCATTGGTCCGCGCCCATTCCATCGACAGGAGCACCGAGCCGCCCCATTCGCCGCCCACGCCCACGCCCTGGATGAAGCGCAGCGCTACGAGGATCACCGCGCCCCAAATGCCGATTTCCGCGTAGGTTGGCACGAAGGCCACAAGGAAAGTGGCGATGCCCATCAAGAGAAGGGTGCCGATAAGGGCCGCCTTGCGCCCGATCCTGTCGCCGTAATGACCGAAGATCGCCGCGCCCACGGGCCGTGCTACGAAGCCTACGGCGTAGATGGCGAAGGCTTCCAGGGTTCCAATCAGCGGATCGGAATGCGGGAAGTAGAGCTTGGCGAAGGCAAGGCCCGTCACTACGCTATAGAGGAAGAAATCGTACCACTCGATGGTGGTCCCGATCGTGCTTGCGATCACGGCGCGGCGGAGCTGCCTTCGATGTTCGGCCTCGGTGAGCGAATCGATACCTTGTACGGTGGCGGCCAAGAATTCCTCCCACATTTAGCTTTTGAGCCGGCAAAGGGACGCCGCGCTTGCCGGTATTCTAATAGAAGCCTGCTATTCCGCTAGGCGGTCCCCCTATTATACGTAAGACTAGGAGCGTTGACTGGACAATATCAAGTGAAAATATGATTCGTTATTACACAGCGCCTCTTAGTCACTGAATTACTGGCGAGGGAAGGTGCCAAGATCACGGCTAGATCACGGCGGCGTGATGTATCTATAGTGGAAAACTAGTGATTTACCTTTGACCTCGATAGAGAACGCGCCTAACCGGGTGGGTGCAACGTAAGCGGGAACCGCTCCATGAGACGCGCTCTGGTTATATTCGCCTTTTGCGTAGCAGTGCCATGCCATGCTTCGGCAGCGTGCCCGGACCGCGGAGAAACCATAAACGCCTGGGGTCGCGAATTCACCCGCGGCGGCCTTCTTGGCGCGCTTCGCGACGGCGACGGGGATTGCGATCGTAAGCAGCCTGAGTGGCTTGCTACGATCAATGCGGCTCCCGCTAAGAACGGCAGCCCTCCGGGGCTTGTTTACTGCCGGCAGATCGTCAGTAGCAAAGACCCGCAACAGGAAGCTCAGCGCCGCGACTGCATCTTCTGGTACGGGCATTCCATCGAGGTGCCGTAGGGCCGATGCGTGCGCTTCGTCAAGCGGCGCTCGCCTGCGTCTTCTCCGCGCGCGCGACCGCGTGACATAAAATCATATCCGCGGCTTTCTCCGCGATCATGATGGTGGGCGCATTGGTGTTGCCGCTAACGATGCGCGGCATGATGGAGGCGTCCACCACACGTAAGCCCTCCAGCCCGCGCACCTTGAGCGTCTCGTCCACCACCGCCATGCTGTCCTGCCCCATCTTGCAGGTTCCTACTGGGTGGTAGATCGTTTCGCACGTGGCGCGATGGTGGCGATCGATGTCCGCGTCCGTCTGGACTTTTGCGCCCGGCACCGTTTCCTCGCCGCGGTAAGGGTCGAAAGCCTTTTGGCGGAACACCTCGCGGAGGATCTTGAAGCCGTCCCGCAAGGTCCGCAAATCGGCGTCATTCTGCAGGTAATTGGGCTGAATGGCTGGGTGCGCCAGCGGGTCCGCGGATTTGAGCGCGATTTCGCCGCGCGCTTCCGGGTGCTGCATGTTGTAGTAGCCCATGTAGCCGTGCCGGTAGACGATTTGGCGGCC
>JBKQNN010000158.1:0-8964 GCA_052145975.1 Rhodomicrobium sp. | reverse complement strand
GCTGATTGCCGTCGCCGCCTACTTCGGGAGCTGCCCCGGCCTGAGCTGCGTCTCCTGCAGCCCCCATCTACTCGGCGATGACCCCCATAGGGTGGGCGCTCTCATCGCGCCCGGCGCTGAATGGTGGTCACGACTTCCGTCGTCCCGAGCCCTCGCTTGAGCAAGGCCTCCTTTGCGGACGCGCCGAGGGTGAGGATCTTGCGCGCCCTCGGCGGCTCCGGGGCTGGCTCTGGCGCGACCGGCGGCGCAGGCTCGGGCTCGGGCTCGGGCAGGGGGGCCGGCGGCGGCGGCTTAGTTGCGGCGGCGCGCGCCTTACGCTCGGCCTCTTTCGCCTTGCGCTCGGGCTCTTGCGCCTTGCGGGCGGCAATCTGTTCGAGACGTTTGGTCGCCATCGCGCGCGCGTCGTCTTCAACGGTCAGTTCGCTCTCCGACCCGTCGAGGTTAATCCGCATCGCGTGCGCCAGAACCGCCCGGCAATAGGCTTCGCGCAGCACCCAGGGGCTCAGCACGCCGCGCGCGTATGCGTTGCTCCACCCGAGAGCTTCCGCGATCGCGGACGTGGCGTTCGCCAGCGGACGGACCTCGTGTCCCTTGGCCGGAAACGCCTTCGGCCACCTGGCGCGAAGAAGCTCGATCTGTTGGCGCGACTCCCCCGCGCCGCGTTTCCAGTCGGATTTGCTCATGATCTCGGAAGGGCCAGCGCGGGGACGATTCGGCTCAAACTGAAAGCACGCCCTTCATTTTGCAAGGGGAGCCTTTCGATTGAAAACACCTTTCTCGGCCTCCCTTGCGGAAGGCCCGCAAACGGCCGACTCTTTGGGCGAGTCGAGTGTCTATGCTTGCCCAACACTTTCAGAGGGCATGGCGTCGGTTGTTAGATAAACAACGCTAAGGTAGAACTTTCCATGAACGAGGGGTCAGGCGGGCGGCGGGAGCCGCTCAATGCCGGGCCCGGTTGACCTCCCGATAGACGGTCGAGCGTCCCAACCCGAGCTGGATTTCCTCTGGGACCACGCTGCCGCCACCGCTGCCAGCCGGCCCTCTCGACCTCGGTCACGCCAAGGCCGCCGCGTGATCAGCCGCGTTCTCCGTCCGTTCGACCTTAGCGTTGTTTATCTAACAACCAACGCTATGCCCTCTTCTTGAAAAACATTCGCCCGCGTTCGATCAATATCGAGGTGCTGAAGATCACTTCAGTGAGCTTGGATGTAGGAGGCTCGCCATCCTTCCTTGGCTCGTCTAGCTCACAGATGAGAACCACAGTCTGGAGCGCCGCAATTACCTCATTGGCCCACGCAAGCACGTCATCGGTCCTTAAAACGTCTCTGCGCCATTTCTTCCAAGAAATGTATACGCCAATGACCGCAATGGCTATTGAGACGACAGGCACTACGGCCGATAGTAATATCGTCGATATTTCAGCGTTCATAGAAATTATTCTGCCCTTAAATCAACACCCGCTCGACCTCATCAAGCGTCACTTCCTCGGTGCGCCGATCGTAAAGCTGCGTCGTGCGCGTGCTGGCGTGGTTTGCCATCTGCGCCGCGCGCTCAAGCGTCCCGCCGTTCTTGAGGTAGGCGGTGACGCCCGTCGCCCGAAACGTGTGGTTGCCGATCTTGGTCGTGATCTCGGCCGCCTTGCCGCGCCTCTGGATCATCGCATAGGCGTTCGCCTGCGGCAGGGGTTTGCCGGTGAGCTGGCCGGTCGCGCGGCTGTAGGTCTGAAACAGCAACGCCTTGGGATCGCTCGCGAGCCCCGCGCCGTCGATGTACGCGTGCAAATAGGATTCGAGATTGTGGTGGCAGGGCATGGCGTGCAGCTTGCCGCCCTTCTCGTGCAAGCGCACCCATAGTCGGCGGTTCTGCGGGTACACGTCCTCGACGCGCATGCCGATCGCCGCGCCGATGCGCGCGAAGGAATAGACCATGAGGCCGATGAGCGCGCGGTCGCGGAGGCCAATGACGGTCGTGGTGTCGATCGCGTCGATGAGCTGGCGCGCCTCGGCGGGGTCGAGCACCGACGTCTTGCCACGCCGGACGATGTGGCGCGGCCCGCGCACAGCGGCGGCCGGATTGGTCGGCATGATCTGGCCGATGACCATCCAGTCGAACAGGTGTCGTAGCGCGGCCAGGCGCAGCTTGGCGGTCGGCGCGGATCGCGCTCGGCTCAACTGCTCAATGTAGGTGGCGACATGCACGCTCTCGATTGCCGTGATCTGCGTGACGCCATTCGCCCCAAGCCAATCGAAGAATTCCGTCGCCGCTCGCGCGTAGGCGCGGCGCGTGTGCGGATTCCTGAGCTGCGCGGTGAAGAATTCTAGAAAACGATAGGAGCCGCGCTCTCCAGAGGCCGCGACAAGGGCAGGGGCGTGAGAGGTGAGAACTGGCGCGAGCTGGTTCACGGGCCCATGACCTGGTTCCAGTCGATCTCATGGCCCGCGTCTCTCAACTCCTTGGCCAGAGCTGTCCTCCATGCGCCATGCGGATCAAACGGCGTCCAAACGACGCCTATGAAGTCGGAAGGTATTTCAAGGTCGCCTATTTTGATGGCGCACACGTTCTTTCGGCCGAGCTTGCCAATGAAATAGCCGAGCTCAAGAATGACGTTTTGGCGTGCTCGCGGCTGCTGGTCTCCGCCCTTCGGGCCGCCAACATCGTCTGGGGTTAGGAGAACGATTGCGAAGTCAACATCGGAGTGATCCTCGAACTTCTCGACGATCGTGCGACCCTGGTTGGTCTGCTCCCCAAGAATTACGGGTGTGAAGTGAATTTTCCGCAAGAACCCTGCGACGGCTTCTCGCGGCTCGCCTTCGTGTCCATGAACGATGAACACTTTGCGCGTGGGTAGCCTCTGCTCAGCCGGCAAAACGACCGGCACGAATGGCTCATTGCTCTGGGCAATCTCCTCCTCAAGCCCTTTGATAGCCTGACCGAGCAATGCGATCGATTTAGTCCTAAGATCAACAAATTCACCCTGAATTTGATTGGGCGAGGGGCCGCTATGTCCTCGGCCAAAACTAGACGACATAGCGACAGCGAGGCGGTGCAAAGTAGCCGCACCTGAATAGCGCCGCTTCTCGATCGTCCCTGCCCCGAACACCCGCTGCAACGTTTCGTCGATCGAAGCTTCAAGGGCTAAAACACCGGGGTCACGCGATTGTGTTATCGAGCTCACATCGAAAGCTTTTAGGTCCGCAATTCTCCGGCTAAGACGCTCAACCCCCGTGCGCATTTGCTCATGGGTCAATTGAGCGGGAACCGGACCAGAGTTAGGGGTGGGACGGCGGGTCACGTGAATCACTTTCGATCTATCTGATAAAGGACATTATCATACATTATCGAGCGAGGAGAAGCCCCGGCCGACGCTGTCATTTTGAAAATTATTTGGCGCAGGATTTTGAGAATTAGTTGGCGTGGTCTCCCGCCGGCACATCAGCGAGACCGGCAGACAGCCGCCCAAGGCTTCACCGGTTGTGTGGGAGGCGCCCCGGGCTAATGGTCGCTCGTCTCCGCTACGTGCAGCGCCGCTGCTTTAGCGGCCTCGAAGCTGTCGGCCGTGCCACTTGAGACCAGGTCCGGGAGAGCATTCTTCCCGTTGTGTCTCTGAACCTTCCAGGTCGGCGCACCCTCGTCGAAGGACGCCTCCAGGATCAGTCCGGGCAAGTCAGCCATGACGGATCCCTCAGGCCACATGGGCGTGGGAAGGGGTTTCCATTCGACATCAGCCATGTACGTCTCCATGTGGCGACGGTAAGATGAAGCAGGGAGTTTGCCTCCCCGAATTGCCGATCGCCAGTGGCTGGTCGAACTCAACGGCGCATCGGCTTCGTCTTCCAAATCGTGGACCTGTGGTGCGCGCGCGCGGCCCCTCTATTCCCTGATAGCTCGGGCTTCGCGCGATAGTCCGTCAAACGAACCCCTGTCGGATAGCTCACAATTCGTCCGAGAATGGTGCCTCTCGAAGGGTTTTCGGACAACGGAATTGGCGGACGGGTTCCCGGACGGTCTTAGCGTGCTCTTTCGGGAAGAGTCTGCGATGACCCCAACAGGAGGCTGCTATGCTGAACTATGTGAAGGCTACCGTGGCATCGGCGCTTGCGCTTGCCGCTCTGGTCAGCGTCGTGCCCTCGCGGGCAGGTGAGGTCGCCGAGTGCAACGCGGACGCGGTCCTGACCACCATGAGAGAAAAAATGTTCGACGCGAACCAGACTCGGAGCCTCGACGCGCTCAGAGTCGATTTGCTGCGAGAGCACGACCCGTGGGTACAAAAAGCCATCGATGACGTCTCACACTTGACGATGAGCATCGAGAACATCCGACAAGTCGACTACGACGCGGAGAACAACACTCGCCTTTGCGCTGCAGATATCTTGATTCGGGGAGAAGATGTCGTCGTACCTGAGATGGATGTTGCTAACAAAGCACCATTTGCCGGGCATCCCCCTCGCTACGATATATCCGGCTTTGAAGTGGCTACCCTGGAAGCCATGGTGTGCACGCCGCCGCGCGGGTGGCAAAACCGGAGCGGCAGGCGCACACACGGCGTCAATTACAAAATCGAGTCCCTACTCGACAAACCAGGCCAGGCATACGTGTCTTGGCGGTGTACTGAGGATGGAGGATGAGGATATGCCTTGGATAATTGGAGCGGTCACTGCGGCAATCATCACCGCCGTTGCCGCTGTGACGGCCGCATGAATATCGCGATCAATGAAGATTTCGGAGTTTCGGCAAAAGTGGATCGATGAGCTGAGGGCGGACATCTCGGCCTATGTTGGAGCGTCGGAAAAAATGTTCAACGCGTGTCCGATGGTGGCTGGCGTTTCGGCAAAATCGCATGAACACCGGCGCTATGTCACGGCAGATTGCGCCCGATGGCGGCCGACCTGGCGGCTCAGCGACCTTTTGAGAGACGTGAATCGAGAATGAGTTTTGGGAGGCGAATTCTCAGCACTTGATCGCGATCCGCCGCGCGCTGAGACTTTCTCCTTTCAAGTTGGTCAAGGTAAGGTCGCCTGTCCGGCGCGCGCTGGAACGGAGGACTCTTAGATGGTTCGTCGTCCCGATGCTGACATGCTGATGGAGCTTGTCCCAGAAGACGGCTCTTTCGTCGGCAATGGAGCGTTAATCGCCCAACTCGGCTGGAAAGAGGACAAATACTGGAAAGTTCGCAAACTACTGCTCGAAAACGGACAACTCGAAAGGGGAAGGGGAAAAGGCGGAAGTGTGCACAGATCGGCCACAAGCGACGACGCTGTCGCGGTACCAAAGGCAGTTCGCAGCTCGCCGGAAGCGCGACTCTACGAACCACTGTTGCGCGTCTTGTCGAGCGACTGGGTTCGAGAAATGCGCATAGAGCCTGATCAAATTCACTTCGAGATAACGGCGAGACAAGGGAAAAAGGCGACTGGTGGAACGTGGACGCGACCCGATATCACGGCAGTAAGCGTTCGAACCTTTCAGCACCTTCCAGGCAAATACTTTGACGCGTGGACTTTCGAGGTCAAGCCAATCGAAGCTCTTGACGTTACGGCAGTCTTTGAAGCTGCATCCCACGCGAGTCGCGCAACGCGCTCCTACGCACTTGTTCAAGTATCTGACGCAACAAAAGAAGTTTATGAAATCCAAGTAATAGAGCGTTGTGTAAGCGAAGCCGCGCGGCTGCGTGTTGGTCTTATCCTATTCTCGTCGGACTCTGATTTCAAGACGTGGGAAACTAAAGTTGAAGCGCCTAGGCTGGACACCACGCCAGAGAATCTAGATGAATTCGTCGGCCAGCTGTCAGAGACGGCCAAAGCCAAATTAGCGCGATGGAAGTAACCCGCACTCGCCTATGACCGTTCTGTTGGCCGCTTCTCAAATCCATAGTTTCTGGGAGAAAACCGCTGTTCCATAAGTCTTGACTTCCGCACCGCTCGAAACTCAGCGCAAAAACCGGACTGCGTGGTGACTGGGCCTCCGGCTGCGATCGATATTGAATGCCCCGCAGTTCGGGCAGCGAACCCTTTCCGCCGCCGTTTCTAAATCTCTCCACGTCAGCGTTGAGGATCGCATGAGGATCGCGGAGGTCCATTGACATCTCAAAGCTCGCTCAATATACTCAAACAGGCTGGGGTACCAGGTGAGGGCGGGGATGCAAAATGAACCGCAATTTGAGTTCGGCTTTTGGATTTGTTTTTGTCGTATTTATATCGAGCTTCAAAGCAGAAGCGCAGTACAATCTCCAAAATTTCTCATTGTCTGGCACCTATCAAAATTATGATTCCAGCACGGCGCAGACTGTTGGGCCTGCTGTACCCCTAACCGGCACAATGACAGTTAACGAGATAACAGGAATCGCGGTAAGTGCCCTTGTGGATGGTTATACGCTCACTTTCCAAGATCAAGGGACCGCATTTCTGGGAAGTCAGGGGCTCGATTATAGCGGACACGCGTATATACGTGTAGGCGGAGGCGCTGCGCCTCCTTATTCCGGTCTTGCTTTTCCAGTTAGAACTTTAGTTAGTTACACCGGTGGCCCGCTTTGCGGCAATTTACCTAAGACTTGTGGAGGTGACACAGGTGCGTTAACTTTGGCTAACTACAGCAATATAATACAGCTACTAAATGGTGAGGCAGTAGACACCGGGCCAGCCACGCTTCAGTTTGGTTTGGTACCGACTATACAATACGGCGCAAACCCGGGTCCACCCTACATTACAATGCAGGCAGTTGCGACCCCCTATCTGAACGGGACTCCAATAACGCTTGCACAGGCGGAGGCCGCGACAGGATTCACTGGGTTTAACTTTGTACAGGTGGTCGCGTACGATAGCGACGACTCTCTTACGGATGCTTTGCGAAATCCGCTCAGCGCCCCATGGATCGATCCACCCATTAATGGTTATCCCTATGATCCGGGCAATAATCATTTTCCCTTTTATTGCGGAGCGAACGATCCTCTTTGCCAAATAAATCTTAGTGCAACCAATCTTCAGATGATGGACACGCCGAGCGACCCGAATTTTTACGGCTGTGCTGCGCTAGGAGTAGGAGCCGTTTCAAATTGCGGCGTAGTATACCTAACCGCGCTTGTGGGGAAAAATGCAAATGGTAGTCTTACCGATTTATACAATTGGACATGGGGTAGTGATTATACAGGTTGCTCCCTTGGTACGAGCGGGCCGGCCTGTCTGAAATCGGGGATGGCCTACTTGCAAGGCGATTCCTCCGAAGACGATTCAAGCGTAATTGGAGGCGCGTACATTATATCTCCAGACGTCAATCTGGACTCGCTTCCGCTCGATGAGCGCCTTTTGTTGGCTCAAGATGGTATCGTCGGGGTTCCGTTAGCTGGGACTGTTCCGGAACCTTCGACTTGGGCGTTGACGTTGCTTGGCTTCACCGGCCTAGGCTTCGCGGGCTACCGCGCTTCGCGCAAGAGCGCGGCGCTTGCGGTGTGAACGATTTGGCCGACATTGGTCCGGCCCCGCGCCTTTCGCGGGGAGGGCGTCCAAAATTCTCTGACTAGGGCGAAAGCACGGGCGTGTTCACGCTGCTATTGCCAACCTTGGCGATGAAGGGCGCGCACGGCCCTTTACCCAATCCGCGCACCCCAAAAATCTTAATTTGTGCACGTTCGGCCAAAGCCGCGCGGACGAACGTTGTTCAATCGGCAATTGCACGAGCGCGAAAAAATCCAGTCGCCGAGCAGATCCCGCCTGGCCTCGATGCGCCAAGCCCGCCACGGGTTGGCGGCCGGATCGCGCGCCTCGCGATGGGGGCGAACATCATCACGGCTTCAGCCTCGCGCCCGGCGTCTGGCGCGCTGACAGGCGCTCGGCCTCGCCCGCGCGGATAACCAGGCGTTCGCCGCCGCGGGCCGCGGAGTAGAGCTTCGCAGCGCCGTCCAGCGCGGATTGCTGCGCCTTTGCCACAGACGCGTGCGTGAACTCTCTGCCGGCGGCCTCGGCCCGCGCCATCGCGCGGGCGCCCTCCTCGCCGAAGCGCGCCTCGACGGACTGCCGGAACGCGTCGACCTCGCGTTTCAGGCCCGCATCGGCCGCGAGCGCTCGGTAGGCCTCCGTCCGGGCCTGGTCTGTCTTGGCCGCCGCCACGAATCCCAGCCCCGCCACGGCTCGCTCGGAAAGTTTGGGGATCGCGGTCCGGTCGGCTCTGAGCTGCGCCGCGACGCTGGCGCGGTAGCCCTGCGCCGCCTCGGTTTCGGCCTCGGCGAGCCGCGTCACGTTCGGCCCGATCGCCGCCGCCGCGCGGATCGCCGCCTGCCGCTCGGCGCGGGCCTGGCCGCCGGCGAACAGCCCTTCCCGGCCCCGCAATTCCCCCAAGAGCCCCGGCTCGGCCGACAGCCGCCGCGCGGCGCTCGTGGGGCCGTCACGCGCCACAAGCGCGTTGAGCCGCGTCATGGCGCCCCCGGGGTCACGATAGGCGGTCTGCAGATAGATCGCCCGCGCCTCCAGCTCGCGCCGCACGACCGCATCTGACGCTATCGCCCCGGCGACGCTCTTGCCGTCGACGCCGCGCCCGAGACTGTCGCGCTCGACGCCGTCCCGCCCCCTGCCCTCGAAGGCCGGGATGAGCACGCCAGCCGAAGCGGTCGCCTCCGCCTGCGGCCTGGCGGCCCTCTCCGCGCCGATCGACGGCGCCGCGGCCTCCGGAGCCCGTTCATCGGAGGATCGGGAACGCGGCTCGGCCGGTCGCGCGACCGCGCCCTGCGCCGGCTGCTGCGGCCTGGCGGCGGGGGCGGCGGGACGCGCCCTGGCGCCCTCATGAGCCGCCCGCGCCCGATCGGCCGCAACCTTCTGCGCCGGCGTCAGCTCGTCCGCCGTCGCATAGGCGATCGAGGCCGACTTGATCTCGGCGCGCCCGATCTGCCGGGCGAGCTGGCGGATGTCGCGAGCCGTCTCCACCGCCGCGAACACCTTGGCGCTCTCGCGCTGGCGGGTCAGCGCCACATAGCTCGAAGCC
>JBKQNN010000157.1:0-6414 GCA_052145975.1 Rhodomicrobium sp. | reverse complement strand
GTACGGCGCGCGCAGGAGTAGACCCATGAAAATCGGCGGAGTTCACTACCGGACCATCTGGCGCGATAGCGGCGGGACGGCCGTTTGCATCATCGACCAGACGAAGCTGCCGCACGAGTTCGAAACGGCGTGGCTCGAAACGCTCGAAGATGCGGCGCAGGCGATCTCCACCATGCAGGTGCGCGGCGCGCCGCTGATCGGCGTCACCGCGGCCTATGGCCTTTGCTTTGCGCTTGTACGCGACGCCTCCGGCGCGGCGCTGGAGCGGGCCTGCGAAATCCTGGCCGCGACCCGTCCTACGGCCGTCAACCTCAAATGGGCGCTCAATGAAATGCGGACGGCGCTGAAACAGGTTCCGCCTTCGGAGCGCGTTGCGGCGGCTTACGCCAGGGCTGGGCAGCTCGCGGACGAGGACGTGGAGACCTGCCGGATGATCGGCCATCATGGCCGGAAGGTCATCGCGGAGATTGCCGCCCGCAAAGGCACCCGCGTGAACGTTCTCACCCACTGCAATGCGGGCTGGCTCGCCTGCGTCGACTGGGGCACGGCACTTTCGCCCATTTATCAGGCGCACGATGCCGGCGTGCCGGTCCATGTCTGGGTGGACGAGACGCGCCCACGCAACCAAGGCGCGGCGCTTACCGCCTTCGAGCTTGGCGCGCATGGCGTTCCGCACACCGTGATAGCCGACAATGCCGGCGGGCACCTGATGCAGCACGGCCAGGTGGACCTTTGCATCGTGGGCTGCGACCGGCTGACGGCCACGGGCGACGCCGCGAACAAGATCGGCACGTATCTCAAGGCGCTGGCGGCGAAGGATAATGGCGTGCCGTTCTATGTCGCACTGCCGAAATCCACCGTCGATTGGACGATCTCGGACGGTGTGCGCGATATCCCCATCGAGGAGCGCAGCGCCCGCGAGGTCACACATATGACCGGGCTCGCCGAAAGCGGCGAGATCCTCGCCGTGCAGGTGACGGCGCCGGGCAGCCACGCCGCCAATCCGGCCTTCGACGTAACGCCGGGGCGGCTCATCGCCGGGCTTATGACCGAACGGGGGCTTGCCCCCGCCACGCGCGAGGGCCTGGCGCAGCTCTATCCCGAAATGGCCGGCAATGCCGCCGCTCAGTAAGCCTGAGATGAAGCGGGCCATCGTGGCCGCCGCGCGCAAAATGCAGAGCCTCGGCCTAAGCCCCGGCCGCTCGGGCAATATCTCGGTGCGCTGGAAAGACGGCATGCTGATTACCGCGTCCGGCATCCGCCCCGAGGATTTGGATGCGGAAACCGATGTCGTTTCCGTGGACTCCGCAGGCAAATGGCCGGCCGGCGGCAAGGCGCCGTCGAGCGAATGGCGTTTCCACGCGAGCGTCTACGGCGCGCGGCCCGATGCGGGTAGCGTTGTGCATTGCCATTCGCGCTTTGCTACGGCGCTGGCCTGCGCGCACCTTCCGATCCCGTCCTTCCACTACATGGCCGCCAAGGCAGGCGGGGCGGACATCCCGCTAGCACCTTACGCGACCTACGGCACGCCGGAACTTGCGGCCTATGCCGCCGCAGCTCTCGCATCGCGCAACGCCTGCCTGCTCGCCAATCACGGCCAGATCGCCATTGGCGCGAGCCTCGAAGACGCGCTCGAAATGGCCGAAGAGGTCGAGGTGCTGGCGGCGCAATATGTCACGGCGCGATCGCTCGGCTGCCCGGTCCTGCTCCCAGCGGAGGAGATGGCGCGGGTAGCGGAGAAATTCAAAACCTACGGCAAGGCCGCCAACCCGCCGGAGCCGCCGCGCCCCGGAACAAAGTCCGCGGCCCAGACACGAAAGCGTTAAGGCTTCCCTCCACGCCTGGCGAACCGCAGGCCCAGGGCGAAGACCGGCCAAAGCACCGCTAGCGCTGCCCCCGCCAGCATCGCGGCTCCGGGAAAAAAGAAGAAGAGCGCGGCCTCGGCCAAGCCGCGGCCCTCGTCTCCGCACGGGCTTGGCTCGGGCAGAGGCGGCGCGATCCAATTTGCCATCGCATACCTGCCAGCAACGGCAAGCAATGCCAGCGCTGCGATGGTGGAGAGGAGGGACTTAAGCAGCCCCCAACGCCACCGCACGAGCAGCGGCACACAGGCGAGAATAAAGTAGGCAGAAAGCGCCAGGGTTACGCATAACGCGCTCTCGCATCTCATAGCCCGTGTACTCCACCGAATAGGCGCCGGCGCCTGCGAAGCGCAGTAAATAGCCGGCCGGCGTTATATATAGATCGATGGATAGAATATGCATAACTTTGAGCGAAAACCACCCACGTGCTCGGGTGCGGCCGCCGTTCGATTTCGGGATGGGGCGATCTCAGCTCAACCTATGGTTAGCTGCCACCGGCAACCTATATCTTAGCTACTGGAGATATCGATCCTGGAACGTGCTTCCAGCCGGTTCAAATCGCGGTTCGCGACCGCTCGGTAGCATCGCGGTAGCGGCTGCAGGCTGGGGAGCTGTTGCGGTAATCGGAAAGCCGATGGCTCCATCTTCCCTATCGAGGGAGGGGTGGCCCCTAGCGGGGGGCGCTAGGGGCTAGATGGTTGGGCTTCCATCCATGGCGTTACTACTATAGGTTGCAGCGCGCCGCGAATCAAGCCATACTAGAAAATTTTTGCACCGGTAATGCACAGCGGCTTTGCTGCAGTGGGTATTCTGCCAACCAGCAGTAGGTTTGCGGCGTCCAGCAATGGCCCACGCGAACGCGCGGAGGGCAATTCGGAGACGGGACACATACGTGGCCACGCCACGGTCATGAAACGCCTGGCGGGTTGCCTATTGCGCGAGGCGCCGTGGCCGGAGAGGCAATGAACTGCCTGGGCACTTCGTCCCTGGTACCGGCGATTTACATCAATCCCCGGTCCCGGGCTTCGGCGAGAAATACTTCTCCAGCTTGCCGAGCTCTTTCGCGAACTTGTCCGCGTCCGGCAGAGCGGCCTTCTTCGTGGTAATATTCGGCCATTCCCCGGAATAGTTCCGGTTCAGCTCAAGCCACTTCTCAAGCCCCGGCTCGGTGTCCGGCTTGATCGCATCGGCTGGGCATTCGGGCTCGCACACGCCGCAATCGATGCACTCATCGGGATGGATGACAAGCATGTTCTCGCCCTCGTAGAAGCAATCTACGGGGCATACTTCCACGCAATCCGTGTACTTGCATTTGATGCACGCATCCAGAACGACGTAGGTCATAATTTTCTCCGCAAGGAAAAAGGCGTCCGGTTTGAATCGCTACCTAGCGCAAGCAAAAGGTGTTCACAAGCGGGCACATTGGCCTAAGCGGCAAATAGCCACTCCTGGGCACGTGCCGGCCCGGAATTAGCGCGAGTAGAACTCAACGACGAGGTTCGGTTCCATGATTACAGGGTATGGGACATCTGAGAGCTGTGGAATACGGGCGAAGCGCGCGGTCATTTTGCTGTGATCGGCCTCGATGTAATCCGGTACGTCGCGCTCGGTGCTTTGCGCCGCTTCGAGCACGACGGCGAGTCCGCGCGACTTCTCGCGCACTTCCACGACGTCGCCTTGCCTTAAGCGGTAGCTCGGAATGTTCACGCGCCGGCCGTTAACGGCCACATGGCCGTGGCTTACGAATTGGCGCGCGGCGAAGGGCGTCGGCACGAATTTCGCGCGGTAGATCATGGCGTCCAGACGGCGCTCCAGAAGCGAGATCAGGTTCTCCGACGTGTCGCCGCGAAGCCGCGTCGCCTCGTCATATATGCGGCGGAACTGGCGCTCGGTGATATTGGCGTAATAGCCTTTGAGCTTCTGCTTGGCCTTGAGCTGGGTGCCGAAGTCGGAAGTCTTGCCGCGGCGGCGCTGACCGTGCTGGCCGGGGCCGTATTCGCGCTTGTTGAATGGGCTCTTCGGGCGGCCCCAAAGATTTTCGCCAAGGCGGCGGTCGATTTTATGCTTGGCGCTGACGCGCTTTGTCATCTTAAGTGCTCCAGATGCGATGGGGTGGAGCACGCCCTCCTTTGCAGGAAACCTGCTGACAGACGGCGGCTGCCGTCACGGGCATGCAAAAAGGCGGCAAACGCCGCCACTGGGTAGACATAGCCTTTTCGCTGGCCCGAAGCAAGTGTCATTCTTCGGGTGTGGCCGTTACGCTTCGCTGCAGTTCGTTACAAACATATTTTCGAAACGCCGGCTTCGCTTTTTCACATTACCGGTGTTGAATGCAAAGCTCGCGGTAGCTCTGCCGCGGTCTCTCGATTGACACTTCAGGGTGGCGTCAAGCCATCCGCAGATCCCATGGCCGGGATTAACGTTCGTCACGCCATTAACTAGAGAAGGGCGAAAATGAAACTAGCACATCTGATTATTGCAGCCGGCGCTGCACTCGCTTTGATGCTGCCGGTGCAGGGGGCGCTTGCCCACGGTGGCGGCGGCGGGGGCGGCGGCGGCTTCCATGGCGGCGGTGGCGGCTACCACGGCGGCGGCTACCACGGCAGCTTCTCCGGCGGCTCCCGTTACCAGGGCCGTTACAGCGGCCAAAGCCGTTTCGGTGCCCAAAGCCGTTTCGGTGCCCAGAGCCGTTTCGGTGCCCAGAGCCATTTCGGTGCCCAGAACCATTATGGCGCCCAGAGCCATTCCGGAGTCCTAGGACACCGCGTTGTACCAGCCGGAGCGACGTGGGGCTGGCGTCACGGCCACCGCGGCTATTGGTGGGGCGGCCAGTGGTATTGGTGGGGCGGCGGGGTCGGCGTCTACGGCGGGTCCTGCTACTGGACTTGCCGTGCCGCCGGATATAGCCCCGCTTTTTGCAGCTTCAACGCTGGCGATTTCTGCTGGTAGTCCGATACACAAAGGTTGCTTGGGGGCCGCGAAAGCGGCCCTTTTCATTTCAGGACGCCGATGCGCCGCAAGTTCTCCAGGCTCCGCATTTCTCCAGGCCAGGGCTTGAAAAATGATTACAATTTTATGCGCTGGATTTCCGGTAGCCGGGTTTATCGTCAGTGAACGCCGGGGTTACGCCTGGCGCGAGTGGAGGCAGCGAAGACTGCCGCACATTGGCCGGTGAAGGTATCGCAAACCCGACAAAAGGCAGGTTCTAAGATGCAGGTTAGAAGTCTTTGGATTGCAGGCGCTACCGTACTCGGATTGTCCTTGTGCGGACATGCTGCAAATGCGGCCGTGGCCGCCCCAGGCCCAGCGGCCGCGGTGGAAGCGCTAACTGCAGCGGCTGGGAGCGGTGCGCTGACCCTTGTTAGAGGCGGCCACCATCACGGCGGTGGCGGCGGCCATCATGGTGGTGGCGGCCATGCCCATGCCATGCACTTCCCCCATGGACACCCCGGCCGCGGCGGTCCCCATGCCCACGGCGCCCCCCATTTCCAAGCGCGGCACGCCTGGCAAGGCGGCAACTGGCGGCATGGCGGGCGGCGCGGCTATTGGCGCCATGGCCATTGGTTCTGGTATGGCGGCGGCAGCTGCTATTGGAACTGCATCAATGCCGGCTTCGGTCCGGGTTATTGCAGCGTTAACGCTTGGCAGTTCTGCAATTAGTCTATCGAATGACTATCCGGGGCCGCGAAAGCGGCCCTCTCCTCAAGCGCCGGCGCCCAGTTCCGGCCGATTGCCCATTAAGGGCACGGGAATTGTTACTATAAGGGCTGCCGTAAATGCATTGCGATCTGCCTGCGCCTGGCTCGCACGGAGAGGCGATACAATTACAGTCTGGATTTTGTCAGGGATATGCCTATATTTTTAGGCGACGCAAGCGATATCCTTAGAGAAATCGCGGGCAGCGAAAGCTGCGGCGTCATGGCCAGGGAAGGTGATGTGAACCCGAATAAAAAGGAAGGTTCCAAGATGCAGCTCAAACATTTGATCGTTGCAGCCGCAACGGCGCTTAGCTTATCGCTAGCCGGGACGGCCGCGTATGCGGGCGCTGCTCCGGCCGCAGTTGCTGGGGTCGAAAAGCAAGCCGCGGCTCAAGAGGCTGGGGCTCTAACTCACGTTTGGTACCGGCACGGCTGGGGCTATCGCGGCGGCGGCTGGGGCTGGGGCGGTCCCTACTACTACGGTTGCAATCCCTACTACAATCCCTACTGCGGCGGCTACGGCTATTACGGCGGCGGCTGGGGCGGTGGCTATTACGGTGGCCGCGGCTGGGGCGGTGGTTACAGGGGCTTCAGAGGCGGTTACAGAGGCGGTTACGGAGGCTTCCGCGGCGGGTTTAGCCGTGGTGGCGGCGGCGGCTTCCACAGCTTTGGCCGCGGCGGTCACCGCTAGGCGATTACAGCTATTTCGAGGAGCGGCCCCGATTCCGGGGCCGCTTTTTTGTGTGCCAGGCATGGCGTTGATCTAGGAGGTGGAAGTCCTCTACGGGCCGATTGGCCGGAACCGTTAGCCGAAGGCAACTGCGCCGCCGCGAGGCGGGGTGGGGAGGAAGCCT
>JBKQNN010000156.1:0-4960 GCA_052145975.1 Rhodomicrobium sp. | reverse complement strand
CTGATCGAGTAAGGCCGCGATCTCGCCGCGCGTAATTACCGCCATGGGCCGGCAGCCCAGCATCGGCATTGCGTTCCGTTCAAGTATGCGCCGCGTCTCCGGCCAGCTCTTATTGTCCTCACCGTTTGTCGATAGGTAGCGCAGGGCCACATCCTTGAACGTCTCAGCCGCCAGTTTACGCCGTTCCTCGCGCTTCGCTCCGGCCGTGTCTTGGCCCGCCGCGATCTTACCCAGTTCTGCTAGTGCCATCTTGCGCGCCTGATCGGCCGTTATCTTGCCATGCGTGCCGAGCGTGACGCGCTGCGCCGTCCCGGCACGACCGCCAAGCCGGTATTGCACGAGATAGACCTTCTTGCCGCCCGGCGTGGCCTTACAGCCGAATCCCTTCGCTTCGGTATCCCACAAAAAGTAGTCCTGTAGCTTTCCATCCGCGCGTCGCTTCGGTTCGAGCGCATCGACGGTAGTCTTGGTGATTTTGGCTGTGGGCATGGTGGCGGGCGTCCGTGCTTGCTGGCGTCAGAATAGCAAGCACCAAAACGGCAACGGCTGGCAACAGCGCGCAAGCGGGGGCAAGATGAATCCTTGCAGAACAAGCTTTTATGCAACGCACGGCAATGACGCGCAAGCTCGTACAACGCGTATCCGGTAACTTTTAATCAGAGGGTCGATGGTTCGAATCCATCTGGGCTCACCAATAACATCAAGGCGGATCGCAGAGTCTAAATACAGGGCTGCCTCCTGGGCGGCCTATTCGTTTAAGAGATCCGCCGCTTTCGCGATGGCCGCATAGACCCGCTCCAGCTCGTCCGCCGCGGTGCAGTAAGGCGGCATTACGTAGATCGTGTTGCCCAAAGGGCGAAGCAGCAGCCCCATTTTCGCGAAAAAATTGTAAAGTTTTGGCGCAGCAGCCGCGAGGTATCCGGCATCCGCAACCTTAAGGTCGAGCGCGGCGATGGTGCCGAGCTGGCGCACATTCGAGAAGCGCGTATCGGCCTTGAAAGGCTCAAGCCGCGCCGCCTGCAATGAAGCCAGAGCTGCGATGCGCTCGCGAACCGGTTCATGCGCCCAGACGTTGAGATTGGCGGCGGCGGCGGCGCAGGCGATCGGGTTTGCGGTGTAGGAACTCGAATGAAAGAACATGCGCGCGCGGTCTGGCGCCAGATGCGCCCGGAAAATTTCGCGCTTGCAGAGTGTCGCAGCCAGCGGGATCGCCCCTCCCGTCAGCCCCTTGGCGAGACACATAATATCCGGGGAGATGCTGGCCTGCTCGCAGGCAAACAGCGTTCCCGTCCGGCCGAAGCCGGTCATCACCTCGTCGGCGATGAACAGGACGCCATGCGCCTCGCAGATGCGTTTCAGCTCCAATAGAACCGCCGCTCCGTAGATCAGCATTCCGCCCGAGCCCAAAATCAGCGGCTCCAAAACAAGGGCCGCCGGCGGTTCCCTTTTGCAAATGGCCTCGAAAGCGTCCAGGGTGCGCTCCTCCAGGCCCTGCGCCGGAAACGGAAGGCGCTCTACGTCGAATAGCAGCGGCTCATAGGGCGCGTTGAAGACGCCGCGCTGGCCGGCAGACATCGTGCCGATGGTGTCGCCATGATAGGCATGCTCCAGCGCCACAATGCGCGAGCGCGGCGCGCCCCGGTTGCGGAAATAGCCCAGCGCCATCTTCAGTGCGACTTCGACCGAGGTGGAGCCGCTGTCGGAAAAGAAAACATGGGCAAGCCCGGCGGGCGCGATCTCGACCAGGTGGCGCGCCACTTCTTCGGCCGGCTCATGCGTGAAGCCCGCGAAAATCACTTGATCGAGCACGCCGGCTTGGCGCTGAATGGCGCTAACAACCGGCGGATAATTATGGCCGTGGGTAATAACCCACCAGGACGAAATGCCGTCGAAGATGCGCGACCCATCGGCGGCTTCGAGCCACGCGCCATCCGCGCGCGCGATCTTCGTCATCACCGGGTGAAGCGCGTGCTGAGTGAAGGGATGCCAAATGGGCGATGCCTTGCAGGTGTTCATCGATCTCGCATGGTTTGCAGTGCCTCGCTGCCGGTCTGCGGCAATGCTGCCACAAGACCATGATGCTCCGCCAGCTTCAACGGCGTTCCATTGAGGCTCACGGTTCTTCATGGGCGCGCCGAATGCTTTGAACAAAGCGGTCACTCTGTGGCTATATTATCGGCAGGATAGGATTCGATTCGCCAAATGACGGGATTGCGATGGCTCTCAGGCAGGAGAATGCGATGAAAGCTGTGCGAGAGGTAATGCGGCCTGCCTTCGCGGGCGGCTTCACAATTGCCTCGCTAACGCTTGCGGCAGCGCCGGCCAAAGCCGCGGGCTGGCTTGCTTCAACCTGCACGATCGCGGAAGCCGGCACCGCGCTCATTTTCGCAGTGCTGGCAGGGCTTGCCGCGGCATTTGCAATCTTGAGTTTTATTTTCCGGGAACGCGCCCGCAGTTTCGCACACCAAAGCTTGCGCGACTCGACGCGCCTCGACACGCTCGCCACCGTCGAAGACAATTACCGCGCGCTCGTATCGCTTGAGCCGCAAGTTTGCGTGATCTGGGGCGACAGCCACGCGCGCCTCGCCTTGCATACACTGCAAAGTGTTACGGGAGTGCCCGCCAAGCTTCCAACGCTCTTGCGCTTTGCCTCCTGGCTTCATCCCGACGACGCGGGCAGAGTGGCTGCCAGCTTGAACCGCTTGCAAACGCGCGGCGAGGGCTTCGTCTCGAATGCGAGCACGCTCGGAGGCCACGTTGTCGAGGTGGCGGGTGCAGTCAGCGGCGCCGAAACCGTGCTGCGGATCAGGCCATTCTCGCCGGTGAATAAGGAGCTTGTGCGTCTGATCGGCGAGAACAAGCGCTTGAAGCAGGCCGTATACGAACGGGAGAAGCTTTTGGATAGCCTTCCCGTGCCCATTTGGTTCCGGGATATGAAGAGCGGCCTGAACTGGGTCAACACAGCCTACGCGGCGGCGGCGGGTGCCAAAACCAAAGAGGAAGCGCTTGCCAAGCAGATCGAGCTTTTCGAGACGCGGCAAAGGTCGGAGCTTCATCGCCTGAGCCAGGCCAAGAAGCAGAGCCGCGTGAAGCTTCAGACCGTCGTCAACGGGGCTGTGCAAATTTACGAAGCCATTCCAGCGCCCATCGAACGGGGAAGCGGCGGGGCCGCATTCGACGTGGCACCGCTCACGATTGCCCAAGACGAACTGGAGCGCCAGATGGCGGCCCACAGCCGCACGCTCGACAAAGTTTCGACCGGCGTCGCCGTCTTCGGCGCCGACAGGAGGCTCGTTTATAGCAACGACGCCTTCGCCCGCATTTGGGCGCTGGATGAGGCTTGGCTGCAGGAGAAGCCTGCCGCTTCGGAGTTTTTCGACCAGCTTCGTCAGCGCAGGCTGCTTCCGGAGCAGACGAACTACCGCAAGTGGCGTGACGACAGGGTTCTCACCTGGGATGGCAACCGCACGCTCGATGAGTTTTGGCACCGGCCCGACGGCCGGACCGTCCATGTCGTTACCGATTGCCGGGGCGATGGCGGCGTCACCTTCCTTTTCGACGACGTGACCGAGAGGCTTTCGCTTGAGCGTCAGTATCATAGCCTCATCGAGGGCCAGCGGGAAACGCTCGATCACCTGAACGAAGGCATCGCTGTGTTCGGCGCGGATGGGCGCTTGCAGCTCTTCAATCCGGCTTTTCAAACCATCTGGCATTTGCCGGACACAGCACTTCAGGATGAGCCGCATCTGGAAGCCGTCATCGCGCAAAGCGAAGGTCTGGCGCGGGCCCCGCAGTTCTGGCAAATGCTTCGCGACGCGATAACGGGTATGCCCGAGGAGCGGGACACGTTCCAGGCCACCATCGGCCGGCAGGATGGGACGCATCTTGCTTATACGGTCACGCCGCTCCCGGATGGCGGCACGCTCGTCACTTTTGCCGACGTAACGGATAGGAAGCGCTTCGAGGATGTTCTCATGGAGCGCAACGAGGCGCTCGAAGCCTCCGACAGGCTCAAAAACGCCTTCCTCTCACATGTGTCCTATGAGCTTCGCACGCCGCTCACAACCATCATCGGCTTCACCGATCTTCTGGCCGAGCCGGCTATTGGACCGCTAAACGCCAGGCAGCGCGATTATCTCAACGACATTAAGACCTCAAGCCAGGCCTTGCTGAACATCATCAACGACATTATCGATCTCGCCGTGATCGATGCGGGCGCCCTCGATCTGAAACTTTCGCCCGTGGACCTGAAACAGGCCGTCGAAGCCGCCCAGCTCGGCGTGCGCGAGCGCTTGTCACGGGCCAGGTTGCATCTCGACGTCCACGTTGCGCAGGACGCGGCAACAGTCTTGGCGGACGAAAACCGTCTCATTCAGGTGCTTTATAACTTGCTTTCGAACGCAATCGGCTTCTCGCCGGAGGATGGCACCATCACGCTTTCCTGCCGCAGCGAGAAGAACGGCATCGCCATCAGCGTGCAGGATACTGGCCTCGGCATTCCGGAAGAGGAGCAAGCAACGGTGTTCGAGCGCTTCGAGTCGCGCAGCCAGGGCTCCCGCCATCGCGGAGCGGGCCTTGGCCTCTCGCTTGTGAAAAGCATTGTCGAGCTGCACAACGGCCGTATCGACCTACGCTCCACGCCCGGCGCCGGAACTACCGTCACCGTAACCCTGCCGCGCAGCCACCCTGCTTTGCAGCAAAAACCGCCGGCGGTCTCGGCAAATTCCGCGGAGAATGCCGCTGCGCAAACGCAGTAGGCCGGGCTTCGTTTTGTGCAGGGCGCTTTCTGGAGTTCAGCGGCGCTCGTTGGTTACCGGCGGCTCGTCCTCAAGAGCCCGGTAGGCCGCCCCTTCCAAATCGTCGTATTGGCCCGACTTGAGCGACCAGAGGAATGCGGCAAGGCCCAAGCCACCCAAAAGCAGGGCCATCGGAATGAGCCAAGCAAGTGAGGTCATTGTGC
>JBKQNN010000155.1:0-8303 GCA_052145975.1 Rhodomicrobium sp. | reverse complement strand
GTTTACGGCAGTTACCGTCTTGGTTTTACTTGCAAAGACCTTGGAGAGGTGTTCGATCCTTATGATTGCGGTCTCACGGTTACTGTCCCATCCAGCAGGAATAACCGGTAGAGAATCTGGTTCATTCCTTTCAGGTATTATATTGATCTTATCATCATGCTTGTTATCCTGTCCTCGCATTATTTCGTGACCAAACAGACGCACGCTTGTCACCTCAACTGGAGTTTTGAAAGAATCTGATACGCATCTTCCAATGCGATACACAGGTTCCCTAAATCGTCATCATCAAGACCCGCAAGGTTCTCTTTGAGATCTTTCCTGTACCAAGTAATTGACTGCTTGAGATATTTTTTCCCTTTCTCGGTAATTGCAAGGTTAATCACCCGGCGATCGGCGGGATCCGGACGGCGTTCCACGAGATCGTCTTTAATCATAAGATCGGCAAGCCGGGTCATGTAAGGCCGGGAAATATAGAGGCAGCTTCCGATTTCGGACATAGGCATCGCTTTATGTTTCATAAGTATGCCAAGTGTATGGAGCTGCGCTACCTGAATGCCGGTGATTGAGGGTCTGTGCCGGATCACGTTCTTATAGTAGAGAGGAATGAGTGCTAGAAGTGCGTCGGCAGCGCGATGTCGTATATCTTCAGCCATAGGTTTTCAACTTCTGAAATTAGTTTTGTCGCTTAATAGTTAAATAAGTGAACTATCAGCCAACAGCAGGTACACCGTTATATCTCAGTGAACGGAGTGAAAGGGATAACAGAGGATACATTCGGACGGGCACGGATACTCCGATGGCCCGATCCAAACAGCAGATGCTCCAAGGAAAATCCCTACGAACATGGCGGCGAAGAGAAAAACGAAAAGCGGATACTCAACCGACGGCACAAGGCTTTTGTCGGTATAGGGACTTAACGGATCCAGCACGAACCGGACAGGTGCGCGGTTCGCGACCGCATAGGCAACGGCCGCAAAGCCAAGAACGCAAAGAAATAAAACCTTGATGAAGCGCATCTTTATTCCGCGGATCGTTATAACGTCTGATAGTAATCGTCCTAAGTTTCGACCGTTCTTCGTCATTGCGAGCGAAGCGAAGCAATCCAGAGGTAAGTCACTGAAGTTGCTTCTGGACGCCCTCGGCCGCCAATGCGGCCTCGCGATGACGGGGAGTGTGCTGGAGCGGTCAGCACTTTTGACGGTTGGTATTAGCGGCTGCCCTTTTTCTTGCGCTTCGGTTTGTCACCCGGCGCTACTGGCGGGTTGAGCCTGATGCGGAGTTCCTTGCCCGTCTTGAAATAGGGAACGAACTTTTCCGTTACCTCGACTTGGTCTCCCGTCCGCGGATTTCTGCCGGTTCTGGCAGGCCTGTGTTTCACCGAAAACGCGCCGAATCCTCTAAGTTCTACCCGGTCCCCCCGGGTAAGTGCGTTTGTGATCTCCTCAAAAATCACGTTTACGACCTTTACCACGTCCCGTTGCATTAGGTGAGGACTCCCGCCTGCAAGTTTTTCGATTAGTTCGGATTTAATCATCTGCAGTTCCTCAGTATTTCCGGGCTCAAGGGTGCCAAATCGAGAGTAGTCCGTCAAGCGGCTGCTCATTAAGCGCTGCCAGCCCTCTCAGCATACTCAAATCCATGATTCGGCCAAGCCCAAGCTTATCGGCTGCGGCCGCAGCCGCCGACCGGAAAAAATCGAACTCAGAGGCAGACTCCGGCTTCCAGTCCTTCACCTCCAGCCCGCTCTCGACTTTCCTCAGATCCGTAAACCACTTGATGGCGGTCTGTTCATCCCCGATCGCGTCGATCAGCCCGATCTTCAGCGCCTCCCGCCCGGTGTAAATCCGGCCGGTTTTGATATCGTCCAGGTACGGCGTAATGTCCTTGCGCCGTTCGGTAACGAGGCCCACGAACCACGCCTGCGACTCTTTGACTAATTCTTCGGAAAGTTGCTTAGCTTGTTCGCTGGCAGGCGAGAAGGGCGAGGGTTCTGCCTTGAGCGGCCCGCTTCTGACCTCCTCAACCTTGACGCCAATCTTGCCCAGCAGATCGTTTACTTCTGCCCATTGGAAGATGACGCCGACCGAGCCTGTTATCGTGTTGCCCCGGGCGACGATGTAATCGGTAGCGATTCCGGCCATATATGCCGCGGATGCCGCCACCGTGCCGAAAACGGCCGCCACCGGCTTGTCCTTGGCAAGTTCACGCAAGTCCAGGTAGAGAGCTTCGCCGCCAACCGTCGTTCCGCCGGGGCTATCCACGGTGAGGATGACAGCCTTCACATGCGGGTTTTTGCGAAGCTTCTCAAAAAGCTCGTGCCGCTTCCTGCTGTCGCCGATAAAGCCGTTGATGGCAACGCGGGCAATTTGATCGCGTCCGAAGGCTGTAAGCGGCTCATGATCCGCTTTTGCAACCGCAAAGGCGATTGCCGCGATCACGGCGAGGATCGCCAGCACGCGCCAAGCCGCAAGCCGGCGCCTCAGGCGGCGCCGGTCGATAAGAATATCCGAGTCCAACGTCATGCGCCCGCTTCCCGCAAGAGCGGGCTGGCGGATGCCAGCCCGGCTAGCTACTTTCACGCCCGGGTGGAGCACTCCGGGCTCTTGGCGTTACTCCCGCATTCAACCAGTGATACGATGGACGGCCTCGGCCAGGCCATCCAGTCACTTCCTAAGCTAGTATCGGTCTAAGCTTGTGCGAAGGCCTCACTCTTTTTCTTTTGTTTGAGCCTTGTGCAAGGCTGCGCCAAGAATATCGCCAAGCGATGCGCCGCTATCGGTCGAACCGAACTGCGCCACGGCTTCTTTTTCCTCCGCGATCTCAAGCGCCTTGATCGAAAGCCCGATCTTGCGGCCGCTCTTGTCGATCTGCGCCACCACGGCGTCGACCATATCGCCCGCCGAGAAACGCTCGGGGCGCTGTTCGCTGCGGTCGCGGGAAAGGTCGCCGCGGCGGATGAAGGCGGTCAAATCCGTGCCCGCGATTTTCACCTCGATGCCGGCGTCCTTCACCTCGATGACCTCGCAAGTGACGGTAGAGCCCTTCTTGAGCGTGGACGCGGCCTGGAATGGATCGGTGCCAAGCTGCTTGATGCCAAGGCTGATCCGCTCCTTCTCGGGATCGGTCTCAAGCACAACCGCGCGCACCGTGTCGCCCTTGTTGAAGTCCTTGATCGCTTCCTCGCCTGGGCGTTGCCAATCGAGGTCCGAGAGATGGACCATGCCGTCGATCCCGCCATCGAGGCCGACAAACAGGCCGAACTCGGTGATGTTGCGGATCTGGCCTTCGACGGGCGTGCCTTTCGGATGGTGCTCCGCAAAGGCATTCCAGGGATTTTCCTGCGTCTGCTTCAGGCCTAGCGAGATACGGCGCTTGGCTGAATCGACTTCGAGCACCTGCACCTCGACCTCCTGGCTGGTCGACACGATCTTGCCGGGATGAACGTTCTTCTTCACCCAGCTCATTTCGGAGACGTGGATCAGGCCCTCGACGCCCGCCTCCAGCTCGACGAACGCGCCGTAATCGGCGATGTTCGTAACCGTTCCCTTGAACTTGCCGCCAATCGGGTACTTGGCCTCGATGCCGCCCCATGGATCGGAGCCGAGCTGCTTCATGCCCAGGCTGATGCGCTGCGTCTCCGGATTGATGCGGACAATTTGCACCTTCACGGTGTCGCCGACATTCAAAATCTCGGTTGGATGGTTGACGCGCTTCCACGCCATGTCGGTGACGTGCAAGAGGCCGTCGATGCCGCCCAGATCGATGAACGCGCCGTAGTCGGTGATGTTCTTAACGACGCCGTCGACGACCTGGCCCTCTTCGAGCTTGGCCACGATCTCGGAGCGCTGCTCGGCGCGGGTTTCTTCGAGCACAGAGCGGCGCGAGACCACGATATTGCCGCGCCTGCGATCCATTTTCAGGATCTGGAAGGGTTGCGGCACATTCATAAGCGGGGTCACGTCCTTGATTGGGCGGATATCGACCTGGCTGCCCGGTAGGAATGCAACGGCTCCGTCGAGATCGACCGTGAAGCCGCCTTTGACGCGATTGAAGATGATGCCCTCGACCTTTTCGCCGGCAGTGAACTTCTGCTCAAGCTTGGTCCAGCTATCCTCGCGGCGCGCCTTTTCGCGGCTGAGCACCGCTTCGCCCGCGGCATTCTCGATGCGCTCGACGTAGACTTCCACCTCGTCGCCAATCCCGACGGTGGACGCCTGCCCAGGCATCGCGAATTCTTTAAGCGGGACGCGGCCCTCTGTCTTGAGGCCGACGTCGATAACCGCGAGATCTTTTTCGATGGCGACGATCTTGCCCTTTACCACCGCGCCTTCGGAAGGCGCCGAACCGGACAGGGACTCGTCGAGAAGAGCGGCAAAGTCTTCGGCTGTTGGATTATATTCCTTGGCCTTCGGCTCTATTGTTTGAGTTGCGATCATTAAAACTCCGAATGGCCGAAGCCAAGCCTGCGTTAGAGTTGAACAGACGGCTCGCCGGACTCGCGGTCCCCAGCGCCGTCTTTATGCGTATCCTGGCTGCCATCTGGGTACGGCGATTCAAAAATGAACCGCGCATGCCCAAAAATCATGGCGGACTGGCCCAATCGGGTCATGGGAGCAATGATTTAGCCGAGGCGCGCGGCTTTATCAATAAGATCGAGCGCGGCGGCCAGGGCTTTTTCTATATCTAACTCTGTCGTATCGAGCAAGAGTGCGTCTTTCGCGGGTATCAAGGGCGAGACGGGCCGCTCGCGGTCGCGGCGGTCGCGCTCTTCAATCTCGCGCAGCACCATCTCTTCCGCCGTTTCGACCCCATACCCCTTAAGCTCGGCATAGCGGCGCTTGGCGCGGCTTTTCGCGCTCGCGGTGACGAAGATTTTCGCATGCGCATCGGGGCAGACGACGGTTCCGATATCGCGGCCCTCGACCACCGCGCCTTTCGGGTTTGCCGCGAAGGCCCTTTGGAAAACGATCAGCTCGGCCCGGACTTCGGGGTAAGCGGCGACGACCGAGGCCGCCTCCCCGTTACCCTTGAGCCTCAGCTCGGGGTCCGAGAGCGTGGCCGGGTCCAAGCGGCTGGCGGCTTCGGCCGCGGCTTTAACGTCGGTCAGCGCGCGCCCGGCCTTGAGGACATCGCGCGCGACGGCGCGGTAAAGCGAGCCTGTGTCCAGGTGCGGCAGGCCGTAATGTGCCGCAATCCGCCTCGCGAGCGTGCTTTTTCCGGCGGCTGCCGTTCCGTCAATCGCAATAATCATCAGCCCGTAGCCCCATCCTCAAACGTAGCGCCCAACGTTTCCATGAGTCCCCTGAATTCGGGAAAGCTCGTTGCAATCATGGAAGCGTCGTCCACGGTTACAGGCTCCTCCGCCGCGAGGCCCAGGACCAAAAACGCCATCGCAATCCTATGATCCATGTGCGTGGCGATCGCCGCGCCGCCGCGCAAACGCGCCGAGCCCGCGACGGTCAGCGTGTCGCCGTTCGCCTCAGCCTCGGCCCCGCAAGCCTTGAGGCCCGCCACCATCGCCGCAAGCCTGTCGCTTTCCTTGACGCGCAGCTCCGCCAGGCCGTCCATGACGGTACTGCCCTCGGCGAAAGCCGAGAGCGCCGCCAGAATGGGGTATTCGTCGATCATCGAAGGTGCGCGCTCCGCGGGGACATGAACCCCCTTGAGCTTGCCCGCCTTCGCGCGAAGATCCGCGACCGGCTCGCCGTTCAGCTCCCGCTCGTTTTCGAAGGAGATGTTCGCGCCCATCTCCTTGAGCGTCGCATAGAAGCCCGTCCGGGTTGGATTCACGAGCACGTTGCGGATAAGAATGCTGGAACCAGGGCAAAGGATCGCCGCGGCGGCGAGGAATGCCGCCGAGCTTGGGTCGCCGGGAACGGTCACAGGCTTTCCGTGCAGCGTCCGGCGCCCCTCGACGGAGATGCGCACACCGCCTGCCACCGGCTCCGAAGAAACGCCAGCTCCAAAATAGGCCAGCATCTTCTCGGTATGGTCGCGCGTTTTTTCGCTTTCCACCACCGACGTGCGCCCTTGCGTCAGCAGCCCCGCGAGCAGCACCGCGGACTTGACTTGCGCGGAGGGCACGGGCAGCCGGTACTCGATCGGAACCAGACCCGAGCTACCGGTCAGCGTCAGCGGCAGGGTGGACCGGCCCTCCTCCGCGATTTGAAGGCCCATCTTCTTCAACGGATCGAGGACGCGCCCCATGGGCCGTTTTTTCAAAGACTCGTCGCCGGTGAAGACAACGCGCATCGGATGCCCGGCCACCACGCCCATCATCAGGCGCGCGCCAGTGCCGGAATTTCCGAAGTCCAGGGCGGACGCGGGCTCGATCAGGCCGCCGAGCCCCGATCCCGTCACGATCCAATCGGCGCCCCGCTTTTCCATGCCGGCGCCCAGCGCTTGCAAAGCGCGCGCGGTGCAAAGAATGTCTCCCGATTCAAGCAGGCCCGCGATCTCCGTGCGGCCTTCCGCCAGCGCGCCCAGGATCAAAGCGCGGTGCGAGATGGACTTGTCGCCTGGCACTGAAACCGTACCTTGCAATGCGCCCGCTTTGTGCGAAGTAAGCGGCTTCGGATCGGATGGAAGCTGGGACATCGGCCTGTTGCCTGGCTTGATTTGCGGAAGAACGGGGACGCACACTCTCTCTACCGCGTCATAGAGCCTTGCCAGGTTGCGCTGTCAATCCGCCGCGGAGGCTGCACTGGAAAAATTGACCATATCCACGCGCTTTGCCTTTGACATGCGCTGACGATGCTGCCTATCCCATTCAGGATGAGCGGCGCGCCGGACGCGCCCATGCCCAACAGCTAAGGAAGCTTTAGACAGATGTCGATGAAAGCTGAGCGTGGAACCAAGCGAGTCTGCCAATCGTGCGGCAGCAAATTCTACGACCTCAACCGCGATCCAATTATTTGCCCATTGTGCCAGTCCGTAAATCAAGCCGCTGCCTCGGCCTCCCGCAGCGTGGGCGGCAATAACCTCGACGCCGAAGACGATGCGGTGCTCGATACCGGCAGAAGCGGGCTTGAATTCGTGCCTCTGGATGAAGTCGCCGCGAGAGAAGGCGAGGACCTGCCGGAAATTGAGGGCGAGGACATTGCCGTGGAAGCCGACGAAGACGAGGCGCTCGACGCCGGCGGCGACGAAGAGCCATTCCTTGAGGCGGAGGACGAAGGAGAGGCCGACGTCTCCGGCTTTGTAAGCGGCGGCAAGGACGAGGAAGTCTAGCACGCCCTGCGGGAAGCCCTGCCCCATATGCGGCTGGCTCATACAGGACTTCCCGCGGATCAGGCGCACTAGCAACTCTTTGATTCTAAGTAGGGTTTCTTGGCCAACGCATGCCTTCACGGGCGCTAGCGGCCATCGCGACGGTAACGGCCAGTGGGGTGAATTTTGACGCATAAGGCCGAAAGGAGAACTGGCGGTCTCTGGAAAATACTTAGGCGGCGATGCTTGCTTTTGGATCCGATTGCCGAATCTCGTGAGATCGGTTCGAATGGAGTGGGCCAGAAACAGATGTTCAAGCTCACTCGTGCGGCGCGGCTTGTTCACGTATACTTCGATTGGTGACCGCCAAGGCAATGCCTGCCAAGATCAAGACGGCCCCGGCGGTAAACAGCGGGCCTAGATTACCGCCAAAAAACCGCAGAAGAAGCGGCAATGCCGAAAACAGGCTGGAGATACTGGACACGGGCCGGAACTGTGCGCACAGGGTCATACCAGATCCGCTTGATTGCTTCACGGAGTCCCCCCTCATCCTGTCCTTCTCCCCGAGGGGAGAAGGGACGCCAGAACTATCCGCAGCGGATGTTCTAGGGTTCTCTCTCCCCTTGGGGAGAGAGACAGAGTGAGGGGGTCTTCTGCTGAAGCAATCAAGCGGATACGGTATCAGCTATTTTTCGCCGGAAGCAAGGCGGCCGAAATCGAAGCCGGTGCCTCTTTCAGCCGTGGCACAACCACCAACCGTTTGATCTGGCCTTTCTTGAAGGCGGCTAGAAACCGGCGGTATTCCTTGAACACGATGCATCCGTTCGAGTCGCCCGGTCTTCTGAGCATATAGGTGTGCGCCAGAAAACCCACCCGCCCAAAGACTGCGGCGTCACCTCCGACGGGCGTCAGGCGGATCGCCTCCACGCCGAGGAAGCGGCTTTCTCGTAGCTTCAGATCATAGATATGAGGCGGCGTCGGCCCGCTGTTGCGCCGGCTCACGAAAGCGGGGTTGTCTCGCATCCGCCCAATTCCGGAATGGGCTTCAAGCGTCTCGCCGTTCGGCAAGTAAACCTTACCCCTTTCAATATCGT
>JBKQNN010000154.1:0-22989 GCA_052145975.1 Rhodomicrobium sp. | reverse complement strand
AAGCCGGTTTGCAAGCGGTCAGAAACGTCGCGCTTGTAACCGGGTCTGGCCGAAGCTGAAGTTTGCAACGGCCGTGGAAATGTCTCTTGCTAGAAGTTAAGCCGCGTTGCTGCCGTTATAATTGCCGTTCCGGTTTGCGCAAACGCGATTCACCTCGGACGACGCCCAGGCGAGAATTAGAGCGAGCGCCTCCGATGAACTCATCCCTTGAAGAAGCGCACTCTCGAAGGCGTCGATAAGCTTCGATTGTAACGCCTCCGCGACCGCGTTCTCGACTGCAGGCGATTGGCTGGGAAATAGCTCATCCACCGTAAGCGGAGGCTTTTTTCGCGTTATCATGGACCCATGCTTTCTTTGTTGCGTTGCGGTTTTGCCTCAGCATTAGTCCAGGGATAGACAACGCAGAGCCACAATGTTCCAAGCAACGCTATCTTGCCTGTGCCGGCGCCGGCTTTTTGAGCCGAAGCCGGTACGCTACAATGCTCAGAAGTCCCGGTGCCGCTCTTAATGACTGGCTGCAAGCTCGCCTTGGGATGCCTGAGCAGCCAACGCCATCTTGGTGGCGCGGGCCATGACTTTAAGACGCCGCTGGGTCGAAGCCTCGCACAGCAGCTCTTGGAAGACGGCTGTCTCGGTCTGCGCTCTGCGAACGAGCTTTACGCGCTGATGGCGCAGGAGCTCGCGGGTCGTGGCGAGCGAACGGGGCGGGAGTCCCGCTATGCGCGCCGCTGCCTGAAAAGCCGTCATCCGCAGATCTTTTCGCTCAACCACGCGCGTGATGAGGCCGCGGCGTTCGGCTTCCGGCGCGGTTAGCTCTCCACCGAGACAGAAGATTTCGAAGGCCTTGCGATAGCCGATTTCCTCCGGTAGCAGCAAACTTGAGGCCGCTTCGGGAGACAGTCCCCAATCGGCAAACGGTGCCTTGAATACACTCTCAGGTGTCGCAAATATCGCATCGAAATGGCAGAGCATGGTCATTCCCAGCCCGATCGCCGTGCCGTCGACAGCGGCGATCAACGGTTTCTTGGCGTTAATGAGGGTCCGGAAGAAGTTCAGCACCGTCTCGGACAACGCCGAGAGTGCGCTAAGCTGCGCGAAGGCAGTTACGTCGGTACCGAGGCAGAAACAGCGTGGCACTCCGAAGAACAGGCTGCAGGTGATGCTAGGATCGATATCTGCTAGCTTCAACGCCTCGCTGACTTTCTCGAACTGCGCTGGTTGAAAACCGGGCCGGTCGGCGGTCCAATTCATAAAGATCGCCTGAAAGCCATCGCAACGGTCAATGACAAAGTTTTCCATGGTCGGGACTCCGGACAGGGTGACGCCACTGCGGCAACCGGCGGCATGCGGGAGCATGCCGCGCCACAAGACGATGCTGGAACGGGATTGCTGAACGCGTCAGACAGCCATGGCCATGCGTTCTTCTTGGAGCTCGCCCAAGAACGAGACGACCGGCGTCCAGTGCTTCCGGTATTCACGGATGGCCTGCAGGGTTGCCCGGTTGAACTCCAAGAGCGTTGCGACGATCCGCTGGTTCCCGATCTTGGTTTCAAAGCCGAGCGGCCGGACCAAAAACTTCAGCTGCAGCCAGCGCAGCACCCAGATGGTCTCGACCTCGGTGATAACCTTGTTCACCCCGCAGGCCAGTCCCCATTCGACACCTCCCGCCATCAGCTCGCTGCCGACACTGCTGACACCGCGGCGTCCTTCACGATAGCCGGGGGCGACGCAGTAGCGCGACAGCTCGAAGGTATCGAGCCCGCGAGGAGCGGGCCCCTGGCACAGGTCCGGAAAAACATCGGAAAGCAGATGGGGTTCGACAGTCGGCAACATGCGCTGGTAGCCGGCCACCTTGCCGTCACGCACGCAAATTTGATGGACCGCATCGGGCCGGTCAAATTGATCGCGCTCGAGACCGTCGGCGCTCCAAAGATCGCTCCAGTTGAGTTCTTCGACAAATACTTGATGACGTAGCCGATACACTTGCTCCATAAGCGATGGGTACTGAGTTGCATCTTGACCTGAGACAATATAAATCATCAGATTTACTCCTGTTTGCTAGGTAAAGTTTCACCACAGGTTTGCAACATGAACTATTACGCAATCGCATAAGAGGGGTGAATTTGGCAGGCACCAATGCTGTTAGGAGATGCGTGCGTAGCGGCCACAAAAACGGACGCTATAGCGTTATCGCCGTTGGAATCGAAGGCGCGCTCTAAGTCTTCGTTTTCACATGCTCTTGTCGCAAAACCGGTATCCACTTTCGCCGATCTTGCTCTAGGGGTCTTCACCTAGAGTGTGTCCGGAAAAGCATGCCTTCGGGCTTGATCCGGAGGTGCGAAGCGGTTTTCCGAAAAGACGCACGATAAAACAATAACTTAGCGCCCTTTTTTTGATTCCATCAAAAGCGGATAGGCTCTCTAAAATGCGGCGATCAAGGCCGCCGGCACACCGGAGGCAAACGAGGTGCATCCCCCTCGTTTGGGCATCGCAAAATGGAATGTTAATGAGCGGACCTTACGCCAAGCTGTGCGGTATGCGGAGCGTTGCCGGCCGGGATCAGGAAATAAGGCCCCGACGGATGGCATGAGCCACGGCATTGGCGCGATTTACTGCACCGAGCTTACGATAGGCATTGGCCAAATGCTTGTCGGCCGTGTGCTCGGACACATTCAGGATGACGCTGATTTCCCATTCGGTCTTGCCGTCGGCAGCCCACCTCAGGCATTCGACCTCGCGCGGCGTGAGCTTCGGGCCCTGCCGTTTTCTCTGTTTGTCCCGCATATCGATGGCGCGCGCGATCGCGAATGTGCTGATCATGGCGATCATTCCGCGAGCCGAGGCAGGCAAATCGACCGCTTCGCCCCCCAGCGACACCGTTGCGGCGGCGCCTTCGAGCGTGATCAACGGTACGGCGAATCCAGCTTTGAGGTTGAACTCACCGGCTTCGCCGAACATCCTTCTGATATTGGTGCTGTGTTCCTCTTGGACGAAAGGCGCGGCCTCGGACCATAGGAACGGCGACAGATCGCGCTCAATCCGGCGTACAACGGGGTCGATATGAACGTAATCCTGGTCGAGATAACGGTCCCTCCATTCGGGCGGATATGCCGATACGAGTAGATGCTGGCGCTGTGCATCCATTGTACGCTCATGGCGCGACGGTATGGTGCAGGCCACCATTGAAGTGAGGCCATAGCGGCTGGTGAAGCCCGTCAGACAGTCGCAGATGTCCTGCGGTGCGACTGCCCGGTTGAGCTTGTCAATTACTTCGTAGGTTTGATCTAACGAAACAGCCATCGCCACTCGGAAGCCGGGCTTAACCCGAGCTTCTCCAACGCAATTTAATACGAGTTTTACCCTCTCTGTCTTTGCTTGGCAACCGGCAGCCTCAAGTTCTTATACCAACCGCCATAAGTGTTGACCGTTCTGCTGGCCGCGCAACGTCATCGCGAGGCCGCCTTAGCGGCCGTGGCGATCCAGGCAACCGCGCAAATCTGTGTTGCTTATGGATTGCTTCCGGCCGCGCTTCGCTCGCCGTCGCAATGACGGCGAAGGTGTCAAAACATCTGACGGTTGACTGCTTCCGCAGCTTAATGCCCCGCACAAGCCCGGGGCGGTAGCTCAGATGCCAGCACGGGAGAGAAGCCCTATGAAACCGCCCTTTATCGCTACGGCTGCGATCTTGCCCATTATCGCCATCGCGCTCGCAGGCTGTGCCGGTCCCCAAACGAGCGAGCATATCGCCACGCGTGAGTTTGTACGCGTTGGCGAAGTTATGCTCCATGTCGACGCGACGGAAGATGTGAGGGCCGCGTCCGCAAAGGCCGTGCGGGGGTATTCCGAGTTGTGCTATCTGGGGCTCAATCCAGCGATGCAACCCATGTTCCAGCGCCGCGATGTCGACATCGTCACGGGCGAAACGCCGGCGCAGCCCAAGGTCCTCGGTAAACCGCCCGAAGCAGAGGCGAAGTTCGCGCTCGATTTTAGCAAAGGGCGGCTTATAGCCCTGCGCGGCCGCACGATCGAGATTATAGAAGCCAACCCTGCGGGCGTAACGTTTACAGTCCGGCCTAACGGCAGCGATGAAGCTGGCGCAGTGAGCCTAAAAGGCTTCACTCAACTGTTCAGCAATTAAAACTTTCTTGAAATGCAGCTCGCTTTTCAGCGCCTTAGGACGGCCGCCCCCTTAATCGGGAAAGCACGCCGATGAAGGCCATAGCCGAAACCGCCCGGATTTTGCCACGATTCAGTCGAAGCCTCGCCGGCAATGATCGCTAGCGGTCATGGGGGGCGAAAGGGAGGCCATTTGTTTCAGGCACATTTGTTTGCGGCTACCCGGACAGCGTTATTGCTGATCGCGGGCGCATGTTTCGCCTTCCTGTTCCCAGGTGCCGGCTCCCGGGCTGGTGATTTTTCCAACCGCTGCGAGGCCATAGCCCAGGTTTCCGTCCTATCTTCACCGCTCGCGCCATGGAAGGGCGCCCCCTTGCGGGTGGTTTTCGCCGCGGAGAAGCCGTTCGAGGGCGAGCTTTCGCTGGTCGCGCCGGACGGAAGCACCGCCGCCAAATCGCACGAGCGCCACGGCGGGCCGCCCTATTTCTGGTACGCCGAAGTCGCCTCGCCTGCTGCTGGGAATTGGCAGGCGAAGCTCGTGCGCCACGACGATCCCGCCGAGTGCAAAACGATTGTGCGCGAAATAGCCGTAGCCGCCCATGAGCCGCCGCGCCCAAGTAATGAGGCGGGAAGCATCTGGCCCCTACGCGACAGCTGGAACCGCGGGACGGAGAATCTGTATTCGGCATGGATCGAAAAGCTGTTCGACGCGCCCCTCGACGCGGCCCCCTCCTGGACCGCACTGCATGAAGTGCTGCGCGACCGTTCGCGCAACATCTTGTACAACCATTTGGGCCTCGGCGAAGACAGCATGGGGATGACCGTCCGGCCCGACTGCGCCGACCTGCCCTACTTCTTGCGCGCCTATTTCTCCTTCAAGATGGGATTGCCCTTCGGCTACTCGAAGTGCAATCGCGGCGGCGGGGGCCAGCCTCCCAGGTGCGGCGCGTGGTTTAGCGTGCAAAATCCAGAGGAGCCGCCCCGTCCGGCTCAGCCGCAGCAGCAGACCGCGTCTGGCACAATGCTCGATATGTTTCGCGAGCCAGCCGCCCAACCGGCAAGCGCACCCGCGCCAGCACCTAAGCGCTTAGGGCTCGCAGCGTCGTTTGGCCGTTATTTGCAAACCGTCGGCGACGCGGTCCATTCCGGGTCCGCGCGAACAGCGGCCGCCGACGAAAACAACGATCACTATCCGGTGCCCCTAAAGCAGGAAACGCTGCGGCCGGGCACGGTATACGCCGATCCCTACGGCCACGTTTTGATGCTCGCAAAGCGCATTCCCCAGACCGCCAACTCGGCCGGCGTCTTCTTCGCCGTCGACGGACAGCCTGACGGGACGGTTGCACGAAAGCGCTTCTGGCGGGGCAATTTCCTGTTCGCGCAAAATCCAGCGCTCGGAGGCCCAGGGTTCAAGCACTTCCGCCCAATCGTACCGGCCAAGAACGGAGGCTTGCGGCGCCTCGCCAACGCCGAGATCGCGGAAAGTCCACAATACGGCGATTTTTCCCTTGAGCAGGCCCGGCTGGGGATCGAAGACTTTTACGACCGCATGGACGACGTGATGTCGCCGGAGCCGCTCGATCCCGCCAGCGCTATGAGGGAAGCGATCGCCTCGCTCGACGAGCAAGTGAAGGCGCGCGTTACCTCCGTCGAAAATGGCCGCAAGTATCAGGCCAGTGGCCATGGCGACGCGGACATGCCGGACGGCCCATCCATCTTCGAGGCGGCCGGCGCCTGGGAAGATTTCGCGACGCCATCGCGCGATTTGCGCATCCTGATCGCAATCGACGTGGTGCGCAGCTTTCCAAATCGCGTCGCGCGCAGGCCCGAACGTTACGCGATGCCGAACGGCAAGAGCGCCAGCGAGGTGAAGGCCGAATTGGAGAGCGTGCTCGCCTCGGAGCTTTCAGCGCGCAAGTTTTCCTATACGCGCAGCGATGGCTCCGCCTGGACGCTCGCGCTCAAGGATGTGGTGGATCGCTCGGCCGATCTGGAGATGGCCTACAACGTCAACGACTGCGTGGAACTGCGGTGGGGCGCGCCTGAGGGAAGCCAAGAGGCGTCGCCCTGCAAGCGGCATGCGCCAGGAGCGCAGCGCGCGAAAATGAGGGAATACCGCGCGTGGTTCCACGACCGGCGCCGGCCGCCGCGCGCTTGAGTCGCGCCCCCGTATCAGCTTCCGCGTCTGCCTCTATCGAGGCTCCACGCCCCTCCTCCGGCCGCAGCGATGTAAAGGAACACGAAGCAGTAGAGGATCGCAGCGTCGCCGCCATTTAACGCGGGATAGAAGTTTTTTGGCGCATGCACCATCCAGTAGGCGACCGCCATGTCGCCCGCCAGGATGAACGCTGTAAGGCGCGTAAACAGCCCAAGGAGGAGCAGAATACCTCCTGCGACCTCGATGAGAGCTTGCCACCAGATCAGCGAGAGAAAGACCGGATAGCCATTCGCCGGCTCAGCTGGAAATCCGAAAAACTTCTGGGTCCCATGCTCAATAAAAATCAGCGCTGCAACGATCCTCAAAATGCTGAGGAGCCGGGGCGCCCAACGGTCCTCGAGTGCACTTGTTTCCATGACAGTGTTTCCGCTTTGTTCAATCAATAAGCCAGGGCATGGCTTCTGTGCTCACTAACACCGGTAAGCTACCTTGGCTCCATCCCGTAGCGGAAAATGCCCAGCTTTGAGCCAGGATAGCCGGCGGATGCTTGCCGCCTCTATCAGATCATCGACCGTGTTAGCCAGTAGCGGTCCCTCAGCCGCCTGAGGCGGGCGCTCGCCGAACGCGCGAGGCCGTATCCCAACGGCAGGGGCGGAAAGCGCTGCGCGCGCGGTTGCAAAAACGCTTTCGCGAAGGTTGCCATGACTGCGGCGGGCGCGAAGGGCGCGACGCGGGCCGACCAGGCGCCGCCCCAGCCGGCGGCTTCGAGCTCGACGAGCCTGCGCGTCAAGTCAGCGCGCGTCTCATAGACGAAGCGGGGGTCGTCCACCAAGGCAAGGTGATTGCGGTCGCGTCCGCCCCGCCAGACCAGAACAGGCTTGTCCTGGGCAAGGAACTCGGCAATCGCCAAGCCGAAGTTCTCGCCGGCATAGCGCGCGTTGAGCCCAACGTCGCAGGAGGCGATGAAATCCGCGACACCCTGCCGGCCGGGCGTTCTGGGGAGATGCACAATGCGCTCATGATCGCTAAAACGCGCGGTGTTGAGCAGGAGGACCCACAAATTCTTGCGCTGGCCGAGCGCCTCCTCGATCGCGCGGGGGGCAAAGGGAATGTTGAACTGGTCGGGCGAGCCGTGCCGCCCAACGACGAAGGCGTCCAGCGGAATGCCGAGTTCGGCGCGAAGATTGGCGCGGGGCGGGAGCGGCGCGACGACGTGCGGCACGGCCGGGTAGCGCCCGCCCGTCATCGCATCGGCGAGCGATTGCGAGATATAGGCGTAGGCGTCGCCGTGAGGGTTGAAGAACTTGAAGACTTCGTGGATCGCCGTCCTGCAGGTTCGCGCGACACGCGGATCCCCGCGCCGGGTTTTCAGGAAATAGGCGGCGTCGATCTTCTCACGCTCGATGATCCGCTGCATCTCCTCTTCGGATTCGTAGGCGTAGGCCGGAAACGCCTCGGTGAAGCGCGCAAGATGCGCAGGATCGGGTGGAACGCGCGCGTCGTGGAGAATGACCGGTTCGACACCGAGCAGCTCCCGTGCATGGGTCGCGTAGTCGAATATGGCCACCGCCACACCGCGCTCGTTGATCCGGCCGCCGTCGAAGCTCACGCGCATTGCGCTATCCCCCTCTCGCGCCTCACAAAGGGTCTCATGCGGCGCTTGGGCTTCTTCTTTAATCGGCCTTTGGTTGTCAACCCCCTTCGTGTTTGCCCTCCGGTGCCGAATCCGATGCCCCCTTGGTATAAAGTTGCTAAGGCGTCATGATTATAACGACTTTTGAAAGATTGTAGTCGCACGCGGCGCGGCGTAGTTTGGGCTGCGTGCTGCACTTCCAACAACTCCGCAACCGGATCGCATTGTGAATTTGCAGATGAAAGCCTTCCCCGCGCTCGCCGCGGTGCTCGCCGCCCTGGCCCTAGCCGGCCCGGCGTGCGCCGCCATGATTTCGAATTCGGTTGCCGTATTCGCGGCGCTTGACAAGGTCACCGGCCGCGTGTCCCCGCTTGAGCTCAGGATGGGACAGACGATCACTTTCGGCGCACTAAAGGTCACAGCAAGGGCGTGCTACACAAATCCGCCCACCGAAGCGCCGGAGACGTCCGCCTTTATCGAGGTCGACGAACTCTTGCTGGACGGGTCCGCAAGGCGGATTTTCACCGGCTGGACCTTCGCCGAGAGCCCCGGCCTTCACGCCGTTGAGCACCCGACATTCGACGTGTGGCTTACGAGCTGCAAAATGCCCTCCGCCGATACGCCGTCTGGAAGGCGGCCGAACTCGCCGAGGCCCTGAAGCGCCTGCTCCAGCCGCCGGTGGAACGCCGCGCGGCTAATCTCCTGAGCCCCGAATTGCCGGAGGTGTTCGGTGACGAACTGGGTGTCCAGCAGGCAAAAGCCGCCATACCGCAGCCGGGCCACGAGATGAATGAGCGCGACCTTGCTCGCATCGCTCTCGTAGGAAAACATGCTTTCGCCGAAGAACGCGCGGCCCAGCGCTACACCGTAGAGGCCGCCCGCGAGCCTGCCGTCAAGCCAGGTTTCCACGGTGTGGCAGTACCCCATCTCGAATAGCTCGGCATAGAGCTCGCGGATGCGCCGGTTGATCCAGGTTGTACGCCGTCCAGCGCGCGACGAGGCGCAACCCTCGATCACGCCGCTATAGTTGCTGTCGACGCGGACCTCGAACTTGTTCTGCTTGATAACCCGGGCGAGGCGGCGAGGCACATGGACGCGGTCCAGGGCCAAAATGCCGCGCCGCTCAGGCTCTATCCAATATAGGGTTGGATCGCTGGCGCTTTCGGCCATCGGGAAGATGCCGCAGGCATAGGCTTTCAGCAGCACCTGGGGCGTTATTTCGATCATCAAGTTTGAGGGAGATCCCATCTCGTGGGGCCTGCCTTTTCGGTACGGTTACTGACAGCCTCTCAATCTAGTGCTTCTGGAGAAATTTTTCGAGCCAGTGAATGTCGTAAAGCCCATCCACGATGTCCGGCTGCTGTATCAGCGACACGAACAGCGGGATCGTGGTCTCGATTCCGTCGATAACAAATTCGCCAAGAGCCCGCCTAAGCCGCATCAGGCATTCGTTGCGGTTCTTGCCGTGGACGATGAGCTTGCCGATCAGGCTGTCGTAATAGGCGGGGATCGTGTAACCGGCGTAAACGCCGGAGTCGACCCGCACGCCCAGGCCGCCGGGCGGATGGAAATAGGAAATCTTGCCCGGCGAAGGCCGGAACGTCGTCGGGTTTTCCGCATTGATCCGGCATTCGATGGCGTGCCCATTGAAGTGCACGTCCTCCTGGGTGAAGCTCAAGCCGCCCCCGGCCGCGATGCGGATCTGCTCGATCGCCAGGTCGATCCCTGTCACCATTTCCGTCACTGGGTGCTCTACCTGCAGCCGGGTATTCATCTCGATGAAATAGAACTCCCCATCCTCGTAGAGGAACTCCACCGTGCCGGCGCCGCGGTATTGCAGCTCCTGCATCGCCTTGGCCACGGTTTCGCCGATCTGCCGGCGCTGCACCTCGTTAAGGGCGGGCGACGGGGTCTCCTCCATGATCTTTTGATGGCGGCGCTGCAAGGAGCAATCGCGCTCGCCAAGATGCACGGCGCCGCCGTTGCCATCGCCCATCACCTGGATCTCGATGTGACGCGGGCGGGTCAAATATTTTTCAAGGTAGAGGGCGTCGTCGCCGAAGGCCGCTTTCGACTCCGCGCGCGCGGTGGAAAGCGCGCTCGGCAGGTCCTCCTCCGTCCGCGCCACCTTCATGCCACGGCCGCCGCCGCCCGCCGCCGCCTTCACCAAAACCGGAAAGCCGATTTCGCGCGCGATCCGGACGGCTTCCTCGTTGCTCGTAACCGCGCCGGGCGAGCCGGGCACAACGGGGATGCCAAGCATCTTAGCGGTCTCCTTGGCCTGGATCTTGTCCCCCATGATGCGGATATGCTCAGGGGTCGGGCCGATAAAAGTGACGCCATGCTCTTCCAGGATCTCCGCAAAGCGGGCGTTTTCGGAAAGAAAACCGTAGCCTGGGTGAACCGCGTCGGCGCCGGTAATCTCGCAAGCGGCGAGCAGCCGGGGAATATTGAGGTAGCTTTCGCTGGCAGCCGGCGGCCCGATGCACACGCTCTCGTCGGCGAGCCGCACATGCATCGCATCGGCGTCGGCCGTCGAATGGACCGCTACCGTTGCGATACCAAGTTCCTTGCAGGCACGCTCGATGCGAAGCGCTATCTCGCCGCGATTTGCAATCAAAATCTTATCGAACATGGACACCCGCCTATTCGATAATCATCAGCGGCTCGCCGTATTCGACAGGCTGACCATTTTCCACGATGATGCGCTTGACTATTCCGCTCCGCGGTGCGGAGATCTGGTTCATCGTCTTCATCGCCTCGATGATCAGGAGCGTTTCGCCTTCCCGCACCACGCTTCCGACCTCGACGAAGGACGCAGCGCCGGGCTCTGGAGCCCGGTAAGCCGTTCCCACCATCGGCGAGGTCACAACGCCTGGATGATTTTCGAGGCTGGATAGTGAGCCGCCAGCGCCAAGGCCACCGGCAGCAGGCGGCACATGCGAATAGGGTACGGTGTGACTTGGCATCGTCAACGTCCGCGCAACGCGCACCCGCGTATTGTTTTCTTCGATCTCAATCTCGGTAAGCCCGGTCTCGTTAAGGAGATTGGCGAGGCTGCGGATGAGTTCTTCGTTGGGCAGCTTTTTCTGGGCCGGTTCAGCCATGAATACCCCGGTTGGATGGATCGGACGTTTTCACGATAGCTATAATCGCTGAGAGCGCTAAGTGGTAGCTCTGCGAACCAAAACCGCAAATTAATCCCGTCGCCGCGGGCGATACGAACGAACGGTGCCGGAATTCCTCGCGTTTGAAGATGTTGCTGAGGTGAACTTCAACAATGGGCAGCGGCAGTGCGCGCAAAGCATCCAGAATCGCTATGGAAGTATGCGTGAACGCGGCTGCATTTAGGATGAGTGCGCAGGCCGAATGCCGCGCTTCCTGAATCCAGCCGACGAGCTCGCCCTCGTGGTTCGTCTGGCGGAAATCGATCTCCAAACCGGATAGCCCGGCCTGCTGCCGGAGGCCCTGCTCTATATCTGCAAGCGTCTCCTTGCCGTAAATCTCCGGCTCGCGCTCGCCGATAAGATTTAAATTCGGGCCATTTAGGATGAGGATCGGCTTCATAGGTATAGTGTCATCTTGTGGCCGCCCGGCACCGGCGTTTGCCTGGCCTGCGTGGCGAGCGGCCTCTTGTTAGCAGCTTTTATCCGGCGGTGCAAAACCGTTAGGGTCTCTTCCGCCTTTTGCACTGCCTACCGCGTCAACAAGCCTTGCATCCCTCCTTGCGGGACTCCGCTACGAGTTCCTTCAACTGATCGTACTGCGTCCAGCCGGGGTTCACTTTGTCGCCAACGACGAAAGTTGGCGTGCCATCAATGAACATCTGCTTTCCAGCTTCAGCAATTTTGCTCAGCAGCGCATCGGTCTCAGGCGAGGCCATGTCGATTTTCAGCCGCGTCATGTCGAGGCCAAGCTCCTCGGCAACCTTGAGGGCGGAGTCCTTCGAAGCCCGGTTGATGGCAAACATAGCCTTGTGGAATTCGAAATACTTACCTTGCTTCGCAGCAGCAATCGCGACCTTCGATGCCTCCTTCGATTCCGGGGCGAGGATCGGATACTCCATGAACTGTACTTTTATGTTCGGGTCGTTGCCGATCAGCTTGACAAGGTCGGGCAGGGTTCTCCGGCAGTACCCGCAATTATAATCGAAGAATTCGACAACCGTCACGTCGCCGCTGCCGCTGCCGGTGGTCATCCCGGCAAGCTCAGACTTCATATTGGCGAGCGTCTTGTAAAACACGGGCAAATGGGCACGGGTCGCTTCGGTGCGCGCGTTCTCCGTCTTCCGCTCCAAGGCTTCCTGCGCTTCCGACAGGATCTCGGGATGGTTCAAGAGGTAATCTTTGACGATCTTTTCAATCGATTTTACCTGCCCCCCGCTGAAGCTGTCCGTTTGAGCGGCCGCGGTAAACATGCCGCCGCCTCCAGCCGCAACAAGTCCCAACGCGGCAAAGGTTGCAGCCGCCAGTACGATCTTCATCCGATTTTGCATTTCTTTCTCCGGGAATTCCGATTTAGGTTTGGTTAGCCCAATTGGGTAGGCTCCGTCCAGGGCACTTTCACATAAAGCCAGACCGGCGGTTGTCATTCCCGCGAAGGCGGGAATCCATATTTGCACGAGCGGGACGAGCTGTTAGATGGATACCCGCATGCGCGGGCACGACGGTTCGCGGCTCAAGCTCGATTAAAACCGCTCTAGTGCAGCCGGCCCGAAGTTCGCCCCCGTTTGCCGCGAGCTCGCAAGCGAACTTCCGGCCGGCTGCACTAGCAACAAAGATCTGCTAGTACGCCTTATCCGCGGGAAATCCTGGAAGCGCCAGCCGCAAACGGGGCAGGATTTCCCGCGGGGCGTACTAGCCACGAACTTTTTCCATTTTGAAGGCCACGATGTCGTCGGCCTTCAGCCAAGCCGGACTTCCCTGCGCCAAGCCGCTCTTCGCACGTTCGGCGAGCATCTTCGCCTCCTTGACGTCGCCTTTGTGGAAGCTCGCCAATGCGGCGGCGAGATTAGCCTCCGGAATGCGCCCGAGTTGGCCATAAGCCTGCGATTCAAGCCTATATCCGAGATAGGATTGGTCCTCATCCACAAGTGCGATGCGAAGCATTTTTAGCGCTTCCTCAGCGCCTCCGCCGCTGCTTTCCAAGATCGCTTGCGCAAGTTCGATGCGCATATAGCCAGAGCGCGGTGTCAGCGATACGGCCTTACGCAGGGGCGCAACTGCGTCCTTCGCATTTCCGCTTTCCAACAAAAATGTGCCCTTGAGCTCATAAAACCAAGGATTTTGAGGCTGCGCCGCGATGAGCTCGTTCAATGCCGGCGCCGCGGTTTGGTATCCGCCGTTGTGATAAGCCACAATCGCCCGCGCGTAACGGGAAGGGAGGCTGTTGTCCGAATATTGCCGGAGAACCCGCTGCGAATTGTTCTGATAGCTGTAGGCCACAATTTTAGCCCGCACCAGATCGTGGCGCAGCTGAAGCTGCGGCGGATCTTTTTCATTATAATAGGGGCTCTTCAGGGCGATTTCCTGAAGCTGCGCGATGCGTTCGAGAGGCATCGGGTGCGTCAGAACGTAAGGATCTGGGCGGATCGTGCCGACAGATTGCTCTTGGAAAAAGCGGAACACTTTGAGCATTCCGGCGGGCGACTGATGCGAAGTAGTCAGGAACTCGACGGCGGCGCGGTCTGCCGCGGATTCTTGTTGCCGGACGTAAGAGAGAATGGAGCGCATCAGCACCTGCTGGCCGCCCATCATCATTGCGGTCCCCGCCTGCGCGGTATCGGGGCTGCCCGTAGCGGCTCCGCCGACCATCGCACCGAGACTGAGCACCTGAAGCAGAAGCGCAGCCGTTTGCATCTTCTCCATCAAGGCGCTGAGTCTTGCGTTGTGGCCGCCTCTTATGTGCCCCGTTTCGTGAGCGATGACGCCGATCAACTGATTGGGCGTCTCCGACTGCATGATGGCGCCCGTATTGATGAACATGTGCTGTCCGCTGATCACGAACGCGTTGAAGGACTTGTCGTCGATAAGGTGAACCTTGATATTGTGGCTCGCGACGCCCGCCGCCTTGAAGATCGGCCCGGTGTACTCCGCGATAAGCGCTTCGGTCTCCGCATCGCGGATGAGGCTTATCGATTGCGCGCTTGCCTGCCCGGCCTGCACGGCGCAGAAAGCGAGCGCGGTAAATACCGCGGCCGCCTTTGAAAGTCTCCTGGGCTGGTGTCCTGCCCCGCCCTCACGCACCAGTGGAGATTCTGCCTCTGAGTCTGCTTTCGTCTTTGCCATGGCCATGCGATCGGTTCCGGTTTTCCCGCTCCCTCTTACGCACCTTGGAAGCTTACTAGCACTGCAATTTAGCGATGTCTTTCGCAAAAACTGCCCCTGTGAATCAGGCGTAAGGATGACGCCCGGCGGATGGCGAAGCGGAAACTGGGAGATAAGCCTTTGCAACGCGCGCAGCTGACCCAGGAACAACCGTCCGCAGCGCGTATTAAGGGCAAAAGTCCGTGCAGGCAATTGCCGGTGCGCTGGTGCACGAGCGTGATTCACACGCTCGCAGGCGGGAATCCATTTATCCGGTTGGAACAAGCTCTAAGATGGGTCCCCGCCTTCGCGCATGGGCGCTAACGAACGGGGGAATCTCCCCTCACCCTGTCCCTCTCCCCATGGGAGAGGGACGCCTGAATAGCGCCTGGAGCGTGCAACACCGTCCCCTCTCCCAGAGGGAGAGGGACAGGGTGAGGGGTGGAACCCTTGTTATAATCAATGACCTATCACCTATCTCAGCGCCTATGCGCCTTCGCGGGGACGGCGGTTGAATTACTTACCTGACCGGTGTTTTGCCCCTATTACCGCGGTGAGAACCGGAGACCCGGCCCAGCTCAAGAAAGCGGCAGAAAACAAGCTTGGCACCTCGCGGCAAGTCCCTTATGGTTCACCCTGAACGATCCTGCTTTTCAAACAACCAGAGCGGATTGGCCGCCTGCCCAAGGGTTGGCAATGAATGTAGTTCCTAATAACGTACCGAGCCATAGCTTAGATTGGTTCGGGAGCAACCCACATCGTTTAGTCTGGCTTCCGTTGCCAGTCCTTTTCGTGGCTGTAATCGGCCTGTGGTATCGCGATACACAGGCGCCGCATGAGTTGCTGGGACTTCTGATTGCGCTCAATCTCCTGCTCGCCACCTTGCCGGCGCTCGTCATCGCACTCCTGTTCGCGCGCAATTTTCTGGCCACAGGAGCGCCAGGCATGGCGTTGTTCGGCTGTGGCGCGTTGATCTGGAGCGTTTCAGGCCTTTCCCCGCTTGCGGCTTCCCTCGCGCACGGCCCCTGGCTCAACGTCAACGCCTATGTCACCATTTACAACGTCACCGTCTGGGGCGCGTCTTTGTGCTATCTCGCGGGCGCCGCCCTGCTCCAGCAGCGGCACCGCGCCCTGCCGCACCCCGGGCGCGTGCTGGTTGCCGCCTATGCGTTGGCACTGGCCGTGGCGGCTATCATCGTGTTCATGGCGCTCAAAGAATGGACGCCCGTCTTCTTCGTCCAAGGCAAAGGCGGTAGTGCGGAGCGCCAATTCGTTCTTGGGTCGGCAATCTTCACAACCCTGCTGACGCTATCGTTGTTGCCGGGAGACCCCCGCCAGAGGCGCACCGCGTTCCTCGATTGGTTTGTCCCCGCGCTGTTACTGCTCGTCATCGGCTATGCCGGTCTGATGCTGGAATCTAACTTTGGCGGTGTCTTGAGCTGGGTTAGCCGCGCGGTCCTGTTTCTCGGTGGCGGCTATATGCTGGCCGCGGCCTATGCCGCTTTCCCCGGCACCGCGGCTCCGTTCGGGGTTTTGGCGCCATCGCAGGACAACGCGCCGCATAGCTATGGCATCGCCGTTGCCCTCGTGCTCGCCGCAACCGTCCTGCGTCTGGTATTCCTGCAGATAGTTGGGACACAGGTCGCATTTATCACGTTTTATCCCGCCGTGATTTTGGCCGCGCTTTATGGCGGACTGCGCGCCGGAGCGCTAGCAACGATCCTCTCGGCAGTGCTCGCCGACTACTTCTGGATGGAGCCGCTTAGATCGTTCATCGTGGCGCATCCGGGGGACTGGCTAGCCATAGCCTTTTTCGTAATTACTTGCCTAACGATATCCTGGATCGTTGAAAGGTTAAAAAAAGCCCAATCGCGATTGCGTCAGGCCGAGGTGGAACGCCGCGCCGATCTTGAGCGAATGGTCGCCGAGCGCACAGCGGAGTTAAATGAGAGCCGGCAGCGGGAGGAAGGGCTCATCCGGTCGGCAATGGATGCCATCATCGCCATCGACGCCAGCCAGCGCATCGTCCTGTTCAACCCCGCGGCGGAAAAGATGTTCGGTTGCCCCGCGAGCGAAGCCCTGGGCAGCACGATCGATCGATTCATTCCCGAGCGGTTCCGCCAAACACATGGGGACCGTGTGCGGGCGTTCGGCACGACCTGCGAGACATCCCGGCAATTGTGCTCGTCCGGTCAGGTATTGGGCCTGCACCGGAATGGGGAGGAGTTTCCCATCGAGGCCTCGATCTCCCAGCTGAATACTGGCGGGGAGAAGCTGTACACCGTGATTTTGCGTGACATTACCGAACGCAAGCGGCATGAGGAGCACACCCAGCTCCTGATGCGCGAGGTCAACCACCGCGCCAAGAACATGCTTGCCGTGGTGCAGTCTATCGCGCGGCAGACTGCCGCGACAAAGCCCGCCGACTTCATCGGCCGCTTCGACGAGCGGATAAAGGCGCTATCCGCGAGCCAGGACCTGCTTGTTAAAAACGAATGGAAGGGCGTTGACCTCGCGGCGCTCGTTCAATCTCAGCTCGCGCATTTCAAGGACCTGATCGGAACCCGGATTGAACTGACCGGACCGCCTCTCTCTATCTCCGCGGCTGCTGCCCAGACCATCGGCATGGTTCTGCACGAACTCAGCACCAACGCCGGCAAATATGGCGCGCTCTCCAACCGGGATGGGCGCCTTGAGATTGGCTGGAGTTTGGAATTTGCCGGAAAAGAAGAACAAGACTTCGTAATGTCCTGGCGCGAAGAGGGCGGGCCGCCGGTTGAGGCTCCGGCCGAGCGCGGCTTCGGCTCGACCGTTATTTGCCGCGTAGCGAAGGAGAGCCTCGACGCTCAAGTCAATCTCGACTTTGCGGCCGGCGGCTTATCCTGGCGCCTGCGATGTCCGGCCAGGGAAGTCGCGGAGGGCCGCGGCTTTCTCCCCGCTGGCTGAGAGCGCGCCGCCGCCGGGGCGATAGAAAACGGCGCTTTGCAGCTTTGTCCACCACTTAACAAAAGGTATATCTGGCGTAGGGGCACGCTATGGTTAATGCGGGCACGGTAAACGCGCAAGCAGCACGTCTTCGAGGCGCGCATTTCTGCGTTTTTTTTCTTGTTTCAGGCCGTTTTCTACATCTCGAAAACCCCATTAAATATAGCGCAATATTTTGTATTAATACGCAAAAGACAGAACAATACAAACGCTGCAGCGGCGCAGCAGTCAAAACCCTATACATTTCCGCTACATACGACCCAACCAGCCCTTAGCGATTACTTAGGATTTTTCTGCTATAATACTTCAAAATCGAGGAACACCCCTCCGCTCCCCAAAAAGGGCTCCGGCGGCAGCAGGAAGAGTTAATGCGGCGTTACGAAGGGGCTTGCCCCATATGCGTTTCACACGGACATTGCCGGGCAGTATGGAGGGATGCGATATGATAGGCCCCAAACCAGGCCGCGAGCCGATTCCAGCTTCGCTGCGGAGCGGCATCGGCGCCTTCGCCGCCATGGATTTCATGAGGGATGCGAGTGCCCGCCAGGCTGCGGGAGAAGACATCGTCCACATGGAGGTCGGGCAGCCAGGAACGCCAGCACCGCGGGCGGTGCGTGAAGCGGCGATGAAGGAGATCGCTGGCGCGGCGCTGGGCTATACCGACGCGCTCGGGCACCCGGCATTGCGCGAGCGCATCGCCAGGCATTACCGCGAGGCCTACGGGGCCGATATAGCTCCATCGCGGATTGTGGTGAGCACCGGTTCTTCTGCCGGCTTCATCCTCGCTTTCCTCGCCTTGCTGGATCCCGGCGACGGTATCGCGCTTCCCACGCCCGGTTATCCCTGTTACCGGCAAATCGCGCGGGTACTGGGCCTCCGGCCGGTCTATTTGCCTGCGCGGGCAGATACCCGCTTCATCCCGCTCGCGGAGGACTTGCGCAGTGCATTCAGTAGCGGCGAGGCGCGCGCCGTGCTGATGGCCAGCCCAGCGAATCCTACCGGCTCCATGCTTTCCCGGACAGAGCTTGAAAACCTCGTGAAGCTGGCGCGAGAGGCTCAGGCCTGGTTCATCTCCGATGAAATCTACCACGGGCTGACCTATTCAAGTCCCGCCGCCACAGCTCTTTCCTTTTGGGACGAAGCCATCGTCATAAACAGCTTTTCGAAGTATTTTTCGATGACGGGGTGGCGTGTGGGCTGGATGGTGGTCCCGGAGCGGCTGACTCGCGTTTTCGAACGTCTCGCCCAAAACCTCTACATCGCACCGCCAACGGTCTCACAGCTTGCCGCTATAGCCGCTCTTGATGCCACGGAAGAGCTCGAAGCGTACAAGGCCGCCTATGCCCGGAACCGCGAGATGTTGCTCGATGAGCTTCCAAAGGCAGGCTTTGGCAAGCTCGCGCCCGCGGACGGCGCATTCTACCTTTACGCCGATATCGCACATTTGACCGGTGACAGCGAAGACTTTGTACGCCGGATGCTGAAGGAGATTGGCGTGGCAGCAACGCCGGGGATTGACTTCGACGAAGCCGAGGGCCGGCATTTCGTTCGCTTCAGCTATGCTGGGACCTTCGAGAATATGCGTGAAGCGGCTCGCCGGCTTAACGTGTGGACCCGGACACGGCTCCATCTTTCTCCCTAACGCGCCTCCGCGCGCAGCCTTTGTAGCAAGTCCTTCACCGGATGATGTGCCCAGGCGCGCGTCACAAAATCCCTGTGCTCGGTCTCTGGCGCTGTGGAGATGAAGCTGACCGTGCCGCGCAGCTGCCCCTTTAGCGTGGTGTTAAAGGCGACGTCGCGGCCTTTGAGGATTTCTTGCAGCTCCGAATTGTGGCCACGCGTGGAATTAGCGAACGCGCTCAGGAAGAAAGCCTTCTGCCGCGACGAAATCCAGCTCGCAAAGGTGTCGACATCTCCATAAAGGGCGTCGAGTAGTACCACGCCGCGCACGCGCTCCCCTGCGCCGCCATGCCGGATACAGGATGCCGCGGTCATATAGCCGCCGCTATAGGCGACGATCACGATAGGCATCGTATCGAAGACCTGTTTGGAGCGCGAATCGCCGTGAAGTTTGACCAGTTCGTCGCTTGCTTCCTGCAGGTAGCGGCGAAACCCGCCGGACTCCCACAACTTGCCCGCACTTGAATCCGCCGCATCGGAGGCGAGCTGGGGCGCGACTAGAACCGCGTTCACACCGGCTTCGGACACCTGCTCGGGAACGCGCTGACGGTCTATCACGTCGCGCTGAAGGGTGGCCCCATGACCATGAAGGAAGACAACAATCAGAGCCGGACGCCGCAAATCGAAGCCCTTGGGGATATGCAGCAAGGTCCTGCGGTCGCTATAGGTTTTGTCCTCCCAATAAACCGTGCCGCTGGACGTCCGGTGGCCGCGCCGGCCGTCCTCGCTTACGTCGAGAAAGGGCCGCTCGGTGCTTGGGACCACGCCATGATAGGGGAACGGCCCGTTTTCGAATTCCACCAGCTTAGTCTTCGTATGCCGTAAGGGAGCGAGCGGAGGCTCGGCTTTGATCGTAGATCCCTTCTTGACCATCTTAACCGGGATAAACCCGCCTTCCGCCGCTTCGGGCGCAGGGCTTGGCCTCTGGAAACCTTGTTTTGCCGTTCTGTTGAGCCGGTCTGCAACCGGAACGTCTCCTTCGCCAGCGCTTTCGCGCGACCGCGCGCTTTCCTGGACAATGTCCAAGCTACCAGTGTCATTCCTGCACGCGCACGCCAAAACACTAAGCCCAGCAATGGCCAGGTAGCGCAGTAAAGGTAGACTTTTTCGAATCATCCGTCAGCAATCCGCCGCTGCTTGTACAAATTCACTCACTCAAGCCAGCCCGCCCCTATCATCGGAAACGCTCATCAATTAACGAGGAATCGTGTCCACATCATGGGCATTGAGCGCGCCGGAGGGCAGCGCGAAGGACTTTCTAAAGGGGTTTCGCGCTAGCCTCACTTCGAGGGTTCGCCCAGTCTAAGTTGCCATTAAGCAACTACCGGAACATTAAGACCGGCCGGAATTGTTGAAACTGCGATAGCTTGGTAAGACCCCACTATGAGCGATGCATCAGCGGCAATTCAGGAACCGGTTCCCGATAGCGCAAGCACCATGACGGCGCGGCTATTCGAGATACCGAAGGTATCAGCGGTCACGGCACTTGCGTTAGCAGTGGCCGACATGATCGGAACCGGCGTGTTCACCAGCCTGGGCTTCCAAGTCCGGGATATCCCCTCCGGCTTTTCGCTATTGATGCTATGGGTCGTGGGCGGGGTGGTCGCGATGTGCGGCGCGCTTTCCTACTCCGAGCTTGCGGCCGCTTTTCCCCGGTCGGGCGGCGAATACAACTTCCTATCCCGCACCTTTCACCCAGCCGTTGGCTTCCTGGCCGGCTGGATATCGGCCACTGTCGGATTCGCCGCGCCGGTTGCGCTCGCTGCGATGGCTTTCGGCCAGTATTTCGCGGGCGTCGTACCTGGAGCTCCTGCCCTGGCTTTGGGCCTTGGGGTAACCGTCCTAGTTTCCCTGGTTCATCTTTCAGGCACTCATCGCGGCAGCGTGCTCCAGAATATAACGACGTTTATGAAGCTCGGCCTGATCGCGGTCCTGATTGTTGCCGGTTTCGTCTGGGGGTGGGGGCATCCGCAGAACATTTCCTTCCTGCCGTCGGCCGCCGACGCCGGCTACATCACCGGCGCGCCGTTCGCAATCGGTCTCGTCTTCGTACTCTACGCCTATTCCGGATGGAATGCCGCGACCTACATTGCGGGGGAAATCGATGAGCCTCACCGGAACCTGCCGCGCTCCATCATCGCGTCCCTTCTGATCGTTAGTGGTCTCTATGTACTGCTAAACGCGGTGTTCCTGTACATCACGCCAATACAGGAATTGAAGGGGCAGATGGAGGTAGGGCTAATCGCTGGGCGTCACATCTTTGGCGATATGGGCGGCCGTTTGATCGGGGCTCTCATCTGCGTCGGACTTGTTTCCTCGATTAGTGCGATGATGTGGGTCGGGCCGCGCGTTACCATGGTGATGGGCGAGGACATACCGTTGTTCAAGTTCTTTTCGGAAAAGGCAAAAAATGGCGTCCCCGTTAAGGCCCTCCTCTTTCAGCTGCTTGTGGCGGTAACTCTTTTACTGACACAAACATTCGAGGCAGTGCTCGATGTCATTCAGTTCGCGTTGACATTCAGCTCATTCCTGACGGTTCTTGGCGTCATCGTGCTAAGATACCGTCAGCCAGATTTGTCAAGACCTTACAAAGCGTGGGGATATCCGCTGACTCCCGTTATCTTTTTAGCAGTAACGGGCTTCGTTCTTACTTATCTTGTGAGAGAACATCCGGAGCACTGCTTCGAAAGCTGCTGTATTATGTTGGTAGGGCTTCTTATATACGCAATCTCTGTGAGAATAGGCGCACAGCGCCATAGGAGACTTCCAGGCCAATGACCTTAATGAACTCACTCGCGCGGCACCTTGCTCTCGTGCTTGCGATCCTGATCCTTGCCGCGAACGGAGCGTATGCGGCTGACGGCAAAGCGGCGGACGACATCGCGCATTTCATAGCGGGAATGCCTCCCTCGGCGGATTCACCGCCTGCCAGCCTGACCGCTGATGCCGAGTGGAAAAGGCACGCTGCCTTCTTCAACACGAGCTGGAAGGAGTTCGAGGACAAGAACCTTTCCAGAGTGAGGGCTTGGTCCGCAGGCAACGTCAAGCAGTCGCAGGCCGTTCTCTACTACATGTTTAGCGGCCCCGACTTCCTTTACGCGGACGCCTTTTTCCCAAATGCCAAGACGATCGTCATGAGCGGGCTTGAGCCCTCCGGTCCCATCCCACAGCTCGGCGATATCTCCGCACGCGCCATGGGCAGCGAACTTGGCGCTATCCGCGCCTCGCTCGGCAACCTGCTTAAACATGGCTATTTCATCACCAACGAAATGGGTTCCCAGCTCTCCCGGAGCAGGCTCTACGGCACAATGCCGGTGATCTACATGTTCCTGGCGCGCTCCGGAAAAACAATCCGCGATGTGAGCTTGGTGGCGCTGGACAAGGAGGGCAAGGTTCACCCTCAGGATGAGGCGGGCCTGGAAAGCAACGCAAAGGGCGTTAAGATCGTCTATGCGGGAAGCGACGGCCAAGAACGCACGCTGTATTATTTCAGGACCGATCTTTCGGATAAGGGCGTTGCAACGAGCGGCTTTCTGCAATTTTGCCAGGGGTTTGGCATCGGCGACAGCCTCGTGAAAAGTGCCTCTTATCTCCTGCACACTCCGGGCTTCTCGGCAGTCCGCGATTTCCTGCTCAAGAACAGCGCGGCTATTCTGCAGGACGACACTGGCATACCCGTTAAATATCTAAGCGATGCCGATTGGCAGCTCAGGCCTTACGGAACCTACCTGCACCCAATCCGGCAGTTCTGGCACGCGGATCAGCCTAAATTGTGGGATCTTTACCGCAAGGAGCATCCAGCGCCGCTTGACTTCTCGGTTAGCTACCACTGGGGCAAGCCATCAAACCTGCTGATTGCGCTAAAGACGAGTCCGTCAAGCACCGAAGTGAAATAATGCGTGCACAAAGGACCGTGCCTAGCCATTCAGGATCGCACGGCCCGTATTTGATAGTTTGGCCTTTAGATGCAAACGAAAGTTTGGGAGATGTAAACGGCGGTCAGGAAGCGCGTAAATTTGGCGGCGGAGCCCGAGACCGTGCAAATTGCGCCCGCCTTTCTTCTTTTTCAGCAGCAGTTCCTGAGTTCGGTTGAGGGCGCCTGTTCCTGCGTC
>JBKQNN010000153.1:0-4515 GCA_052145975.1 Rhodomicrobium sp. | reverse complement strand
ACGCCGCCGGCGATAAAGAAAAGGCGGCGGAATGGTATCGCCGGTGGCGCGATATCGGAGCGCGAAACGGCGCGGCGATGGACGATGTCCGTTTCAGGCGGCTCATCGAAACCATGAATTAGCCGCGGTTTCGGTAACAGGGGCAAAAGTCCGGGCAGGTAAGTCGTTCACCGCATTAAGCCAAGCTGTATGCCGCCGTCCCCCCGAAGGCGGGACTCATCCTAGAGCTTGTTCCAACGGGATAAATGGATTCCCGCCTTCGCGGGAATGACGCTCGTGCATCAGCGCGCCTGCGCGTTCCGGGTGGCGGCAGAGCGAGGCGGCGGCGAAAATCTTGCCGGCCGTCTTGAAAATGAAGCAAAACTGATGCACATTTTGTGTATCTGAGTGCAGAAACCGGAGTATTGCCGGAACCATCCTAAAGAAGGGTATTCACGCTGAGGCTTAACGCGCTGAACCAAGAGTCCACTGGACTCGCTCCGCGCCGCGCACAAAGCGCCGCTGCGGCTTCCGCCTCTCTCCATCGCCTGATCGTCGACACGCTCGAGGACGCCAAAGCTGACGATATCGTCAGCATCGAATTGGCGGGCAAGAGTTCCCTTGGCGACTACATGATCGTCGCCTCGGGGCGTTCGCAGCGCCATGCCGGCGCTATCGCGGACCGCCTCCTCGATAAGTTGAAGGAGACCGGCATTCGCGATACAAAGGTCGAAGGAATGCCGCTCTGCGATTGGGTCTTGATCGATGCAGGCGATATTATCGTCCATATCTTCCGTCCGGAAGCCCGGGCCTTCTACAACATCGAAAAGATGTGGGGCGCCGACAGGCCGAAGCCGGAAGCGGCGCAATAACGCTAAAGACAGCGGACGGCTGGAATGAAGATCTCGATTCTGGCCGTCGGCCGGCTCAAGAGCGGCGCTGAGCAGACCCAGTTCAACCGCTATTTCGACCTATTCAACGCCTCCGCGCGCAATCTCGGTATTGCGCCGCTTAACGTCGTGGAGATCGGCGAAAGCAGGGCCCAGACGGTTGAACTGCGCAAGGAGGACGAGGCGGAGGAGCTTCTGGACAAGCTCGGCGCGCATCGGCTCGTCGTCCTCGACGAGGGCGGCAAGGAGCTCTCCTCCTACGAGTTCACCGCCATGTTTTCCAGGCTCCGCGACGAGGCGCTCGATGTGGCCTTCGCCATCGGCGGCCCGGACGGCCACGGCGAAGCGCTCAAATGCGCCGCGCATTTGCAGCTCTCGCTTGGCCGCATGACGCTGCCGCACGGCCTCGTCCGCATCGTTCTGACCGAGCAGCTTTACCGTGCCGTCACCATCATGCAGGGCCACCCGTACCACCGCGGCTAGGTTGCAGCTCCTATTTGCATTATAGGTTTTCCACAACCTGATAGGCAGACAGGATCGACGTTTCCTGTAAAGTAGCTTACAAAGTCGCCGTTGGCTCTTGTGCGGCTTTCCAACGGTAACCTGGGCCTACGCCCGCATCATGAGGGCAATGATGCGATGCAATCGCAAACAGTTTCCGAAATAGCCGCGGAGTCGCGCGCTCTTATAGCGGCTTGCCGGCAGAATTTGCTGCGCTTGGGCGAGCAAATTGCCGCGTGCACTGCGTCCCGCGAGGGCGGCCGTCCGGCGCGCCGGCAGAGGCATACCGAGCCGCTTGAGGCTCAGTTGTGCCGCGAAAGCGCGCACAGCACGCGCGCCTTCTCCGAGGAAGCCAACGACCCCGAGGTCAAGCGGCTTCTGCTCGAATTGGCCGGCAGCTACGACCGGATGCTAAAGCGGAGCGCTGCGTCTCCCGACACAGGGGGGCTTGGAGCCGTGCTGGGCGCTTAAGAAGACCGCTCCCGCGCCAGAAGCGCTGACTTGCGGTCCACGCCCCAGCGATAGCCGGACAGCGCGCCGCCGGTCCGGATCACCCGGTGACAAGGGATCGCCACCGCGATCTTGTTGCTGGCGATGGCGCCCCCAACCGCGCGGACCGCGCCCGGCACGCCGGCCTTTGCCGCGACATCTTTGTACGTCGCCGTCTCCCCGGGCTTTATCTCGCGCAACGCCTCCCAGACCTTGAGCTGAAATGCGGTGCCGCGCACATGCAGCGGCAGGCCAAGTCCGCGCGCCGGCTCCTCGACGAGGCCAACGGCCGCCGCCACGATCTCCTCGAAGCCGGCATCGCCCCCAACGAGCGTTGCGTTCCGGAAACGGTGCTGCAACTCTTCCACCAGGGCTTGCGGATCGTCCCCGAGTTCGATGGCGCATATGCCCTTTTGCGTTGCCGCGACGAGTGTGCTGCCGAGCGAGCACTCGCCCACGGCAAAGCGGACGATCTCGCCGGCACCGCCTTTCGCGAATGCACTGGGCTTCAGCCCGAGCTTCGGCGCCAGCGTTTCGTAGAAGCGGCTGGAGGAACCGTAGCCCGCATCGTAGATGGCTTCGGTGACGCTCGCGGCCGCTTTCAATCCGGCGAGGGCCCTGCGCTCGCGGAGGGATTTGAAATACGCGCCAGGGGTGACGCCCGCGATGCGCTTGAAAGCGCGGTGCAAATGATGGCGGCTGAGGCCGGCCGCGCCTGCGATGGCCTCGAAATCCGGTGCGCCCTCCGCCGCCTCGATGAGCGCGCAGGCTTGCCGCACGGCGCGGGTTAGCCGCTCCTCTAGGGAGGCTGCGTCCGGCGTGCAGCGCTTGCAGGGGCGGAAGCCGGCGCGCTCCGCCTCCGCAGCGCTCGCGAAAAAGCGCACGTTCTCGCGCCGGGGCAGCCGCGCCGGGCAGCCGGGCCGGCAATAGACGCCCGTCGTGATTACCGCGGCGACGAACTGCCCATCCGCGTTTTTGTCGCGTTTCGCAAAGGCCTCCCAGCGGGGGTCCGGCTCGCCGCAATCGCGCAAATCAAGCTGCTTCAGTGTTGCCGTCACGATGCGCTCCTCCAGCTTCCTTGCGTGAGAATGGCCTTTTGCGCGCGAATTTGCACTCCGTCCGTTGCTTTCAAAGTAAGCCAGTTTCGGGTATTAAGCCCACATGCTTGAAACCGCACACCTTCAGTCGATCTTCCGCGCGGCCCTGCATGCGGCGGATGCCTACGAGCTGACGATAGGGCAGGTCAGCCTGAACGGCAGCTGCCTAACCGCTGCGGCCGGCGGTGAGCGGCACAGCTTGGACTTGGACAGTTACAGCCGCGTCATAGTGCTGGGTGCGGGCAAGGCATCCGCCCGGATGGCGCTGGCGCTGGAGGAGATCCTTGGCGGCCGTATTTCTGGCGGCCTGATATCGGTCAAATACGGCCACGGCCAGCCCTTGAAACGGATCGAGGTGGTGGAAGCTGGCCACCCTGTGCCGGACGCCAAGGGGGAGGAGGCCGCGCGGCGGATTGCGCAACTGGCCGCGGGTGCCGATGCGAAGACGCTGATCCTTAACGTGGTGTCGGGCGGGGGCTCGGCGCTGCTGCCGCTGCCCGCGGACGGCTTGACACTCGCCGAAAAGCAGGAAATGACCGGCCTGCTCCTGGCCTCCGGCGCCGATATCCACGAGATGAACTGCGTCCGCAAGCATTTGTCGCGCCTCAAAGGCGGGCGGCTCTTGCGGCTTATGGCGCCGGCGCCCAGCCTGAACCTCATCCTTTCCGACGTGGCTGGCGATGAGCTGGGCACTATCGCGTCAGGCCTGACAGCCACCGATGCCACCACGTTCGCGGACGCTTTGGCCGTCATCGGCAAATACGGCTTGCGCGGCAAGGCCCCGGCGCCGGCGCTCAAGATCCTCGAAGATGGGGCGGCCGGGCTGGTTGAAGAGACCTTGAAGCCCGGCGATCCCGCGGCATTGCTGGCAACGAACGTAATCCTGGGCAGCAACCGGACGGCGGTTATCGCGGCTTGCGAACATGCGCGAGGGCTCGGCTACGCCACCGTCGCGCTGACCTCGTCGATGGCGGGGGAAGCGCGGGAGGTGGCGAAGGTGCTTTATGGCATCGCCCGCGATGTGCGGGACGGCGGGCTTCTTGTGAAGCCTCCGGCCTGCGTGGTGGCCGGCGGCGAGACGGCGGTGACGCTCAAGGGCTCAGGCAAGGGCGGGCGCAACCAGGAGCTGGCCTTGGCGTTCCTTGCCGAATTGGCCCGCGATGAGCATAAAGGGCAGGGCATCCATCTCCTGTCGGCGTCGACGGACGGCACCGATGGCCCCACCGATGCCGCCGGCGCTTTCGCGTCCGCCGGGATGCTGGCGCTGGCGGACGCGGCCGGATTATCGATAGCCGCGGGCTTGGCGAATAACGATTCCTACCGCTTCTTCAGCGCTATCGGCCAACTGTTCAAGACCGGCCCAACGATGACGAACGTCTGCGACCTGCAACTGATGCTTATATCTTGACCAGACTAGAGCCTATCCGCTTTTGATGGCATCAGAAGCGGGCTTTAGCTTTTTGTTTAGCCGTGCGTTTTATCGGCAAACCGCTTCGCATCTCCGGGGCAAGCCCGAAGGCATGCTTTTCCGGACGCACTCTAAGCGGAGTTTCTTGGCT
>JBKQNN010000152.1:0-3648 GCA_052145975.1 Rhodomicrobium sp. | reverse complement strand
CGGCTTCCTGCAGGACAACAACACTGCAGTCGCGACGGGCATGCGCCTGAAGTTCTAAAGGCGAACGGCTAGGATCGCCTAGCTCTACGCTCCAAAGTTTGGCAGGCGGTGATCCTTCACCGCCTGTTTTTTATGCGCGTTTGGCGTGGCCCAAGGCTGCGCTCCACCATGGTTCTAGGGCGCTAGATCTCCATCGAGCATGCCACATCGGCAGCCCGGCCTTGAGCATCGATGGGCTGCCCGGGGCTCTGACCCGATGGAACCGCCGGGGAAGCGGGAAGCGACAGACGGTGGAGGAGCTTCTTGTGATCCTCTCCGAGGCTTGCAACATCGCCCGCGACATCATATTATTCGTTATGCGGGTCGTTCTCGATACGAACGTGATTGTCGCCGCGATGCGCAGCCCGCGTGGTGCCTCGGCGGCGCTCCTTCGTGCTATCCTCAGCGAACGCGCGGCGCTCCCCTTAAGCACAGCGATGGCGCTCGAATATGAAGCGGTCTGCATGAGACCCGAACACAGGATCGCGGCAGGTTTGACCGAGGCCGAGGTTCTTGCCTTCCTCGACAGCATCGTAGCGCTGGCCGAGCCCGTGAAGATGCGGTTCTTGTGGCGGCCGCAACTGCGAGACGCGAATGACGAGATGGTTTCGGAAACGGCAGTGAACGGCAAGGCCGATTCCATCGTTACGTTCAACTGCCGCGATTTCGGCAGGGTACCTGCGCGGTTTGGGATCGGGGTGCTGATGCCCGTAGAAGTTTTGAGGAGGCTAAGCCAATGACAGCAAAGACTGGGACATTCGCGCTAAGGCTACCGTTGTCGCTGAAGGCGGCCATCGAGCAGGCTGCGGAGGAGGATGGCACCAGCATGAACCAATTTTTGGTGGTTGCGGCGGCAGAGAAGCTGTCTGCAATGCAGACCGAGGCTTTTTTTGCGGAGCGGCGCAGCCGGGCGAACCGGGACGAGTTCCTGCGCATTCTGAACCGCGAGGGTGGCGAACCGCCGCGCGAAGGCGACGAATTGCCTGAGGATTTGGCCGGGTAGCACGTCCCTCACCCCTCACCCTGTCCCTCTCCCCATGGGAGAGGGGACGGCCCCTCAACGGCTGCGAGCGAACTCCCTCTCCCGTGGGGAGAGGGCTGGGGTGAGGGGAGGGACGGTTTCGCGGGTCACTGACTCGCGCCACCCATGGCGGTTTATTAGCAGACGGTTCCTAATGCGTAAGCGCCTACTATAGTTAATGCGCGGATGGTAAATGCTGGCCCGGCATATTTTCCGCCGCCGTCTTTCTGCGAATCTTTTGCCACTTTAGGTCGATTTCTACGACTCCAAAATCCTATTAAATATGCGGGCAGTTTTAATTTTAACCATAAAACGGTGCATTTTCTGCGTGGGTCCGCCCCGCGGCAGTCAAGGAAAATGCCGTATTATCAGCGCCTTAGCTGGGTGCGTAAGAATTCTTGAAGGAGTTTCGGCTATGATGGCGGGCATGGAGAGAATTGCACCGGCCGGGTCAAAACCGCCAGAATTGGAGCAAACAGGGTTAACGATGTATCAGCGTGTAAGCTTGATCGACGCTACCGGAACCTGCCGGCCGGTCGCGTGATCGGCCTGGGTAATGGACACCAGATGGTCGGATTCGCCTCTGAACGTGACATTGAAATTGCCCGTGAAGCTCGGGCTGTCGGCCTCGATGAAGAGATGGTTGCCGCTGATGGTGCCGGTCACTTTGCCGGTCGAATGCCCGGCGCGCTCCTCGAACCAGCCTTCGAGCCGGTTGCCGCTGCAGGTGACCTGGCTCGATGCTTCGAGCTTATAATCGGTGCCCGCGCAGGCGATCACCTGGTTGATCACGTCCGCGGCCGCCATCGCGTAGGAGATACGGCACGAGACGAACTCTGGCGAGCCGCCGATGGGCGTCACGGCACCCTTGCCGCGCCAGGCGCCGTTGAGATTGCGCATCAGGTCAAGGCCCTGGGCGGTGCAGATTGCGAAGGCCGGATTGGCGGGCAAGGCCGCTAAAGCGGCGAGAGTGGCGAAGATGAAGCCTATGGTTTTTGAGGTTTTCATACCGGACATGGGCGAATGGGGTGAACGGGGCAATACGCGGTTTCGGTCCAAAGCGAGCGTGATTAGGAGCATACGGCTGGGCTAGGCCCTACCCGTGTTGCGCGAGATCTTGGCGACATGGAGACCCCGGCGGGACATTTTTGCGCGGGCGCACCGCTTGCGGCCTAAATGCCTGCCGCGATCCGCTTGCAGTCTTGGCCGGCGCACGTTAGACACAACGGTAATGGCAGCGGGGAGGCGAGGTTCATGGTTCCACTTCTAAGTTTTATCGTTTGGCTGATCGACCTGTACATCTTCGTCGTCTTTATCAGTGTGATCCTGAGCTGGCTCATCGTCCTCGACATCGTGAACCGCAGAAACCGGGTTGTCTATCTGATCGCCGATGCTTTTCACCGCATGACGGAGCCCGCCCTCAGACCCATCCGCCGGGCGATGCCCGATCTGGGCGGCCTTGACATCTCGCCCGTTATCCTGCTGATTGGCCTGTATTTCTTGCGCAATGTCGTGATAATCGGCTGGCTGATACCGCTCGTGGCCTGATGTGGCCACGCCGATGGACATTCCCGCCGCGTGCGATCCCGATGGCATTGTGATCCACGTGCGGCTCACGCCAAAAAGCAACGCTGCCCGGGTTGCGGGGGTGGAGCGGTACGGCGAAAAGCCCGTACTCAAGGCCCATGTGACTTCGCCGCCCGAGGACGGAAAGGCCAACGCCGCACTGATCGCGCTTATCGCCGGCTGGCTTGGCGTGCCCAAATCCAGGGTGACAGTGACCTCCGGCCAGAAGTCGAGGTTGAAAACGGTCGCAGTGGCCGGCAATCCGCTTGAGCTCATCGCAAAAGTGGAGCTTCTTCTGGCAGCACAGGCCGCCGGAGAACAAAAGGGGTAGGTTAGGGCGCCCCATCCAAGCATTGGCTGGCTGCTGCGTTCCTGTGCGAGAAGTGCCGATGCGGGGCCCCGTTATGTCGAAAGGTAAGCACCGTGGCTGAAGCAATTCTCTTGAACGGCGTGGCGCTGGCCGCCGATGTCAGGGAAGCCGTGGCCGAGCGCGCTACCGCGTTTGCAGCCGCCGCTCACAGAAGGCCCGGCCTTGCGGTGGTGCTGGTGGGCGAAAATCCAGCCAGCCAAGTCTATGTGCGCAGCAAATTGAAGATCGCGCGGGAGCTTGGGTTTCACTCGGTCGAGCACCGGCTCGATGCCGGCACCAGCGAGGCAGAGCTGCTCGGCATTATCGCCAAGCTCAACGCAGACAGCGCGGTCGACGGAATTCTGGTTCAGCTTCCGCTACCGCCGCAGATCGGCACAGAAGCTGCCATCGGCGCAATCGCGCCCGAAAAGGATGTCGACGGCTTTCATGTGGTGAACGCAGGCAAGCTTTTCGCAGGCCAGCCGGCTTTCGTGCCTTGCACGCCGCTCGGTTGCCTGCGCTTGATCCGAAGCGCGCGTGTGGCGCTTACGGGGCTCAACGCCACCGTCGTGGGCCGGTCCAATATCGTGGGCAAACCGATGGCGCATCTCCTGCTGGCGGAAAATTGCACGGTCACGATTGCCCATTCCAAAACCCGCGACCTACGTGCCGC
>JBKQNN010000151.1:0-6059 GCA_052145975.1 Rhodomicrobium sp. | reverse complement strand
AAAAACCGGAAAAAATTCAAGTCGATAACGCCGGTAAATGGCTGTTATCCATGCCTCATCAATGACTTATATCGTCACAATCAGAGAACGTTGGGACACTAGTGCTATAAAATATGTTTGCAGATTTGAATTTAACCATAAAACGGTGCATTCCGCGCCGATTGGCAGCGCGATGCAACAGATTTTGTGACGTGTTATCAATGACTTGTGCCAGCCTTAAAGTTTCGGAAAGAGATTGCGGCTATAATGGCCCCATAAAGAAAACTGGAAGGGTTGCGGGATGTTGGGTAAGAAAACCGCAAGAATAGGGTTAATAATTACGCAAAGCGCCGTAAGCTCCGGCCGCAGGGCGCCGCCGCGAAGCAGCCTGGAGCCGCGAGCGCGGCGCCGGGTTCGGTTAGGTCCGGATGGGGAGCTTTGGCGGCCGGTATCAGGCCAATGTCGCGGCCAGTTCCGCATCTTTCGCCCTGGCGCGGGAAAAGGCCGGCCGGGCCATGAACCTCTCCAAATAGGCTTTGATTTCAGGAAGTTCCGGCACGAGTTTCCACGTTGTGGTCCACCACAGCCCAGAGCCCCAGATCACGTCCGCCGCGGTGAAGCGCTCGCCTAGCAGCCACGGGCCTTTCGCAAGCTGCGCCGTGATCGCGCCTAGCATGGTGTCGAAATCGCCGTAGGGAACGGTTGCCGCGCGACCCGGTTCGCGCTGCAGGGCGCGGTCCACCACGGCGGGCTCGAAGCAGGCGGCGTAAAAAACGAGCCCGCGCAAATAGGGTCCGCGCAACGGATCGGCAAGGGCTGGAGCGAGGCCTGCTTCGGGGAACAAATCGGCGAGATAAATCAGGATCGCCACCTGCTCCGTCACGATTGCGCCGTTATGCTCGATGGCCGGCACCTTACCCATTGGGTTGACGGCGAGATAAGGCTGCTGGCGCTGTTCGCCGGCCTTGAGGTTCAAGAGCTTGAGCTCGTAAGGCGCGCCAAGCTCCTCCAGTAGCAAAAGCGTGCTGGACGAGCGCGTGTTGGGCGAATGATAGAAGGTGATCGTCCCGTTTGCTGGCATGGTTTCTCTCATCGCAAAAGGCAAACCAGGCGTTTGAATTTTGTTTCTTTTTTGTTCTGCGAAGTCTGTCTGGCCGTAAGCCGGCGGCTCACGCTAAAAGTCCGACCAATTATATGCGCTTCTCCGGTTGCGGCGTGAGTTGCCCGCGTAAGAGTCCCAGCCCATTTCCTCCTGGCGGCGGTGCCGCTTATGGCGTAGGGCGTGCCTCAGGACGCGTGCCTCAGGCGATGGCTTGGCGTCCGCTACGGCAGCGCTTGCGTCCGGCTTTGCGGCGGCGGCGCCTCTCATCCACGGTGGCAGATAATCGTCCTCTCGCGGGGGGGCGGCGCTCTCTTCGACAGCGGTTTTCGCAGAAACGCCAAGACTTTTTGCGGGAGTTGCGGGAGCATCGGCTTGCGGAACCGGTTGCAAAGTTCCGGCCGCCATTCCGCTAGGCACCGAAACCTGGACAATCCGCACGAAGACCGGTTTCTTCGCCGCCGCCGGAGCTTTTGGCGCAGCTGCCGCAGCTTTTGGCCGGGCAACGGTGACAGGCTGGCTTTCCTTCACTGGGCCCACCACCAGAATAGTTGGGGGCGCCTTCCCTTCGTGCGCGGCACGGAATTCATTGACGATCCGGGGGATGCCGAAGACGGCGGCAATCTCGAACACAAAAAGTAAAAAAGCACGCATAGCCACACCCCAAAACGGTAGCCAGCTTGAACCTGTCGCCTAGCGAGCGGACATTACCCGGGACTTGAACGCCACCCGCCAGATTTGATTAACAGTCTATCACTGTGACTTCATTGCCGCTATGTCAATATAGTGCCCTCAATACAAGTTGATGACACAAGATATTGTGTGCAAAAATTAACAGTAGATTAACTCTCCGCGAATCGCTTAAAACTGATTCGGGGGCTATCTAAGCGCTTGATAGAGTGATGAAAAAAGACGGCGTGCCTGCGGCGGACCGCTCGTCTTCGGGACAACTCTCCCGCTTCGCGAAGCAAGTGCCAAGTCATTACCCGTGCGTTTGAAACGCGGCTGCGAAGCCTGCGTGCGGGTGTTTGTTGACATTTTATGACTGATACCGCTGGCCCCCAGACTAAACGGCGCCGCCAGCAGTGGTGGCGCCCCAGATGGGGGCGAACATGAGACACGTACTTGGCGTTGCAGGCGTTACCGCGGCGGCGGTCCTGCTTATCGTTTCGGCCGCCATGAACTGGCGGTTTGGCTACACACTCGGCAAATCGGATTTCGAGGCGCAGCTCTACGGCGCCGCGAGTGCCGCGGCGGATTGCTTCAAGGCGCTGTTGCCGTTCTTTATTTTTGCGGCGTTGAGGAACCGCAGCTACAGCCAGGCGCTGGGGGGCGCCCTGCTGTTCTGCGTCTGCTTCTCCTATTCGCTGACCTCGTCGCTCGGTTTCGCGGCGCTGAACCGGGCCGACACAACCGGGTCCCGCGTGCTCAGGATGGAACACCATCAAGACTGGCGCACCGAACTCGACCGCCAGCGTGAGACTCTCAGGACTGTCCCGCCTCACCGGCCCACCGACACGGTTGCTGGCGAGATCGATGCCTACAAGCAGAACCAGCGCTGGATTGCGAGCGAAGAATGCGCCAACGCCACCATCACCCAGAGCATGGCGTACTGCGAGCACTACTTCAAGCTCAAGGCGGAAAAGGGGGCTGCCGAGAAGGCGGACAAAATCGAGGCCAGGATAGCGGAACTTGAAACGAAGCTCGGTGCGATTGATCCGCACGCGGCGGCGAATACCATCGATCCGCAGGTCGGAGCACTCACGGGGCTAACCGGCCGCACAGCCGAAGAAATCCAGCTAAGTCTGACGGTGCTGATCGCGCTGCTTGTCGAACTTGGCGCGAGCCTCGGCTTCTACACGGCGTTTTCCTATTGGCGGATATTCGATGTCAAAGGGCTTCCGGCGCCGCAAGCATCGCGTGCTGTAGTTCCGGCGTCCGCATTCGCGCCGTCGATCCGGCTTACGGCCATCCCCGACGACGATCCGGCGCTGCAACCGGCCGAACCCAAAACCGATGTCGAGCTCTATTACGACTCGCGCGTCGGTAAGGAGTCCGGCTCAAGCGTCACGGCGCTCGCCTTGTACGACGATTATTGTCAATGGTGCGAAGCGAAGGATAAGCAGCCGCTCGGCCTGCCAATCTTCACCCGCCGCTTCAGCGAACTCGGCGTTCAAAAAGCGAAAGTCGCTGGGCGCATCCGGTATATGGACGTGAAGCTGCTGTTCGGCGCGGGCGACGACGGGCTCAGGGAACTGTGCGCGGTTTCTTGATAACATGCGCGGCGCATCGCGAAACGGTGCGCTGGCTTTAAGCTCAGTTGTCATGGCCGGGTAAAGCCCACGGCTGTCCGGCACGTTTTGTGTTTGATAAGGCGCATGACATTGATTCTACTTCGGTCCAGGCGTTTCGCGACGGTCTGGACACGAAAAAGGATCAATGCCATGCGGCACAAGAATAGCGTCTATCATGGGATTTTGCAGCATGTTCCCTGGGGCTGGTTCGAGAAGTCTGTGCAGGAGCATGGGGGCGATAAGGGCGTCAGGGCGCTGACCATGCGAGACCAGTTGAATGCGTTGCTCTACGGCCAACTTGCGGGCGCGGTAAGTTTGCGCGAGATCGAGTGCGGGCTTGAGAGCCATAAGGCGCGGCTTTATCACGTGCACGCCAAGCCGGTGAAACGCTCGACGCTCGCCGATGCGAATGCATCGCGCCCGGTCGCGGTGTTCTCGGGGCTGTTCTCGACGCTCATGAAGCAAGCGCACCGGGGTTTGCGCCGCGCGCTCGAAGATACGGTTTATCTCATTGATTCCACGAGCCTTCACTTGAACGAGTCGAGTAAGGACTGGGCGCGTTTCTCTGCTGGCGTGTGCGGCGCCAAGGCACATGTCGTCTACGATGCGGACGCGGCTTGCCCAGTTTACATGGGCGTCACCGCGGCCAATGTGAACGATATCACCGCGGCGAAGGACATGCCTATCGAAGCGGGCGCGACTTATGTATTCGACCTCGGCTATTACGATTACGAGTGGTGGGCCAAGCTCGATGCGGCTGGATGCCGGATCGTAACCCGGTTCAAATCCAACACGCCGCTTCGCGAGATCGAAGAACGGCCCGTCGCTGAAAACGGCGCGGTTCTGTCGGATCGCGTCGGATATCTGCCCGCCCGGCAGGCGAAAAACCGTAAGAATCCCTTCAGCGACCCGGTCCGCGAAGTGCGCGTGGTCATCGATACGGGCAAAATCCTGCGGATTTTGTCGAACGATCTCGACGCCAGCGCCGAAGAAATCGCCGCTCTCTACAAGCGCCGCTGGGATATCGAACTCTTTTTCCGCTGGGTCAAACAAAATCTCAAGATCAAAAAGTTCCTTGGCGCTTCGGAGAACGCGATCCGCATCCAGGTTGCGGTAGCCCTCATCGCATATCTGCTGCTAAGGCTAGCTCATGCAGCACAAAAAAGCGGTCTGACACTCCTCACCTTCACACGATTAGTACGATCAAACCTCATGCACCTCAAGAGGCTCGATCGATTACTTGGAGATTGCACGGAAACGCCACAGGATGACAGACAGATGGCATTCGAATGCTTGTAGAAATAAACCGGACAGCCGTGGGCTTGACCCGGCCATCCAGTAACATACGAAGCGTATTTGGTTTTTCATGGATGGCCCGGTCAAGCCGGGCCATGACAAACTGAGCGTACTGCAAGCGCATGGATTTCTTCACACGCTCCTTCGCGGGGACGACGGCAGCGGAGCAGCCAAAGAGACCGTGTGCCCGGAGTTTTGCCCCTGTCACAAAAAAACCGATGAAAGGGCTCTCACGAAAACGGGCGGCCGATACCCGGCCGCCCTGATGGTGCACCCCTCGAAACGGACACTCTTGCTTGCCGTATCGAGGTATCGTACAGCAAGTTACTTAAGTGGCTGCTCCAAGGGAGCGGCGCCGAGGAAAAACTTCGTAAGGCGGAATTCCGATCCGAAATCTTCTTTCAAACCGCCGCTCACTTCGAAATCGTGCTTCAGATCGAGCGCCACGTGGATATCCCGTGTGATCGGCATCGAAAACTGGACGTGCCCTTTCAAGTAGTCATCCGTTCCCAACGATGTGGGGCCCAACACGAGGGGGTTCCCAAGTACACCGCCGGAGGCAATTTGGTTTCCGCCCCATGATTTTTCGACACCAACTGCGAGCCAAACGGCTTGGCCGAAGTCGTACCTTAGAAAGGCCTTCACATCGTAAGAGGTGTCTTGCGTCAGCTTATCGAACTGCTGCACTCCCAATGGGAAACCCAGATTTGCGGCAAGCGGAGCGGTACCGTCCGTGTGGATCGAAGCGTTTCCGATGAAGTCGAACCAGAAATTATGCAGCCCATACTTGCTCAGTCCCTCAGTAAAACCGATTTGAGGTACGTATGTATACTGGCCTGACGTGAACGGATTTATGGCTGCATTCTTATCGTAGACCCCGGTCGGCAGATAGACAATGCCCGTGACACCGAGATACCGCTCATTCTTTGGCTCTACGACAAGGCCATAAGTCGCCCACAGGACGGTGTCGCCGATGCCGCTTTTGGAGGATACCGGGTTTCCGTCAATGTTTGCATTCACGACATCCGCGCCAGTGAGGGCGCCTTCCAGGACCAGCGGGTGCCCAAAAAGCGTGGTAAAGTAGGTCAGCCGGGTGATGTCGGTGAGCACACCAACATTGGTTCCAAAAGTTTCCGGCAACCCCTTTTTTCCGAAAAGGTTATTTGAATTTTGAACATAGGTGTTCGCATGATCCATGCCCATATAATCGAGCACTAGCAGCGTTCCCGCTGGCAAAGCGAGTGCCTGATAGTCTCCCGCCCATGAATCGAAGCTGTTATCGGAACCTGCGAGAGCAGGCGATTGCACGAAGGCAACTCCGCTCAACAACGCCGCACCGAACGCATATGCTTGTAGCGCCGTTGCCCAACGGCGCTTCCCCTCTTGAAGCC
>JBKQNN010000150.1:0-4905 GCA_052145975.1 Rhodomicrobium sp. | reverse complement strand
CGCGGCTAATTCATGGTTTCGATGAGCCGCCTGAAACGGACATCGTCCATCGCCGCGCCGTTTCGCGCTCCGATATCGCGCCACCGGCGATACCATTCCGCCGCCTTTTCTTTATCGCCGGCGGCGTCCGGCGCTTTAACGGCCGCGAGATAGTTGGGATCGTAAGAGCGGGCCAGCAGCCATGCGCCATCCTGCGAGGTGGAAAGGGACTGGCGCATCAGCAGGTCGCGAGCCGCAACGATTTTGCCGGCATCCATCAACTGCTTGGCGTTGGCAATGGCCGGGCTTGGCGGCGCGGGAGGGGGGGCCTGCGGCGCAGGCGGCGCGTGGGGGACGGCGGGGGCGGGCGTCTGGGCCGCTTCCTTCGCGGTTGCGCGCGGCGCCTCCGCAGGCAGCGGAGGAAGGGAAGCCGGCGCCGGAATAAGGACAGGGACGCTTGTTATGGCCGGTTTGCCCGCTGGAGCGGCTGCTGGCAAATATTTGAGCGCCATATCGGCCGCCAGCAAAAGGACGGTGCCGCCCGCCATGGTAGCGAGTGCAAGCGCACCAAGGCGCCTCTGATGTGTCCGCCCTTCAGCGGAAGCCTCCTTAGCGGGCGCGCCGTTATCGACCGGTACCAGCCCTGCCGCCCGGCCCGACGCTTGCGCCCCGCCCCTTCGATTGGCCACACTTTCAAGCGAAGTTACATTGTGCCCTGGCTTATTGGCGGCGCCTGCTTCGGGAGGGCGATCAATTCCGATCTTCTGCAAACTTTGCAGGATCTCCCTCACCTCAGATAGTTTTTTTTCGTCTTCTTTCTTCGCTATCATGATATCCCGCCGCTACTCTGGCCAAACCTCAAGCTTCCTCGCTGCTTAGCATCGACGAAAACAGGAATAGGTAGTAGCCGCAAATAATCACGGTTGCCGCTGCTACCGAGAGCCCGAGTGCTGCTTGCGAAAGCACCGGAGTGCCGATATCGAACGTAATCACGATCGGATAAAAGCTCGTTGCATACATTGCGGTATAATGCATCCCCGCGATTGCAAGGCCGAGAACCACGCCGCCAAAAAGCGTTTCGATCGCTCCGCGCTTGCGGAATGCAAACCAAAGCGCAACCCCAGACGCAGCGATGGCAACCCCCAGGGACGCGGCCACCCAATTATAGTCGTAGGTTATCCCGCAACCGGTGACCGCATGCATGCCAAGATAGTGCATAGCGCCAATGCCGCATCCCATAATCACGGCAGCAACGGGGATCTTCAGCGGCCCAAGCGCCTTCGCGCTGGCGAGAGTCAAACCCATGCCGGTAAAGAGGATTGCCACAGCAAGCGATAGCAGCGTCTCAGTAGAATTATAGTCTACGGGGACCGGGAACTTCACGGCGAGCATTGCGATGAAGTGCATCGACCAAATGCTCCCCCCGATGATCGCCGCGCCCCTGACCAGCGACTTGGGAGACAGGTGCACCGTGGAGCCGTCATACCCGAAAGTAACAGCCACGCCCGTTAGAGAGCCGAGAATGGCCACAAAAACTGAAAGCAGAACGAGGATCGGATCGTATACAACAGACATCGGTAAATCCTACAAATGCACGGGCCTAAACGTTTATTATAGCTTTATGTCAACACTAAGAAAAATGAAACATCTTTCCTAGCCAGTTTGCCCGGCTCAGGGCGAACAAGTACGCCCCGCGGGAAGTCCTGCCTCATATGCGGTTGGCTCAGACAGGACTTCCCGCGGATCAGGCGTACTAGCAACTCTTTGATTCTAGTACAGCTTATCGGAGGCAAGTTCGCCTGAGAGCGTGCGGCAAATGGGGTGCGAACTTGCCTCCGGCTGTACTAGGCGGGTTTCCGCAGTGCTGCGCGCATACGCCAGGTGGAAGGGGATACCGGTTGATATTTAAGGAGAAAAGTCACACGCAGGCCGCATGCTTCCCACAATCGAAAGCATTGGACGGCGCCCGGCGGGAATTGCGTCAAAGAGCCGCGCGAGAAGCTCCGGGCACCGCGGCTGCCGCAGTTTAATAGGCGCCCGCAGTTCGAAGGGGTGGCGGTCGCCCCTAAAACTCCTTTATAATAGTTGCCCGCGCGTAGCCTTGCGCGGAACAAGGAGCTTAAGCCCCGATGCAGACCGCAGCCGGACAATACGTAGACGCGCTCGCAGCCGGTTTCCAGATCGGCGCGCTTCAGGGCGCCACGACCGCCGAAATCCAGCAGCTTCTCGCTCGCTTTGCGGAGCGCCGCATGCGCGAAGGATTGCGCGTCGCGGGCGTCATCCAGGAACCTGCTCCGGAGGACGATTGCAGCGTTTGCGGCTCGCTGGTTTTGCGGGATATGGCCGGCAGCGCGCTCATTCCGATCACGCAGAACCTGGGGCCCGGATCGACTGCCTGCAAGCTCGACTCCAGCGGCCTTGCTGCCGCCTGCCAGGCCGTCCTGGCTGCCATCGAGAAGGGCGCCGACGCCGTCGTGCTGAGCAAATTCGGTAAGATCGAAGCAGAGGGGGGCGGGCTGCTCGATGCCTTCCGGGCGGCGGCCGAGGCGGGCGTGCCGTGCGTCACGGGCGTCGCGCCGTCCTTCGCCGCGGCGTTCCTCGATTACGCGGGCGGCTTCTCGCAATGGATCGAGGCGAGCGAGCCCGCGCTCGAACGCTGGTGGGCGGGGTTGGCGGCAGCCTGATGGCTGCCGCGATGGGGGCTTACTGTGTTTGCCGCCACCAGCCATGACTTTTCATGTCGCCCACATAGTCGCGCCGCAGCTCGACTATGGCGAGCAAGAAGACGATCCCGCCCAAGGCAAAGTGCCAGTAGCGCAGCGTCCCGCTGTTGGCATAGCCCAAGATGAAGGGAAGCGCGATCAACCCCGCACCGAGGAGCGATTGCAAAACCGCTTCCCACTCGCGCGCCGGCTCAGACTCTCCTTCGAACAATTGCATATGCTCTGCAACCGCTGCGACGATGACCAAGAGCCCGGCGAAGGTGGTAGCCAGCTGCACCGTTTGGCTTACTGCATCTGCGGTGAAGTACGGGGTCAAGACAATCAGCACCCCGAGCCCGAAGGCCAGCATGTCCTCCCATACGGGATGGGTATCGGCTAATCGATTTTCTGCCATGACGATCTCCTAAATATTGGGTCGTGGCATACGCCGCATGGTCTCCTCGAGAATCGCACGGCCGGGATGCGCTGCTCTAGCAGAATGCGGCAATATGCCGCTGTGTAGAGTAAATGTGGCTCTTGACACGCTTAATCAAGAATTGACGTGCCTTCTCACGTAGGCTTGACCCGCAAGGGCGGGATAAGCTGCACCTGCGATTGAAACTAACGGACTGGACGTGCTACGGGCCGCGGGAACAGGACCGAGGGAGCCGCACTAAATCCAGAACATCGATATCGTCCGCCCCTGAAAGGAGACTCGCATGCCGATGGGTTCAGTAGCGCCAATCAGCGAACGTCCGTTACCCCGCGAAGAACTGAGGCTGATGGACGCCTGGTGGCGCGCGGCGAATTATCTATCCGTAGGCCAAATCTACCTCCTCGATAACGCGCTCTTGAAAGAGCCGCTGGAGCTGAAGCACATCAAACCGCGCCTGCTCGGTCATTGGGGCACGGCGCCTGGGCTGAACCTTCTCTACGTGCATCTCAACCGCGTTATCAAAGCGCGCGGCCTGAACATGATCTATGTCACCGGGCCTGGCCACGGCGCGCCTGGGATTTTGGCCAACACCTGGCTTGAAGGGACCTATAGCGAATTCTATCCGCACATCCCGCGGAACGCACTGGGTATGCAGCGGCTGTTCAAGCAATTCAGCTTCCCCGGCGGCATTCCGAGCCACGCGGCGCCCGAGACGCCCGGCTCGATCCACGAGGGCGGCGAGCTTGGCTATGCCTTATCGCACGCCTACGGCGCGGTGTTCGACAATCCCGATTTGATCGCCGCTTGCGTTGTGGGCGACGGCGAGGCCGAGACCGGGCCTATGGCGGCGGCTTGGCACTCGAATAAGTTTCTGAACGCGGCGACGGACGGCGCGGTGCTGCCGGTGTTGCATTTGAACGGCTACAAGATCGCCAATCCCACGATCCTCGCCCGCATAAGCCGGGAGGAATTGAGGAGCCTGTTCGAGGGCTACGGCTACAAGCCCTACGTCGTCGAGGGCGACGATCCAGAGGCCGTGCATCAGCTCATGGCCGCGACGCTGGACAGGGTGATGGCCGAAATCCGCGCGATTCAAACAGCCGCTCGCGAAGGCGGCGCACAAGACCGTGCGATCTGGCCGATGATTATCCTGAAAACGCCAAAAGGCTGGACGGGGCCGAAGGAGGTCGATGGCCTCAAGACCGAGGGCTACTGGCGCTCGCATCAAGTGCCGCTTGCGGAGCTTGCCGCCAAGCCGGCGCACGTGAAAATGCTCGAAGAGTGGATGAAGAGCTACCGGCCCGAGGAGCTGTTCGATGAAAACGGCACCCTGCGGTGGGAAATCGCCGAGCTCGCCCCCGCGGGGGAGCGCCGCATGAGCGCCAATCCCCACGCGAATGGCGGCAGCGGCGCGTTCGACCTGCTTCTGCCCGATATCGCCAATTATGCGGTTGAGATTGGCAAGCCAGGCGAGCGCGACGCCGAAGCGACGTCGATCATGGGCGGGTTCTTGCGCGACGTTCTGAAGGCGAGCGAAGGACAGCGGAATTTCCGGGTGTTCGGCCCCGACGAGACGGCCTCCAACCGCCTTTCGCGCGTGTTCGAGGTCACGAACCGGGCGTGGGACGCGGCGACGCTTCCCTATGACGACCACCTGGCGCCGGATGGCCGGGTGATGGAGATCCTCTCCGAGCACACCTGCCAGGGGTGGCTCGAAGGTTATCTGCTGACCGGCCGCCACGGCCTCTTCAATTGCTACGAAGCCTTCATCCACATCGTTGATTCGAT
>JBKQNN010000149.1:0-3098 GCA_052145975.1 Rhodomicrobium sp. | reverse complement strand
CCACATGACCAAAATCATCGACACGAACCAAGTGACAACGCCGCAAATCGCTCACCTGCAGGCGGACGGTATCGCTTCGGTAATCCGCTATCTGTCGCCAATCAACCCTCATGGGGCGAAATGCGTGCAGTTGGCCGAAGCCCGCGCCCTGGCCGCCGCCGGTATCCGGCTCGGCCTTGTCAACGAGGGCTGGGGCGATTTCGCCCATGGCGGCATTAGCGCCGGCGCCGGGCAGCGCGATGGAAAGTTCTGCGCCGAATACGCACCATCGGTTGGCGCGCCAGCCGGCGCCTGCGTCTATTTCGCTGTCGATGCCGATGCGGATGCAGCGCAGATTTCCAAATTTGTGCTGCCCTATTTCAATGCGATCAAGCGGGAGATTGGCGGCTTCAGGGTCGGGGTCTATGGCTCCGGTGCGGTTTGTGCCACAGTCATCGAGCATAAGCTCGCGGACCTCGCGTGGCTGTCCTGTGCGATGGGCTGGGCGGGTTCGCGCGTCTATCTTGCCGCACGACCGAAAGAGCTAGTGCTGGTGCAGCACTTGCCTGCCACGCTCGCAAACATGGATTGCGACCCTGATGAAGCCTTCGGCGATTGGGGCGACTTCCTGCCTTTCGAGACCTCATCCGCGGCAAGCGCTTAGCCATGCCTCTCTTCGACCGCGACGCGGCCTGGCTGTGCCGGCTGGTCTACGCCTACCCTGGCGACCCCGCCATTACCTGGGATCATTTCGATCCCGGCGCCGAAGACGGGGTCGCCTGGGCGGTCAAGGTTGATGCCGATGGAGCCACCAATGTGGTCTTTCCTGGCACACAGACTTTGCGCGATGCCTGGCGCGATATCGATTTTATCCCGATAGCTGCGCCGGCGCCCTATGCCGCGCTCGAAAAGGTGCACGAAGGGTTTTTCCGCGGCCTGCCGCAGATGGTGGACGAGCTGCGCGCCCGCAAACCGAAGCGTATTCGCATTCAGGGTCACTCCTATGGTGCCGCGCATGGCCGCCTCGTATCGCGCATGCTCGCGATCCTGGGCTGCCCATCGTGGGCGCCCGTGTTGTTCGGCGAACCTGCCAGCGGCTTCAATCCTTCGCCGGGCCGCAGCTATCGCAATGCGGGCGATCCTGTGCCGAGCCTGCCGCCTGTCATGCCTCATATGCCATGGACGCAAGGCAGCCCGCTTATCGAGGTCTCTGCACCGCCTGTAGCCTGGGATGCCTGGGGACCTATCGCCCCGCACCGCATCCAATATTACTGCGCTGCCCTCTCCGCCTGCACCACAGCGACCGATTAGGAGTCTTCCTATGATTGACCGTTCCCGCCTGAAACTCGGCAAGCTGCCGGCGCGGGCCGATCCGCGCGTCCCGTCCTTGCAGCGCTATTTGACCGCGGAGTTGCCAGCCGCGCCCGCCTCGGTCGATTGGAGCAAGGGGGTCGTGGCCTGGGGCGTGATGGCCAACGATACGCTCGGAGACTGTACTGCTGCAGGTGCCGCGCACGCTGTGCAAGTTTGGACGCTTAACGCCTCGAACGAGCTAACCGTTTCAGATCAGGCTGTTATCGCATTTTATTCCGCAACCTGCGGTTATAGGCCCGGCGATCCTTCGACGGATCAAGGCGGCGTTGAGGTGGACGTGCTGACCTGGTGGCACAATAACGGATTGGCCGGACACAGTCTCGACGCGTTCGCAACGCTCGACACCGGTAACCGGTTCTTGGTTCGCGATGCGATTTGGCTGCTCGGCGGCGCGTATCTTGGCCTCGAATTGCCGCTTTCTTGTCAGGGCCAGGATGTCTGGGATATGCCCGCTGGAGGCGCCACGGGCGACGGCAAGCCGGGAAGCTGGGGCGGCCATTGTGTGTTTGCCATAGGCTATGATGCGGAAGGGCTTACAGTCATCAGTTGGGGGGAGACCATCAAGATGACTTGGGCTTTCTTCGATGCCTGCTGTTCGGAGGCCTATGGCCTTTTGTCCACGGACTGGATTGCAGCGACCATGCAGGCGCCATCCGGTTTCAATTATGCTGCGCTGGCCGCCGATATGAACGCGCTGCAGCCGGGCTCCGGAGCCGGCCCGCCGCAAAAACGGCTTGGCGCTGCAGACGTACCGCTTATTGAGATAAAGTGGCACAACCTCACCATCGATATCACCAAGGCCACATTGGCCTGGGCAATCGGCCTCATCGGCGCAGTAGCGGCGACGCGCACTGGCTTCGAACCCGGCCACCCGCAGACTTGGCTTGGTGCCGGCGCCGCGCTCGGCGCCGCGCTCTGGAATATTCTGAAGACGCAGGCCTCCAATGCGAGCACCGAAGACCTTGTGAAGGCATTCACCGTGCTTGTTGAAGCGCTGCGTAAGCCGAAGAGCTAAGTTTTACTTATGACCATCCAGGATCTTTCGAAGGGTTATCTGCCGATCTTGCTGGTGGCCTCGCTGGTCATCGGCGGCATCATTGCCGGGGTTGAAATCGGAACTGTGCTTGAAGGTTTCCGGCAAGACCATAACGCGCTGGTGTCCATGCAAAAAGAGATGGGAGAAATCAAGCGCCTCTTGGAGGCGCGGCCCGTCCCTTGCAATCCGGGGGGCGCCACGATAAAATAGGCTCGCCTGCTTTCCAAGTTGTGCGCACAAGTGCGCGTTATTGGTTTGCGGTTCCATCACGTGGCCACCTCATCTTTATTTGGGTAGCTGATGCAAGTAATCGATAGCTCGCAATAAAAGAGGACGGTTTTCCCACACGAGTCGCACTCGCATTCAGTCTCGTTTTGGTATTGATCGGCCCACTCCTGGCTGCCGCCCTGCTCTGCGTTGCAGTATGGGCAGACGACATATGTATCGTGCATGATTTTATCGCTCATGCCGCCCTCCTGCCGCGTGCTGCCGGCCGCGGGACACGAACAAAGAAAGCCCGCCCCGATTGACCTCGGAGCGGCTTTCTGATTTATGCGTCTTGTGATGCTTGGGAGTTATCGCGCGCGGCGATCTTGGCTTTCAGCCAATTGTCAATCTCTTCTTCGAGCCAGCAAATAGTAGTTGTACCGAGCGGGACTTTCTTCGGGAACTTGCCTTCCTCGATAAGTCTGTCGAGATGCTGGCGAGT
>JBKQNN010000148.1:0-6245 GCA_052145975.1 Rhodomicrobium sp. | reverse complement strand
CCGTTCGCCGTCGCGAGGGGCTTCAGCCCCAAGGCGATCCATGAGCCGAAAGCGCCCGCAAAGGCGCAGCCGCGGGCCCCCGCGCCAATGTGACGCGCATATTACAGCCTCAAGGATAGCGAGCCGTCCGTCAATGCAACTCAAGCTTGGTTGCCGGCGCGTTTGCTTGCGCTACATTCGGTATTCAGGCACAGGTCTTTTGCCTGAAAATAATCAATACCGGGACTGTCGTGCGCAAATGGGGATGCAACATGAGTACATATACTTTAAGAAACGCAATTTTCTGCGAGGGTCCCGATCTCGATGCCAGCGAGGACGAAGTGGCCGATTTCATCGAGACCATGCTCAACGAGCTGTCGCTCTTGGCCGCCGAGCGGGTAACGTCGGAGGAGGCGCAGGAGCGCATAAGCGAAAAGATAGTTCTTTTTGAATCCTATTTCATCCGGAAACGGTCGCGGACGCTTTGCTAAGCCCGCTTCATGCGGTGCGGCCGGCTATGCGAAGCCGCTTACCGGCGCAAAGGAACGCTACCGGGACCCCCTACGGCGTATGCCTGACCCCGTAGGGGGCAACATGATTCAAGCGGACGCCGGATGCTGAAAGTTAATCAATGGTTTACCCTGGAATATTTTACATAAGACGTTCCGTCTTATTGAATTGATTGAGCCGATGATGGCGGCCAGATTAGGCGAGCGAAGGCCGATGTTGGAAAGGTCATGCCATGCGAAGTCTCATTCTAGCCCTATTGGCACCCGCAGCAATATTTGCAGCGGCGGCAACCACAGAAGTTGCGGCGGCACCATCGTCCAATATAGCCGTCATCGAAGGGACCGCCCCCGGCAATGAAGTTGCCTATCGGAGAGGCCGCGGCGCTGCAGTTTATCGAGGCCGCGGCGGCGTCTATCGAGGCCGGGCCGTAGTTGCAGGCGGCAGAAGGGTCTATGGTGGCCGTGCCGTTTATGCAAGGCGCGGCGTCTATGTCCGCGGCGGCGGTTACTATGCCCCTGGCTATTATGGACCTGGCTACTATCGTGGCTACTATGGAGGCGGATATTACCATCGCGGCGCGGTATACGGGCGCCGGGGCGTCTACGTTCGCCGTGGAGCGATTTATGGCCGGGGAGCCTTTGTCGCAGGCCGCAGAGGCTTTGCGGGAAGGCGTTACGCTGCACGTGCTGGTGGCATAAGGCGGCGCAGGTAGCTGGCTCAAGAGGATTCTGTGGGATTCGGTCCCTCAGCGGGAGCCCAATGGCGCGCCAAGCCCAAAGACGTGCCGGCAGCAAGCAGTTCGCTTGGCGGCACTCGCGCGACGCCCCGGCAAGAGAAACTCCGCTCGATAGGCCAAATGCCGCGAACCGGCCGGTCTTAACAAGCCGTGCGTTTCGCGTAAGCAGCTACTATAGTTAATGCGCGGATGGTAAACGCAGGCCCGGCATATTTTCCGCCGCCGTCTTTCCGCGAATCTTTTCCCGCTTTTGGCCGATTTCTGCGACTCCAAAACCCCTTTAAATATAGTTGCAGGTTTGAACTTAACCATAAAACGGTGCATTCGGCCCTGTCCCGCGGCTCTCGCGCCCGGAAATTTCTCTTTTAAAATCAATGCGCAACAACCCAGCTTAAGGTTTTCGTAAGGGGCATCGCCTATAATTGCGCCTTAAAGAAAAGGCCCAAACCAGCCATCCGGTACACCCCGCGGCAGAGTTGAGGTTAAAATGGAGCTAACGCGAGCGCCGCATGCTCCGTTTGGCCCCTTGTCTCCAGCGGCCGTTTCCGGCTTATATCCGCTGCGTAAGGCGTAAGGAACTCCATGCAACCGGCCTCGCACAATTTCAACGAAAACGCCGCGCGGGCTCTCTCCGATCCGCAGCTGCAGCGCGCGCTTGGCAACGTGAAGTCCGGCTTCATGGTCAAGCGGGCGCAGGCCCGCGCCGCTCTGCCGGAGTTCGACGAGCTGCGGAACGCCGCGGCGGAAATCAAAGACCATGTGCTGGCCCATCTCGATATCTATCTTGAGGAGTACGAGCGCCGCGTAATCGAGTCCGGCGGCTACGTGCATTGGGCGCGCGATGCGGCCGAGGCGCGCGGGATCGTCGTGCGGCTGTGCCGCGAGGCGGGTGCGAAATCCGTCACCAAGGGCAAGTCCATGGTGTCGGAAGAGATCGGGCTGAATGCCGCGCTGGAGGAGGCAGGCATCGAGCCGGTCGAGACCGACCTTGGCGAATACATCATTCAGCTCCGCCACGAGACGCCAAGCCACATCGTAGCGCCGGCCCTCCACCTCACCCGCGGCCAGATCGAGGGCGATTTCCGCGCCGCTCATAAAAGTCTGCCGCCGGATCGCGATCTAACCCAGATCCCTGAGCTTGTGGACGAAGCCAGGACGATGCTGCGGCAGAAATTCCTGAACGCAGATGTTGGCATTACAGGCGCGAATTTCCTGATCGCGGAGACGGGCAGCTCCGTGATCGTCACCAACGAAGGCAACGGAGACCTCACCCAGCTTTTGCCGCGCACGCATATCGTGCTCGCCAGCATCGAGAAGCTCGTGCCCACGCTCGAAGACGCCTCCACTATCCTGCGCCTGCTCGCGCGCTCGGCAACCGGCCAGGAGATCACCACCTACACCACGTTCTCCACAGGCCCCCGCCGCGAAGGCGACCCGGACGGCCCCGAAGCCTATCACGTGGTGCTCGTGGACAACGGGCGCTCGGAGATGCTGGGCACCGTGTTCCAGGACATGCTCCGCTGCATCCGCTGCGGCGCCTGCATAAACCATTGCCCGGTCTACGCCGCGATTGGCGGCCATGCCTATGGCTCGGTCTATCCCGGGCCGATGGGCGCGGTGCTCACGCCGCAACTGGTCGGCATTCGCGAGGGCGCCGATCTACCGAATGCTTCGAGCTTTTGCGGGCGCTGCCAGTCCGTCTGCCCCATGAACATTCCACTCCCGAAGATGATGCGGCACTGGCGCGAACGCGAATATTCGTCGAAGTCTGCCCTCTCGATCCCGAAGCTCAGCTTGCGCTCCTGGGCCTTCGCCGCCAAAAGGCCGCTTCTGTACCGGCTCGCGGCCGGCATCGGCGCGCGGCTGCTTTCGCTGGCAGCCGGCCGGCAGCGCCGTTTCCGCTATCTGCCGCTTGCGGGCGCCTGGACGAAGTACCGCGACTTGGCAGCTCCCGCCCCGCGCAGTTTTCAGTCGCTTTGGCAACAGCGGGAGCGGGAGCGGGAGCGGGAGAGGATGCGCCGTGGCTGACGCTTCCGCAAGAAATGCCCGGCTGGCGGTGCTGGGCCGCGTGCGCGCCAAGCTCGGTGTGCGCAGCGACGAGCCTGGGCGGCTTGGGCTCGTGCAATCGCGGCTCAGGGACCCGCAGCCGAACCTCATTCCGGAGCGCGCCAAGGGGTCCAAGGCCGAGCTCGTCAAGCTTTTTCAAACGATGCTGGAAAAGGCCGGAGCAAAAGTGAGCCGTGTGCGCGTGCTCAAGGGACTCCCCGAGGCGATTGCCGCCCAGCTTCGCGAGAATAATCTGCCGCCGCGCGTGCGGGCCGGCGCGGACCCCGTTTTCGACGCCTTGCGGGCCGAGCCCAACGGCCTGGAGATTTTGTCAGGCCCGGCGGACGCCAACGATCCGGTTGGCTTAAGCCACGCTATCGCCGCTGCGGCCGAAACGGGAACGCTTTTCCTTATTTCCGGTGCGGAAAATCCCTCAACGATAAATTTTTTGCCCGAAACGCACCTGATCGTCATTTTTGCCGCCGATATTGCCGGGTCCTATGAGGAAGGCTGGGCCAAACTGCGTATTTATGGTAGCGGCACTATGCCGCGCACGGTAAATCTCATCAGTGGCCCATCCCGCACCGCCGATATCGAGCAGACCATTGTCATGGGCGCTCACGGTCCCAAGAAATTGCTAGTGCTAATTGCGGGTTCCTAACACAATATTTTTTGTTCGCCGTTGTGGAACAAATCGAAGCCGCCACAGAACGGTCACATTAAGGCGCGATTGTGGCAACCGGAGGCGAAGCTTATAACCTCCGGAGAAGGGTCACGGTAACCCCGCGCCGGACCTTTCTCCAACTTCACCGCTTTCCGCCATTGAGACGGTGAGGGAAGCCAGGTGCCAGTTCTGGCCGCCACGGCACAAGGGCCGCCTCGCGATGACGCAAAAGCTGCCGGAACGCGGTCAGCGCCGGGCTAGGCGCTTTTCATTTAGCGCCGCAAGCTGAACGGCCTCGTCCTCATCCGGCGAATATTGAAAGCTCAGCGGCATCGCGGCATCGTAGCCCAGCACCCGCTCCACGGAGCCCTTGAGGCCAATTAACGGCAACCGCATCCAAATCAGAAGCAGGTGATCCCGGCCGGCAACCGGGCCGCGAACCGCGCCCTGCATCGGAGTTTCTTCGCCGATGACCTTGCGGTAAACCGAGCGCCAATAATCCCTTTTGTGCTGCAATCCGGTGTCGAAAACGGTGCGCCCTGTGATTTCGGTCCCGTAAATCTCGCGCACGCGGGTTCCCGCAAGGCGATACCTGAGGGATTCCAACTCCTCGCCTGTATCGAGCAAGCTAAGTCCCGGAAGCAAATGAGGAATATCGACCGGATCGATATCGTAGCGCGACGGGATCGGCCGCGATTGCGCGCAGGCGCGCCAGTAGCCATACAAATCCCGCTGTTCGCGCAATATAGTCTGCGCGCGGAAAGCGAGTTCCGATGGCATTTTCTCCCTCCGATTGTACGTCTGCCAATCCACCCTCGGCAGCAACCGACTATCAGTGATTTGCGCCAATGAACGCAAGCAATTCACGTGCGCGCGGGAGTAAAAAGTTGATGAGCGGTACGGTGGCCCGGCCGGCCAGTATGAGCCCCAAAAAGCATGTGTTCCGGCAGGAGCTTGAGGACGAAACCGCTTGGCACTGGCTAAGGTCCCGTCTATGTTCGGCCGGCGAAAATCGAGAGGCCGCTCGATCGCCGCACTTTCCGGCGCAGCATGGCTTCGATGTATGAGCGGCTGCTGCGAGGCGGAAGCTTGAATGGAGTTATGAGGGCCGGATGAAGGCTGTTATTCTTGCTGGCGGTTTAGGCACGCGCCTTTCTGAAGAGACCCATCTCAAACCCAAACCGATGATCGAGATAGGCGGCCGGCCGATCCTTTGGCATATTCTCAAGATTTTCTCGGCACATGGGGTGAACGATTTCATTATCTGCTGCGGATACAAGGGATACGTAATAAAAGAATATTTCTCCAATTACTTTCTTCATATGTCCGACGTCACATTCGACATGGCGAACAATCGCACTGAAATCCATCAGGCGGGCGCCGAGCCCTGGCGCGTCACGCTAGTCAATACCGGCGAAAATACCCTTACCGGCGGGCGTCTGAAGCGCGTGCGCCAGTATCTTGAGAACGAGCGCTCCTTCTGCTTCACCTACGGCGACGGGGTTGCCGATGTCGACATTTCCGCTCTGATACGGTTTCACGAAGGGCACGGCAAACTTGCGACGGTGACGGCAGTGCAGCCGCCAGGCCGCTACGGGGCCCTTGAGATGGAAGGCACCAAGGTAACGGGCTTCATGGAAAAGCCCAAAGGCGACGGCAGCTGGATCAACGGCGGCTTCTTCGTGCTTGGCCCCAAAGCGATTGACTACATCGACGGCGATGCTTCGAGTTTTGAGGGCGACATCTTGCACCGGATCGCCGCCGATGGAGAGCTTCAGGTTTATACTCACAGAGGCTTTTGGCAGGCGATGGACACGCTCCGCGACAAAAATCAGTTGGAAGAGCTATGGCAGCGCGGCGATGCCAAATGGAAGGTTTGGGCTTGAGTTTCTGGTCCGGGAAGCGTGTCCTCCTTACGGGACACACGGGGTTCAAGGGCTCGTGGATGTCGCTTTGGCTTCTACGCCTGGGCGCGCAGCTCACCGGCTATGCGCTGGCGCCTGAAACGAAACCGGCGCTGTTCGAGCAGCTTGGCCTTGCGCAAGAATTCGACAGCCGCATTGGCGACATCCGCGATGCCGGAGCGGTCAGGCGGCTTGCCCATGAAATCCGGCCCGAAATTGTCTTCCATTTCGCCGCCCAGCCGCTCGTGCTGGCCTCATACGAGGACCCAATCGCAACCTTTGCCACCAATGTGATGGGCACCGCTCACGTGCTCGACGCCTTGCGCGGCCTGGATCGGCCCTGCGTAGCGGTGATGATAACCACCGACAAGGTGTACGAGAATTTGAACTGGGAGCAGCGCTACCG
>JBKQNN010000147.1:0-2904 GCA_052145975.1 Rhodomicrobium sp. | reverse complement strand
GATTACGCCGCCGCCCGCAATGCTTTCTCCAGCCTGCAGCAGCTTGGCGAAAAGACCGCCGGTCTCCAAGTCCAATCCATGGCCAGCCTTCGCCTGAATTGGATCGAACGGGTGGCCGGCAACTTCGACGAGGCAGAGCGCTTGGCGGCTCACGGGTTGGAGCTTGCGCAAAGCGCTGATTGGCGGGAGGGCATGGCCCGCGCCTATGGCAATCTCGGGCTTATCCACCAGACGCGCGGCGATCTCGATAAGGCCGAGGAGATGCAACTCAAAGCGCTAAAGCTCAATGAGGAGCTGGGCAGCAAGGAGGGCATGGCCATCGCCTATGGCAACCTCGGCAATATCTACCAGGCGCGCAAGGACAAGGCGAAGATGTGCGAGTGCTGGCGCAAGGAGCGCGATCTGTGGCGCGCGATGGGGCTTGACGATAAGGCGGCGGAGGCGGAGAAGTGGCTGCGGCTGAATGGCTGCGGGGAGGGGTGAGCGGCCGGTTGCCACCGGTAAGCGCCGTCATTGGGGCTGGGCGGCCCGTCCTCAAACGCTGGTGATCAGAAAATCGATTGCCGCAACGATCTCATCGCGCTGCGCCTCAAGCGATGCCACCTTCGCTCCCAGCGATTTCACGCGCAGGGCTGACATTTCCTGAACTGCCAGGAGATAACGCTGCCCGTCGATTTCGGCCACCGGGTTCAGCCTGAGGATAGGCTTATCCTTGGCGTTCAAGGGGTAAAGCGGAGCAACCACCCGCGTCGCCAGTCCGTCGAACAGCTTGTTCTGCAAATCCACGGCGAGGATGGAACCGGCCCCGCGCGGCAAACGGTAGACGTCGAACTGAGCCATCAAAAGGGCCGCTCGAAATCGCTGAGAATGGCCCCTTCCGCGACGCGTTCGTTGTAGGCTTCGATGGCGGCGGCATTTTCGGTCAGCCACTTCTGGCGCTCCGCGGCGGCGACCAGCTCGGCCAGCCTCGTCTCAAGCGCCTCGGAAAGATTGACGCCCAGCGCCTTCGCTCTTGCGGCAAGACCGGCGTTGACGCTGAGGTTGACGCTGACTTTGACGGCGCGCTTCGGAGCGCCCTTATCGTAGACCGAGGAATTCATCCAGCCTCTCCGCATACCATGTGCGCACTATCATTGCGCATGAACGCAAAGCTGGCAAGCGGATGATCATACCGAATCCGGTTGAAGGCTTCAGCGAAAGACCCCCTCACTCTGTCTCTCTCCCCAAGGGGAGAGAGGACGCTAGAATTCTCGCTGCGGATTATTCAGGGGTCCCTTCTCCCCTCGGGGAGAAGGACAGGATGAGGGGGGACTTCGTGAAGTAATCGAGCGGATCTGGTATCGCTCACACACGGCTGCCATACAGCAGCGCCAGCAAGTGCATCCCTTGCGGAAGTGTTAATTCCCGTAAGCGCCCTACTATGGTAAATGCGGACGAGGTTAACGGCGGCCCGGCATATTTTCCGCCGCCGTCTTTCTGCGAATCTTTTCCTGCTTTAGGTCGATTTCTACGACTCCAAAATACTATAAAATATATTTGCAAGTCGCGGATTAACTATAACCGGTTTGCACACGGATGAATATTATCTCGACACATCAGCGCGTTAGGCCGCCCTGTGCCATTAACTCGCCTTTAAAGCGCATTCGATTATAATTGCACTCAATCGAAGGCGGACCAAAAGCGCCCAAAATGGGCCTTTTCCCTTAACCCCCGCCTCCAGGAAGGCTCGCCGCGGCTGGGTCCGTTTGCCCGCCGAGGCTGCCGTCCACGAAGCTTTGGATGAGCGTATGCGCGATCAAAATGGCCGGTGGCACTTCGAGCCCCTCCAGATGGCACTTGGCGAGCATGCTCGCCGCCTCCTCGCGGCCGAACCAGCGCGCGTCCGCGATCTCCACTTCGCTCAACACAAGCGCCTCGCTCAACGCCTCGCCCCAGCAGCCGATCATCAGCGAATGCGGGAACGGCCAAGGCTGGCTGCCCACATAGCGCACCTGCCCGACCTCGACGCCGGTCTCCTCCTTGATCTCGCGCCGCACCGCGTGCTCGATATCGTCGCCGGGCTCGACATAGCCCGCCAGCGTCGAGTAGAGCTTATCGGGAAAGCGGTGCTCGCGCCCGAGCAGGCAGCGGCCGCCTCGGGTGATGAGCATGATCACCGCCGGGTCCATGCGCGGATAGGTGTCGAGCCCGCAGGCGCCGCAATGCCGCCGCCAGCCGCCATCGTGGGAGCGGATATGGGCGCCGCAGCGCGAGCAGCAGCGATGCACCGCGTGCCAGGCCAGCAGCGCGCGCGCCTGCGACGCAACCAGAAGCTCGGCCTCGCTCAACACGCCCTGCACCGCGAGCGAGCGCAAGTCCACCAGCGGCTTCATCTCTTCGAGCGCGTCCACGGCGTGGATCGTCTGGACCGGCTGAAAATTGCAGGTGAAGACCGGCGCCCCGCCTTCCTCCTCGCCCAGGAAGACGAATTCGCTGGGCTTGGCGATTGCCAGCACATCGTGAACGGAAAGCCAGCGCAGGCCGGCCGTGGCCTTGTCCTCGGACGGCACAATCGGAATACGCAGGTCGAACAGCGGCAGCACTTTGGCGTGCCGGTGTGCACGGGCCGCAGCCATGGAAGCGGGATCGGTGCGTTTGTCGCTGTGCCGCTCAAGGCCGGTCTGCGCGCTGAGCTTGGGAGGTGTTAATGGCTTGTGCATGAAGGCTGCCCCGCCGGAAAACCCGGCTCTGCGAGCCTAGAACAAATCAAAGCTTCCGCAAAGACACAGTTTCAACGCGATGACCTTCGCCTTTGCTTAGGATCAAGTTCGCGCGCTGGCGCGTGGGCAGGATGTTCTTCCTCAAATTGACGAGGTTGATCGCCCGCCACAGCTCTAGCGCCTGGGCCTTGGCTTGCTCCTTGGT
>JBKQNN010000146.1:0-5632 GCA_052145975.1 Rhodomicrobium sp. | reverse complement strand
TTATCCGGGATTTGGCGGGCGCTGCGTCTACGGCCATCCCGTCTTTAGCGCAGCCCGCCGCACGCTTGAGGGCGGCTTGGAGATCGGCGGGACTGAACGGCTTGCGAAGCAGCTCATACCCCGCATGCTGCGCCTCAAAAGGTTGCGGATAGCCCGACATGAGGATAATGCCCAAGGCGCGATCCCTCACCCCGGCCGCCTTGGCGAGTTCCAAACCCGAAAGCCCCGGCATGGCCAAGTCGGTCACGAGGGCATCGAATTGGCCGGTGGCGAGGTCGTGCAGCGCTTTTGCCGGAGAATCCGCGACCGTGGCGGAACAGCCGAGCGCGATCGCCATGTTCTTGACCGCCAGCGCCACCTCGACGTTGTCGTCGACGATAAGAAGATTGAGGCGAAGCGGGGCCGCTGTTGCCTCATCCGGCGGCGCCGCGGGCTCCTGCCGCTGGCTCCGCGGCAGGCGCAGCGTAATCGTGGTTCCGTGTCCCGGCGCCGAGGCGATCTCGACGCCGCCGCCGGATTGCGTGGCAAAGCCATAGACTTGGCTGAGCCCAAGCCCCGTTCCCAGGCCGGTTGCCTTGGTGGTGAAAAAAGGCTCGAAAACGCGCGGCAAGACCTCGGGATCGATGCCGCAGCCGGTATCGGCGACAGAGAACTCAACGAAGTCTGTGGCCCCGGCGCTGATGTTGCGTGCGGTCAGGGTGAGCGTCCCGCCGGAGGGCATGGCGTCGCGCGCGTTGACCGCTAGGTTGATAAGCGCAACCTCCAGCGAATTCGGATCGCACAGGACCGGCCAGATCCCGGCGGGGATCTCGGCATCGACGCGCACATCTTCCCGCACCGAGCGCTTCATGAGGTCGCGCCACTTTGGCGCTTCGAGGGAGGGCGCGACCGTCTTGGCTTCGAGGGCGCCGCGGCGGGAGAAGGCGAGGAGCTGGCGGGTCAGCGACGAAGCGCGCCCTGCCGCATCGAGAATGGACTTGATCGACATTTCCCGGAACGCGGCGTCGCCGGGACGCCGCTCCATCAGCCGTGCCGCCGCCTCCACGATCTGAAGCACGTTGTTGACATCGTGCGCGATCCCGCCCGCCATCTGGCCGATGGCTTCCATCTTCTGGGCATGGAGCAGCGCATGCTCCATCCGATCATGGGCGCTGCGGGTGCGCAAGGTGACGATGCCGAAGGAGACGTTTTCAGCGAGTTCCCCCAACAAGGCTTGTTCCTCGCTGCCAAAGGCGTTTGCCTCGTCCGCATAGATCGAAAGCACGCCGAACACCCTGTCCTTGTCTTTCAAGGGCGCCGCTATGCTCGAAAGATAGCCCCGCTCCAGCGCCGCCTCGCGCCACGGCGCCATGACGGGGTTGGCTGCCATATCGTTGTTGAACTGCGGTATGCCCATGCGGATCGTCGCGCCGGCTGGGCCGCGGCCCCAAGGATTGTCCGCCCAGCTCATCTTCATCTTGGAAAGATAGCCCGCCTCGTGGCCGGCAATGGCAGCCGGGCGGATCGTGCGCTCCTCATCGTTTTCCGCAACGCCGAGCCAAGCCATGCGGTATCCGCCCAGTTCGACGATCGCGCGGCACATTTCGCGGTAGAGTTCGTCTTCATCGGCCGCGCGGACCATGGCCTGGTTGCCGGCGCTCATGGTTCTCAGGATTCGGCTGAGCTGCTGGCTTTTCTTTTCTGCCTGCCGGCGTTTGGTGACGTCATGGAGATGGACGGCGACGAACATTTCCCGGCCGGCGCCAGCCGCAAAGACGTCGGCTTCTGCGCATTGCGGCCGTGCGCCGCCCGCGAAGCCTTCAATTTCGAAGTTTCTTCTCGGTACGGCGGCACCAGCCCTGGCATCGCAAATCGCATCCGCGATGGCTTGCCGTAGTTTCTCTGGCAATCCGCATCCCGCGATATCGCGTCCCAAGGCTGAGTTGAGCGGGCACGCGAATAACGCCTCAGCGGCGGGATTGAAGACGATGACCCTGCCATCCAGGCTCACCGCAAGGTAGGCGTCGGATGTGCCGGCCGCAATCGCGCGAAACCAAGCTTCGCTGTTCTGGTGCTTTGCTAGCTCCAAGTTCCGGCGCTCCCCATGCACCCGAAGGCAGGCAGCTTCCACCTTCGCAAGTCTTCAACTCCACAGCATTTGCTTGAAAGGTCCGGCATTCCATGACCGAAGTCAACGGCTTACATGTCGCATTGGAATTATGCCAAATCTGGCTGCGTGCTCCCGCTAAAGACCCCCTCAGCCTGTCCCTCTCCCCGTTGGGGCGAGGGGACGCCAGAACTGCCGCCTCCCTTGAAGCGAGCGCAGCAACCTGACTCCCTCTCCCCTTGGGGAGAGGGCTGGGGTGAGGGGGTCTCTTGCTGAAGCACTCAAGCGGATTTGGAATTACTGGGCGGCCGCGCCGTCGCGCGGCGCCGGGCTCTTTTTAGCGGGCGCTTTAGCGGCCTTTTGCTTTCCTTCGGGTTTGGGCGCGGCTTCTTCCTGGGCATCGCCGGCCTGGTCTTTCTTCGCCTCGCCGTCAGCGGACTCCGCCTGCTTGCCCTGGCCGCTTTCCTCGTCGTCCTCGTCGATATGCTTGAGGTGAACAAGCGAGCTTGGCGCAAAGCAGCGGAACTTCAGCTGCTCGTCAAGGTCGATATACTGCCGCACGAGGTTCAAGTCGGCCGGGGATAGATGAGAGGCCGCCCATGCCGCGCCGTTCTGCATCAGCTTGCCGACTTCGAGCATCTTCATATCCTGCATGTCCTGCGCGAGCTTCGCGCAAGCGTTCTTGTCCAGCGGCGCGGACGTTGCCGGGGACATCATCGCGGCGAGTCCGCAGGCAGCGGCCACTAGTACGCCCCGCGGGAAATCCTGACCCGTTTGCGGCTGGCGCTGACAGGATTTCCCGCGGATCAGGCGTACTAGCAAACTAATTGAATCTAGTACAGCTGATCGGCCGGAAGTTCGCGTGGCGGCGCGAGCGGCATGCGGGTGCGAACGCGCCGCCGGCTGTACTAGTACGCCCCGGCCCGGCTTAGCGCGAACGCGCCGCGGAATGGTCACTGAAAGTTTCAAGGTTCAAGCCCTCCGGCGCTCCAAAGCTTCCGTTCCGGCCGCGATAATTGCAAGGAACGAGGCGGCCTTCAAGCTTGCACCTCCAACGAGGACGCCATCGACCTCGCCGCTTTCGAAAATCCCGGCGGCGTTGGCAGGGCTGACGGAGCCGCCGTATAAAATGCGCCAGCGTTGCGTACCGGTGCCCTCGCGCTTGCCAAGTTCCGCGCGGAGCACGGCGTGAATGGCGGTGATGTCGTCCGTGGTGGCCTGCAGGCCGGTGCCGATGGCCCAGACGGGCTCGTAGGCGACGATCGTGTTTTCCGGCGTGCTCTCTGCCGGCAGGCTATCGGCAAGCTGGCGCGTACAGACCGCGGGAGCAAGCCCGGCCTCGCGCTCGCCTTTGGTCTCGCCCAGGCATACGATGACGGGAAGGCCTGCTCGCAGCGCCGCCGCCGCCTTGGCGCGGACCTCGTGGCTGGTTTCGCCGTGCCCGCTGCGTCTCTCGCTATGCCCGACGATGATGGCGGCGGCCCCGGCATCCTTCAGGATTGGCGCGGAGAGATCGCCAGTAAACGCGCCAGAGTCCTTCGGATGGCAATCCTGCGCGCCAATGAGGACATCGGCCCCGCCCGGCGTGCCAGCCAGCGCAGCCGCGGCGCCAATGAGCGTCGCGGGCGGAAAGATCCAAACCCCCGCCTTGCTGGAGGGCGCGATTCCGGCCCGCACGGCAGCGATCTCCGCGAGATCGGCGCGAAGGCCGTTCATCTTCCAATTCCCCGCGACGATAACCTCCGGTAGAGTCATTATTAATTCCCCTTAAAAGCGGATGCTCCGCGCCAATCTCATGTTGCGCACCGATTTTTATGCTCTAAATTACGGCACACTGCGGACCCTGGCTCAATTGCGCGCCTGAATCAAGGGCCGTCTCGTCTTTCGAAGGACAACCGCCTGTCATGATGCACATGCTGAGGAAAGCGGCCGTGGCCGTGATGTTTGCCATTCTCATCGTCGCGTTTGCGATCAGCATGGGCGGCAACAATTATTTCGACCGCTACACGCATCCAAGCGTGGCCAAGGTGGGTTCGGTCGACATTACCCCGCAAGCCTACGAGCGCGCCTATCGCCGGGCGCTTGAAAACTTGAGCGCCAGGGCACGGCAGCGAATTAGCCAGAGCCAGGCCCGGGCGATGGGCCTGCCGCAGCAGGTACTTCAGGGGCTCATCCAGGAATCCGCCCTCGATTACGAGGCGAATAAACTGGGGCTGGGTCTCTCGCCCGAGGGCCTGGGCGAGAATATTAGGAACGCCCCGATCTTCCAGGACGCTTCGGGCAAGTTCAGCACGGATAAGTATAAACAGTTTTTGCAGCGCATTGGGTATGACGAGCTTTTCTTCGAGCAGGAGTACCGGAGCGATCTCGTAAGGCGGCAAATCCAGGGCATGTTCGCCGCCAGCGGCATCGTGCCCAAGACGCTGCTCGATGCGTATAACCGCTACCTGAACGGGCAGCGCACCATCGCCTATTTCACGCTTACCGCCGATGCCGCCGGGGCCATCCCGGAGCCCACCGAAGAAGCGCTCAAGAGCTTTTACGAGGAGAGCAAGGCGCTGTTCATGGCCCCGGAATTCAGGAAAGTGGCCATGCTGACCGTCGCGCCCAAGCCTGTCGAAAGCAAAGCGGCCGTATCGGACGAAGAGGTCAAGGCCGCCTACGATGAAAAGCGCGGCAACTATGCAGTGCCCGAGCGGCGTCACATCGTGCTTATTCCGTTCAGGTCGGTAGAGGCCGCGGATGCCGCGAAGGCAGAGCTATCGGCCGGCAAAAGCTTCGAGGATGCCGCCAAAGCCGCGGGGCTAGAGAGCGGCGGCATCGACCTTGGCGCCGTTTCGAAAAAGGAGTTCGGCGAGAATTTCGACGCAAACCAGGCAATCCTGGATACGGCATTCAGTCTTAAGAAGGACGAAATAAGTAACGTCATCGATGGCCCTCTATCTTGGGTGATTATGCGGGTCACGGAAATAGATCCTGCCGGAGAAAGAAGCTTTGACGAGGTCAAGGCTCAGATTCGAGAGGAACTTGAAAAGAAGCGTAACGCCGAAGAAGTTGCGAAACAGCGCAAGGAATTCGAGGCGCTCCGCAATGCGCAAATAAAGTCTCTCGAGGACGAGCGCGCCGCGGGCTTATCGGTGCGGGACATCGCGAAGAAGTTGAACCTTCCGCTGGAGGAGGTCACGCTCAACCAAAAAGGGGCCGGCCTAGACGGCAAGCCGGTGCAGCTCGCATCCGTGCCAGCCGCAACGCTCGCGGACGCAGCCTTCAAGTCCGATCCCGGCGTCGAGAACGAAGCGCTGCGGCTACAAGGCGGCGGCTATGCGTGGTTCGACGTGGAGGACATTATCAAGGCGAGGCAGAAGCCGTTCGACGAGGTGAAGGCGGACGTCGAAGCCTATTGGCGCAAGGATCAAGTCCGCATCAAGCTCACCGCCAAGGCACGTGAGCTGGCGGAGCGCCTGAACCACGGCGAGAAGATTGCGGACGTTGCGCAAAGCGTTGGAGCCACGGTGAAGACCAGCCAGCCGCTTAAGCGCGAAGGCT
>JBKQNN010000145.1:0-3335 GCA_052145975.1 Rhodomicrobium sp. | reverse complement strand
CATCCTGGCTCTCTAAGAGGACTGGGGCTGTTTATAGACTTCTTTCAGAAGCGGAGTGGGAATACGCTTGCCGAGGTGGGACCACCTCAACCTATTGCTATGGAGACGATGTAAATACTTATCAAGCGAACTTTGCGGCTGTAGTTGGAAGCACGACCACTGTGGGTTCCTTTCCTGCGAACCCATTTGGCTTATACGACATGCATGGAAATGTTTGGGAGTGGGTTGAAGATGCTTGGTCGGCGAATTATGCGGGTGCGCTTGCCGATGGAGGTTCAAGTACAATAATCGATGACCCGAACATTCGAGTTGTTCGTGGTGGATCGTGGATTAATGCGGCAAAGGATCTCAGGGCTGCCTGCAGAAATGCGAGTCTGGCTTTTCAAAGAAGCAACTCCGTCGGGTTTCGGCTTGCGCGAGATATTTAGCTGGTTCGGGGGTGTGAGCTCTGGACCGCGATTTTGTGGGCATTCAACCAAGAACCAGAAACAGGCGGCATGAGGAAGGCTTTTACTCCGGCTAAAGCTCCAGCAGGAGACGTGGTCCTCGCCGCCTCGATGGTCCGCAACCGGCCTATCGCCACCTAATATAATGCTGGCGAGCTTGCTTGGAGAAGGACAGAGCCCGCACCGGCGAAGGCGGCCGGCGAGCGGGAGATTGCGAAGCAATCGCCCGGATTTGGTATGAGCCGGCAGTGAGGCGGACCACTTCACTGGGGACGCGGCCAACGGTTCTCCGTTATTTCCCGAACTCGCGCACGTCGGCGAAACGGCCGGCGATGGCTGCCGCCGCCGCCATGGCGGGCGAAACGAGGTGCGTGCGGCCTTTGAAGCCCTGCCGGCCCTCGAAATTGCGGTTCGAGGTTGAGGCGCAACGCTCGCCCGGCGCAAGCCTGTCGGCGTTCATGGCTAGGCACATGGAGCAACCCGGCTCGCGCCATTCGAAGCCCGCGGCGAGGAAGATTTTGTCGAGCCCCTCGGCCTCCGCCTGCTCTTTGACGAGGCCGGAGCCCGGCACCACCATGGCGTTGACGCGGGCCGAAACGCGATGGCCGTTCACAACCGCTGCCGCCGCGCGCAGGTCCTCGATGCGGCCATTGGTGCAGGAGCCGATGAACACGCGGTCGATGGCGACATCGATCATCTTGGTGCCGGGCGTCAGGCCCATATAGGCCAGCGAGCGCGCAATCGCGGCGCGCTTGCCTTCGTCCGTGGCGTCCGCTGGATCGGGCACCGTGCCGGTGATCGCGACGACGTCCTCCGGGCTCGTGCCCCAGGTGACGAGCGGCGGCAGGGCGCCTGCGTCAAGCCGCACTTCGCGGACGAAGACAGCGCCTTCGTCCGAGGGCAGGCTTTCCCAATAGCGCCGGGCCACATCCCAGGCACCGCCCTTGGGCGCGCGCGGCCGGCCCTGAATGTAGGCGAAGGTCTTCTCATCGGGCGCGATCATGCCAGCCCTGGCGCCGCCCTCGATGGACATGTTGCAGACCGTCATGCGGCCTTCCATGGACAGCGCGCGGATCGCCTCGCCGGCATATTCGATGACGAAGCCCGTGCCGCCGGCCGTGCCGGTCTCGCCGATGATTGCAAGTGCTATGTCCTTGGCGGTAACGCCGTCCGCCAGCGCGCCATCGACCGTGACGCGCATGTTCTTGGCCTTCTTCTGGATGAGCGTCTGCGTCGCCAGCACGTGCTCGACCTCGCTCGTGCCTATGCCGTGCGCCAGCGCGCCGAAAGCGCCGTGCGTGGAGGTGTGGCTGTCGCCGCAGACGATGGTGGTGCCGGGCAGCGTGAAGCCCTGCTCGGGGCCGACGATATGCACGATGCCCTGGCGGGGATCGAGCTCGTTGAAATAGTCGATGCCGAATTCCGCGCAATTCTCACCGAGCGTGCGCACCTGCAGCGCCGCTTCGGGGTCTTCGATGCCGTGGCTGCGGTTTGTGGTCGGCACATTGTGATCCACGACCGCCAGCGTCTTTTCCGGCGCGCGCACGCGGCGGCGGGCCATGCGCAAGCCCTCGAAAGCCTGCGGGCTCGTCACCTCATGGACGAGATGGCGGTCGATATAAAGCAGGCTCGTGCCGTCGCTTTGCGTCTCGACAACGTGATCGTCCCAAATCTTATCGTACAGCGTTCTTGGCGCGCTCATAGTTTTGCCTTCCGATTGCATGCGCCCGTTTTAGGAACGCGCGTGCGCAATTGCAAGACGCTTCGCGGGGCGATAGCCGGGCAACGGCTTAGGCGAAGTTTGCAAGGAGCGTGATGCTGCCAAGCCTATTGCGGGAAGTGCCAACAGCTGCAACGATTCGCCGGCGTCATTCCCGCGCAGGCGGGAATCCATTTCTGAACGGCGCTCCAAGCTCCATGGATAATAAGCCCGCGCCAGGCGCGTGGGAAGCCCGCAGGCCGGGCGCCGCATCGAAGCAGAATCGAGGGAACGTTTCGCCGCGTAGGAACATATTGAGTTTCAGTTCCCTGAGCGAGGCGGCGGGCGCTCTCCATGGCGGTAATGTTGAAGATGTGGGAGAGACGCATGACGAGCTTTATCGGAGCGGCTGCGCTGGGCGCAGCTCTTGTTTGGCCCGCAGGCGCATTTGCCCAAGAAGGCAATGCGGAGCACGGCAAGGCGGTATTCAACCAATGCAAGATTTGCCACGCCGTGGGGCCAAGCGCGAAAGCGGGGGTAGGGCCGGAGCAAAATAACTTGATAGGCTCGGTGGCGGGCTCGCGTCCCGGTTACAACTACTCTCCAGCAATGAAGGAGGCCGGCCAGAAGGGCCTGATCTGGACCCCCGAAAACCTCAACAAATACATCGAGAACCCGAAAGCGATGGTGCCGGGCACCAAAATGGTGTTTCCGGGCTTGAAGAGCGCTCAGGACCGTGCGGATGTTATCGCCTATCTGGAGACCCAGAAAGGTCAGTAGCCGCCCAATATAGTGCCAGGCCCGATAAGGCGCGGGCTCTGGCGGCGGGCTGGGCGCGGTTCGCGTCAGCTTGGCATTTTGGCTAATTGCGGCGTTCCGCCGCAGACTCCTGTTGAGTTTCAGGTCGTTTTCTGTTTGAAATAGCGGCCGGACTTTAGAACCGGCAATGTGGAACGGGTAGGAGACAAATATGACATCATTGATCAAAACGGCAGTGTTGGGCGCGGCCCTTGTCTGGTCTGCGAACGCATATGCCGCGGGCGACGCCGCCCACGGGGAAGCGGTCTTCAAGTCGAAGTGCAAATTGTGCCACGCGGTCGGTCCCACGGCTAAGCCCGGCGTCGGCCCTGTTCAGAACAACCTCATTGGCGCGACCGCCGGCGCCCGTCCCGGCTTCAAGTACTCCGACG
>JBKQNN010000144.1:0-10250 GCA_052145975.1 Rhodomicrobium sp. | reverse complement strand
AGCCCGAGACTGCACAGGGTTCTGCCTCCAATAGCTGGGCCGAGACTGTGGAGACTTTCAGGAAGCTCGCCGGGCCGGAGGCCTCTACACAGGAGAAGGTGGCCGAGCCGCAGCCGGGCGCGGACGGCAACGCCGTTGGGGCGAAGTAGATGCCGCCGGCGCGGCCTGTTGAAAAACAAGCATCGGGCCTCGCGAAGCTGGCCGGGCAAATGCTAGCCTATCGCTCAAGATAACATTCTTTCAATCCCATTCCTTACCGCCGCGCTTGCGCTGGGATCGAGATTGCATATCTGTTGTGCGTTGCGGTAACAATGGTGCGCCGCACAAAACGCGTTTTCCGGTGTTGCGTTATGCAGCCACCCGCACTGAATGGAACAGCACTGAATGGCAGACAAGCCACGCCTGCGCCGCTTTCAAAGCCTCGGCCCCCATGGATTTCACGAAATAGCCTACACCGAATGGGGCGATCCCAACGCCCCCCGGCTCGTGTTCTGCGTGCACGGCTTCACCCGCAATTCCCGCGATTTCGACGCGCTGGCGGAGTCCCTCGCCGAGGACTGCCATGTCGTGTGCATGGATGTGGCGGGCCGCGGCCAGAGCGAATGGCTGCCGCATAAGGGCGATTATTCCTTCGGGCTCTATCTCGCGGATGCCGCGGCGCTCCTTGCCCGCGTGACCGCGCCTGGGCAAGCCTCGCGCTTGCGCCGCATGTTCGGCGGCGGCCGGCCGGCGGCGAGACGGCATGTCGATTGGGTCGGCACCTCGATGGGCGGGCTCATGGGAATGATGCTCGCGGCGAAGCACCATTCGCCGATCCGCCGGCTGGTGCTCAACGACGTCGGGCCGCTGGTGCCGTGGCCCGCGCTCTTGAACATGAAGCAGGCGCATTCCGGTCTGCACGTCACCTTCGCCACCGTCGAAGATGCCGAGGGCTACCTTCGGGAGGCGTGCAAGCCGTTCGGGCCGCTGACCGGTGCGCAGTGGCGGCACGTGGCGGAGCACAGCACGCTGCGCAAGGGCGGGGTCTTGGTGCTGGCATTCGATCCCGCCATCATCACCCATATGCGCGGCGGCTCGGTGGTGGGCGTCGAGTTCGGCAGCAAGTTCCTGTACGGCGTGGATCTTTGGCCGACCTACAATGCCGTGCGCTGCCCAACGCTCGTGCTGCGCGGGGCGGAGTCCAATATGCTGCTGAAGTCGACCGCGGCCGATATGAAGCGGCGCGGCCCCATGGCGGAGGTGGTGGAGTTCGACGGCATAGGCCACGCACCCTGGCTCATGGCGGAGGAGCAGATCAAGGCGGTGCGCGATTTTTTGCTCGCTGAGCAGGCGATGGCGCCCGCGGCTAGCGCGGCGTAGAGCCGCGAGAGAGTGGACGCCATCATGAGCGACACGCCGGAAAGCGAATCAAAGTTCGATTGGAGCGCGGCCGGCGCGCTTATGGACGAAGAAATCCATGCTGCGGCCAAGGCTGATCCGGAGGCGCGCCCCACACAGACCTTAGGCCAGCTCGCGGGGCTCAATCGCGTCGATTTCGTCCCGCAACGAGCGGCGCGCGACCTCCAGATCGTAGCGCGCTTGTATGCCAAGCCAGAACTCGGCTGAGCCGCCGAAATAACGCGCTAGCCGCAGCGCCGTATCCGGCGTCACCGGCGTCTCTTCCCGCACTAGGCGCTCGATGCGCGTGCGCGGTACATGGCAGGCCGAGGCCAGCGCGTATGGGGAGAGCGCGAGCGGCGCCAAGAATTCCTCCCGCAGGATTTCGCCCGGATGGACAGGGCCAAGAGGATCGGCATGCTCAGCAATCCGGTCAGTGGTAGTCAACAATTTCAACCTCCTCCGCGTCGCTGCCCGTCCAGATAAAACATAGCCGGAACTGGCTGTTGATCCGGATGGAATATTGGCCCTCGCGATCGGCCTTTAGCGGCTCAAGCCTGTTGGCAGGCGGGCTTCGCAAGTCGGCGAGGACGCGAGCCTCGGCCAGAGTAATCAATTTACCCGATTGCTTTCTATAACGCAAGGCACTATAATGCAAAGCATGGGGGCACATGAGAATATTCAAATTGCGCACCTTCGCGCGTTTCGCCCGGCAGGAATCCATACAGGATGCCGCGTTGGCGAAGGCCATTCGCCAGGCGAAAAGCGGTCTTATCGCTGCTGACCTGGGTGGTGGCTTGATCAAATTGAGGATCGCGCGGCAGGGAGGCGGCAAACGCGGCGGATACCGCACTATCGTTGCTTACAAGGCGGCTAGCCGGCAGTATTTCTCTTCGGGCTTGCAAAAAGCGATCTGGATAACATCACGCCTGATCGCCTCGAAGACCTGAAGGTGTTGGGCGCGGATTTCCTCGCATGCTGCGATGCGGAAATGGACGAAGCCGTCGCAGCAGGCGCAATGCAGGAGGTGGAGTATGGCGAAGAAGACTGATCCCAACGCACGGCTCGACGCCGAGCTTCTGGAGACGGCGCAGGATTTGCGCGGCACGCTCCTGCGCAAGGAAACGGCGGATAAAGTCACCATGCGCGTTCTCGGCAGAATGAAGCCGCGCAAGCCAGACCCGCTGGAACCGGAAGAAGTCAGGGCGATCCGCGAAAATGCCGGGCTTAGTCAGGCGGTATTTGCGGCCTTGCTCAACCTCACCACGGGCTACCTGTCGGAGCTGGAGCGGGGAGCCAAACGGCCCACGGGGACAACGCTCGCGCTGCTCCAGATCATTCGCCGCAAGGGCATTGAGGCGGTGCTTTGAAAAGATATTCGAGCGTCAGTAGCCGTCACCTCATCGGCAGCGATAGGCCGGGTTCTGCCCTTCGCCTTATTAGCCGAAACTTTTGCAAGGCATAACCGGCTATGTTGACGAGTAAGCATGACTATAGCTGGAGCGCACCCCTTACTTATCAACAAGTTTGTAATAAGTTCTAACTTGGAAGAAATTTAGTCATCATTGGCACACGCCGTAGGCTGCGTTTGTGGTTGGGCGGCGGCAAGCATTTTTTCCATGAAACGCTGAAACCCAGTATCAAATTGGTGTTCAGCTGAATATCCACCACCCCTATCATAGAACCAGAATTCCCTAAAGCTTTTTTTGGCGCAATATCTGAAAATATATGCCTCCCAGCCGTTCCATTGTTGTAACCGTTGTTCGGAGGTGGCGTCCTTATACGCAAGAAATGCAATCTCAATCGTGGATACAAAGATATCATAGATTGCCCACTGCTGAATTTTTTGTTTGTCATTTAATTCTACTTTGGTAGGAAGATCGTCATAGTACACGTCTAACTCGGGATGCTCAATAATCATTTCGTTAAGTTTTATAAAAGCCGCGCCAGCCTTATCATATATTTCATCCCTATTGCGACGTTTCTCACGTCGACTGTTTGCTATATATGTAGCAAATGCACCAATTGCAGAAAACGCCGTTGCAAAATACGAAAAGCCTTGTAGTGCATCCTTTTCTGTTACGAAGAAACTACGAATAGTCGAGAAAATATCTGCGAGCAGATCCAAGAAGTAGTGCATCAATCCCCCTTGTCATGGCGGTCGCCAAAGCGTGTACCTCAAGGTCACCGTCTGCAGATCTTACCGATATTGCTTGGGTCTGGTTAAGTCAAGGGGGAGAATTTATAAGCATCTAACCGGACGGGGTAGTCCATCTCCCCGGTCTTTGCACCATCGACGCTAAGTCCGGCTCCTGAGGTGCCGCCGCCTACATCTGCTCGCGCTGAGACTTTCTCTTATCAACCCATTCCGCTGTTCTGAACTATGAGGGCGTGAGCGCCGTTGGAATTGCATTGCGCCGCGACGGCTCCAGCGTTGGCAGACCTCGGCAAGGTTCAGCTCGCGTTCGTCCGCACGGCGTGCCCGGCGAGCGTCCTGCCGAGCGACCACACCGCGCCCGGCACCTTATGCGCGTCGGCGATGGCGGCCTCGAAGGAGCTCTCGATCCAGGCGCAATCCTCGCCCGTAATGGTCAGCGCCGGCAGCAGCTTGATGGTATGGCTCGCATGCCCCGCGACCTGCACCAGGATTTTGTGCTCCTTGAACAGCGGGATGATGACGATCTGGCAGAACAGCCCCTTGTTGGCGGCCTCGACCGCGCTCCAGGCCATCTTGAGCCCCATCGACTTGGGCGCGCCGAACTCAACGCCGATCATCAGCCCCTTGCCGCGCACGTCCTTGACCAGCTCGTAGCGCTCCTGCATGCGGCGGAAGGCGGCGAGCAGGCGCTCGCCCTGCACGGCGGCGTTCTCGATGACGCGCTCCTCGTCCAGCACGTCGAGCGTGGCGAGGCCGGCGGCCATGGCCATGTCGTTCTTGGAGAAGGTCGAGCCGTGCACGACCGAGCGGTCCATGCGATTGAAAAGCTTATCGAAAATCCATTTGCGGGTGAGCACCACGCCGACGGGGATGTGGCCGCCCGAGAGCGCCTTGGCCAGCAGCACCACGTCCGGCTCCACGCCCCAATGCTCGACCGCGAGAAATTTGCCGGTGCGCCCCACCCCGGTCTGGATCTCGTCGGCGATGAACAGCGTACCGTATTTGTTGCAAAGCTCGGCCACGCCCTTGAGGTAGCCGTCGTCGGGAATGTTCACGCCCTTGCCCTGGATGGGCTCGACGAAAAAGCCGCCGATCTTCTTGGCTTTCAGCACGTCTTCCAGCGCGGCCAGATCGTTGAACGGCACCTCGACGGCATCGGTCAGGAAGCCCTCGAAACCCTTGCGGAACATCGTGTCGCCGTTCAGCGACAGCGCGCCGTAGGTCAGGCCGTGGAATGCATGGCTGCAATGCGCGATGCCGGGCCGGCCGGTCGCGGCGCGCGCGAATTTGATCGCCGCCTCGACGCTTTCGGTGCCGGAATTGGCGAAGAACACCTTTTCGAGATGGGGCACGCGGGCGAGCAGCCGCTCCGCCAGGATGCCCGCCAGGGGCGACACATCCATTTGAATGAGATTGGGAAATTCGCTGTCGAGCACCTGACGCAGAGCCTCGTGCACGCGCGGATGGCTGCGCCCGATGGCGAACACGCCGAAGCCGCTCAAGAGGTCGAGATATTTCGCGCCCTCCCGGTCCCACAAATATTGGCCCTTGCCGCGCACGAAGCCTGTATCGAAGCCGATGGTCTTGAGCACGCGCACCGTCTGCTCGTTCAAATGCCGCGTGTGCAGATCGTAACGCTCGGCTTCGCGTTCGGCGAACAAAGCTTTGATGTCGATGCTCATTTCCACTCTCCCTCCGGGGCGGCAGGGAACCGGTCCGCCCCTCATGCCCTTTTAAATGCAATCGCTGGACATGTCATGCCACAGCGGAAAGTGGGCGGCAATCCGGCGCGCCACCTAAGAAATTCCACATTTGCAGTGAAAAGACGCTGGCAACAGGGCGCAAGCTGGAGATCGCAATGAAACGCTTCATAGCCGCAAGTATCGTTTGCCTCATACCCGCCACCGCGGCGCTGGCGCAGGCGCCGTCGCCCACCGGACCCACCGGAGAATGGCGGGTCAAGGATGGGACCGCCGACATTCGCGTCGTCGACTGCGGCGGCGCGATGTGGGGCGTCATCGCCTGGACGAAAGGACCTACCACTAACACCGATACGGACAAGAACAACCCCGATCCAGCTCTTCGCAACCGCCCGATCGTGGGCCTTCCGATCCTCATCAACATGAAGCCCGCGCAAGGCCGCTGGGAAGGCGAGGTTTATAACGCCGAGAACGGCAAGACCTACGATGCCAATATCAGCCTCGTGAGCAAAGACGTGCTTCAGATCGAAGGCTGCGTGCTCGGGTTCTTGTGCGGCGGCGAGAACTGGACCCGCGTGCCCTTCCCGAAGGGCAGCCCCACCGATAAAGCCGTCTGCTCAAAGCTTCCCCAACAATAGCGATCCGTCGTCCGTCATTGCGAGCGAAGCGAAGCAATCCATAGGCAACATCGGTTTGCGCGGTTGTTTCTGAATCGCCACGGCGGCGTTGCCGCCTCGCGATGACGGTGCGCGACCGCCCGAACTGTCAGGAATTCTGGCGGTTGGTGTTACTTGGATCCCGTATAAGCGGGCTCTTTCGTTGTGTCTTCGGGGTTCTCCTTCCCGCGCGGCGGCCCCATCAACAGCGGTTGGAACAAAACGGCGGCGGCCATCGTGCTCACCAGCGATAGGGCAAGCAATTGCCCCATGCTGGCCGTGCCGGGGTGGTTGGAGAGCATCAGGCTGCCGAAGGCCACGGCGGTCGTCATGCCGCTGAAGAAAACGGCGCGGGTGAGCGGCGAGGCCAATAGCCCGCTCCGGCCTTCCCGCCAAGCCATGATGTAATAGATCTTGAACGCGACACCGACGCCGAGCAGGACCGGCAGCGCGATGATGTTCGCATAATTGAGCGGCATGCCGATGATCACGGTGGTTTCCAGCGTGACGAGGCCGGCCAGGATCAGCGGGAAGAGCGTAAGCGCTACGTCCCTGATGCGCCTCAGCGTCAGCCACAGCAAAATCGCAATCGACCCCAGCGCCCAGCCCGCAGCTTCCACGAACGCCCGGACGATCGTCTTACCGGCTTCGACAATGCCGACGTCCTGCCCTGTGGCATTCGGGGCGATCTTGGTGACGGCTTCAACGAATTTCGCAAGCACCAGGTTGTTGTTGATATCGCCCCTCGGCAACACGGATACGCGCGCGCCGCCATTGGCAGACACCCAGTCTGAAGCAAGGTTGGGCGGCAGGTCGCTCAGCGTAATCTTCCGGGGGTGCAGGCTTTCGCGAAGGTCGTCCAGCGTGACCTTGAGCGGTTCGGTCAATGCGGTTTCTGCATTCGCACGCACATCCGGGGTGGCCTTCGCCAAACTTGCGAGCGCATTCGACAGCCGGCCGGCCGCCTTGCCTCCTGCCGTGTCCGGCGCCTTCGCGGCGGCGGCATGCAAAGCGGCCGACGCCTGCTCGATGCTTGCCACCGTCTCCGCGTCCGTAGGCGCAGGCTTGACCTCCTTCGGATTGAGCGCGGGATCGAGCGTTTGAGCCGCCTCGGCAACAAGGGCAAGCTTGGCGTCTTGGTCTTCCGGCACCAAAGTGCTCAAGGTTATCGTCTTCGACACCTCGGGCAAGGCGCTGAGTTTTTTGGCCAAAGCGTTGGCATCGTCTAGCGACGGCTCCAGAACTTCAACGGTCTGCCCCGACATCTCGGGGTCTTTTCGCAGATCGAGATAGGTGGCGACGGACTCGACGTGCGGGTTCCGCAGGTCCATCGGGTTGAAATCGAAGCGCAGCCAATGGAGCAAGGGCGAGGCCCCAAGGACCACGCAAAGCGTGATGACGAGCACGGGCACGCGATTACGCTCAAGAAAGCGGTCGGCCGGCGACAGGAACGCATATCCAAGCGGATGCGGCTCGGCGGGCGGTTTGAGCAGCCGGAGCATCGCGGGCAGGACCGTTATGCTCATGATAAAGGCCACGATCATTCCGAGCCCAGCGATTTCGCCAAGCTCCGAAAGCCCCTGGTACGCCGTGGGTGTAAACGACAGGAAGCCGGCTGCCGTGGCGGCGGAGGCCAGAGCTAGGCGGCCTCCGGTGTTGGACGCGGTTGCAACCAGCGCGCCAAATAGGTCTTCGCGTTCGAAACGTTCGGCGCGGTAGCTGACGCTGAACTGCAGGCCAAAATCGACCCCGATCCCCACGAAGAGCACGAAGAAGGCAATCGAGATGGGATTGAAGGCGCCAACCAGGGCGAGCCCAGCCGCTGCCGTTACGAAGAGCCCTACAAATAGGCTGACGAATACCGCGAAGATGATGCGCGCGGAGTGCAAGGCAAGCCAGAGGATGATGAGGACCGCAAACACGGTGAGCGCACCGTTCTGAGCCGCTCCCTCCTTCAAGGTCGCAAACTCGTCGTCCGAAATCGGAATGGTGCCCGTAAGCCTGACGGTCACGCCCTTTTCGCCGAGCTTAAGGCTGGCCGCCGTTTCCCGGATGGCATCCGTCGTGTCTTCGCCCGGTTCGAGCGAATTGTAATCCAGTACGGGATCGATCTCGACGAATTGCCTCTTCTCGCGTTCGGAGGGGGGTTGCCCGCTCAAAAGCTCCCGCCAGCTGAAATAGGCGGGGCGGCCTGCCAAGGCGTTCTCGATGGGCGCGGACAAGGCATTGAACTCAGGGGCGAGGCTATCGAGTGAAATCCGCCGGAGTTGGACGCCGCGCAGGGGCAGGGCCAACGCGCTCACGATGCCCCGCAGGGTTGGGTCCCCGGCGAGCGGGTCGAGGAACGAGCTGGACTTGGTTAGTTGAGTCAACGTCTCCTTGAGGTCGTCCGGGTCGAGAAACAAGAGGCCGTTACGCTTGAAGAATGGGCCGCCCATGATTTCCTGCGCGCTACGGACGACGTTTGTTTCCTGGCGAAGCCGCTGAGCGAGCTTTTGGGCTGCGTCCTCGGCCAGCTCGGGCGTAGGCGCGTCGATAACCGCAAGGATTGTGGTCGCCTGCGCAGGAAACGCTTTTAAGTACTGGATCTCGCGCTGCCGCCACTCAAGCTTCGGCGAGATCAGCGTGGTAATATCGGTGTTGAGCGCGAAATTGTCCGCGACAAAAATTGCGGAAGCAACGGCAAGGACGGTTGCGGTTAACAGAACCGGCCACGGATAGCTGGCGCTGAGCCGGACCGTCGTTACAATCAGCTTCTTGATCATCGATTACCGTTGGAGAGGATGTTTGCCGGCCGTGCTTCGCATGCCGGGAGGTATTTCGGGCTCCGGCGCAAGAGAATCAACTGGCAGTTAATGGCCATGTTCCGGTACACGCCCGCCGCTGGCACTGCAATACCGTGAGCGGACTTTTACTCGCGTTTCACCTAGAGAGTGCGAACTCCTGATCCATCGTAAGCGGGCCTGGTTTCAGCATAATGACGGTCCCCTTTTCGGCCATGAATTCGAGCTGCGCGAACACGGCCAAAGCGGCGGCTCCCATCAGCGAAGGCTCGATCCCGTTATACATGCGCGGCACCATCCGGGCGATGGAGGCAAGCCCGGCGCGAAGGCATTCGGCGATCTCGCTCTCGCGCCAGCGCCTGTGGAAAAGCAGCGCCTTCACATAGCGCCGCGGTTCCTCGACCGGTCCGCCATGGGCGGGAAAATAAATCGCGTCATCCCGCTCCATCAAAAGCTCAAGCGAGCGCATATAGCTCCCCATATGCCCCTCGGGCGGGGCGATCACGCTGGTGTTCCAGCCCATGACATGATCGCCAGAAAGCAGCGTATTAGTGGCCGGGATATGGAAGCAAAGGTGATCCGGCGCGTGGCCGGGCGTATGCACCGCCTCGATCTCGAAGCCCGGTCCGGCAAGCTTGCTGCCGTGCTGCAGGGGTATGTCGAAATCCACAGGAATAATGAAACTGCCGCCGTTCGGGCCTATGGCATCTTCGCCTGGATGGGCCGCGTGGCGCGGCATGCCGCAGACGGGCGCGCCTGTAAGCCGGCGCAGCGCCGCGACCGCGCCGCTATGGTCGGCATGGCAATGCGTGACAAGGATGTGGGTTATGCGCTCGCCCGCCAGCGCCTCCATCAGCACATCGAGCTGACCGGCAGCTGCAGGCCCAGGATCGGCGACGGCAACCTCGCCTTGCCCAATCACATAAAGGTTGGTCCCCTTGAAGGTGAACGGGCCAGGATTGCGGCACACCACCCGCCGCAAGCCGGGCGCCACTTGCTCAAGCGCGCCATATTGGAAAGCCATCTCCCGGTAAAATGGCGGCGGGTTCGGTTCGCCTGTGCTCAATGCGGCCTCTTCGTTTGGCTGTCTGCCCCTCAAAGCTTTGGCCGGCCGCAGGATTTGTCAACGCAAAACCCGTTTTTCCGCTCGCGGTGGAGGCAAGCTTGACGATAATGTCAGCGCCGGATTTTTGACTGCAACGCATGGTACCCAGCCGTCATCCCGGAACGGCGCTTGCGCCGTATCCGGGATCGTACAGAGCGCCGGCATTTGTAACGATCCCGGATAACGCCGTTGGCGTTTCCGGGATGACGGCTGCGGAAGCAATCGAGCGGACCCGGTATCACAGGTGAATGTGTTGACCCAGCGCGCCACCTATCGATAGTGGTAGCCTTTAAGCATAGCGGCCGGAAAGATACTTTGCGATCGCGCAGCCGGAGCTTATTTCCGTGGTTTAGAACTGAGATCGACGCGCTTCTGCACCATCTCCAGAGCAGCGCCGGTCAGCTGCTCGTCGGCCAGCACGCGCGCATGCGGGGCCAGAATATGCTCGCCGGGACTGAGCTTGGCGATCAC
>JBKQNN010000143.1:0-6286 GCA_052145975.1 Rhodomicrobium sp. | reverse complement strand
GAGGCAGGAACATTATCCGCTGATCTATGGCCCCCCAACTCAGCCATAGAGCGGGTACTTGGTTCTTACAAAATCGGCCGGAATAGGCTCCAGCCAAATTGGTACTGCTTCGCGTCGCGGGCTCCCGGTCCCGCTATCGCTGAAAGATGAGTCATATAACTGCCGTCACGCCCCTCACCCCAGCCCTCTCCCCATGGGAGAGGGAGTTCGCTCGCAGCCAGTTGAGGGTGCGTCCCCTCTCCCATGGGGAGAGGGACAGGGTGAGGGGCGTGACGGCAGTTATATGACTTATCCTTCAGCGATAGCGGGAACGGGAGCCCGCGACGCGAAGCAGTACCAATTTGGCCCGGGCCTATTCCGGCCGAACCCTCTAAGAACCAAGTACCCGCTCTATGGCTGAGTTGGGGGGCCACAGATCAGCGGATAATGTTTCTGCCTCACCTCAGGGAATGCAGATGGCCATTGAAATCGTTGTTCCTACGCTAGGCGAGTCCGTCACCGAAGCTACTGTCGGCAAATGGTTCAAGAAGGCAGGCGATGCCGTCAAGGCCGACGAGGCCGTGGCCGAGCTTGAGACCGATAAAGTCACGCTTGAGGTGAATGCGCCCGTTTCCGGCATCATTGCGGAGATTGCCGTGAAAGAAGGCGAGACCGTAGCGCCTGGCGCGGTGTTGGGAGCCATCGCGGAAGGCCAAGGCGCTGCAGCGGCGTACAAACCCGCGCAGGCTAGCACCGCCCCGCAGCCGCCCAAGCCCGCTCCGGCGCAAGCCAGCGCCGCGCCGCAACCCGCCAAGCCCGCCGCAGCTCCCGCCTATACAAGTGCAGCGGCGCAGCCAGCCCAGGCCCGCGCGGCAAATACCGATACGCTTGCTCCCTCCGTGCGCCGGCTCGCCGAGGAAAGCGGCATCGATCCGGCATCGGTTGGCGGCACCGGCAAAGACGGCCGCGTGACCAAGGGCGATATGCTCGCGGTGATCGAAGGCGGCGCTTCCCGCCCCTCCGCCGCGATCAATTTTCCGGCGCCTCAAGCCCCGCAGGCGGCCGCGATCCGCACCCCGGCAATGCCCTCCGACGACGCGCGCGAAGAGCGCGTGCGCATGACCAAGCTGCGCCAGACGATTGCGCGCCGCCTCAAGGAAGCACAGAACACCGCCGCCATGCTCACCACCTTCAACGAGGTGGACATGTCGACGATCATGGCCGTGCGCAATCAGTACAAGGACCTCTTCGAGAAGAAGCACGGCGTGAAACTGGGCTTCATGGGCTTTTTCGTGAAGGCCTGCATCCAGGCCCTGCAGGAAATCCCGAGCGTCAACGCCGAGCTCGACGGCCAGGACATCATTTACAAGAAATATTGTCACATCGGCATCGCGGTCGGCTCGGACCGCGGCCTTGTCGTGCCCGTGGTGCGCGACGCCGATCAGAAATCGATCGCCGTTATCGAGAGGGATATTGCGGGCTTCGGCCGGAAAGCCCGGGACGGCAAGCTCTCGCTTGAGGAGATGCAGGGCGGAACCTTCACCATCTCCAATGGCGGCGTCTACGGCTCCCTAATGTCGACTCCAATCCTGAACGTGCCGCAGTCCGGCATTCTCGGCATGCACAAGATCCAGGAGCGCCCCGTCGCGGTGAACGGCAAGATCGAAATCAGGCCGATGATGTATCTCGCGCTGTCCTACGACCACCGCCTGGTCGACGGCAAAGAGGCCGTGACGTTCCTCGTGCGCGTGAAGGAAAGCCTCGAAGACCCGCAGCGCCTCGTCCTCGACCTGTAAGCCTCGCCCGGCGTTGCCCCTGTTCAGCGGCACCGGATTGACGGGCGGCGTTTCCGGTTTATCCTGAGCCTTGGGGATGAGCGCCCCAAGAAATCCCTGGCGTGCATGCTCCGGCATAACGCCTGGGTCTTCGGGGATACCCCGGGGAAGTCTGTTGTCTTAAGCACAGCGCCGCACGGGCCGCGGTAGGCGGAGCCTACGTTTGCCCGCGCCATACACGGCTGGTTGGGGCGCTCATTCCCTTCGCTTTTCGCGGGGGCGGGGGATGAACTCAAAGGAACGGATCGCTCGCAATCTCGCCGCCGCTTGGCTCGCCACCGATTGGACCCATGTGAGGCTCGTAGCTGAAGCGCAGCGAATCCTCGGGCCGGCAACGAGGCGTTCCCAGTCGCTTCTGGTCCGTAAATTGCTGGCCGCGGTTCCGGAGCCTTACCCGCCATCGCCGGATTGGATCGTTTCCCTCCTGCTTAAGGCCTATGGGTTCAGGCGGGCCGCGGCGCGCGCGCTTAAAGACCCGCAAGCCGTACCCACGGTCTTGCAGCCGGCGAAATTTGCTGCTGCGGAGCGGTTCGCGGGACTTGCCATTCCGCATATCGCGACGCCGGGCGATCTGGCGAAGTGGCTCGGCATTTCCGTCGAGCATCTGGATTGGTTCGCCGATGCGAGGCATCTGAACAACAAGGCGGCTGGCGGCGCCCTTCAACACTATTCGTACCGGTTTGTGCCGAAAAAGAACGGCCCGCCGCGGCTTGTGGAGGAGCCCAAGCCCCGCCTGAAGGAGATCCAGCGGCGGATTTTGCACGAAATTCTCGATAAGGCTCCTGTGCATCCATGCGTGCACGGCTTCGTCAAGAACCGCTCGGTCTCAAGCGCGGCGCAGGTGCATGCCGGCGAGGCGGTTGTCGCCGTCTTCGACCTGCGCGACTTTTTCCTCTGCACGAGCGTAGGCCGTGTACACAGCGTTTTCCGGAGCCTCGGCTACCCCAGCGCGGTTGCGTTCCTCATGACCGGCCTTTGCCTCAACTGCACGCCGTCCTGGGTGTTCGAGAGGCTCCCCAGTGACAAGCGGCATGACTGGAAGACGCGTGCCCTTTTCGCAGCGCTCCATCTCCCGCAAGGCGCGCCTGCTTCGCCCGCGCTTGCCAACCTCGCGGCCTGGAGGCTGGACCGCCGCCTGCATGGACTGGCGCAGTCGCTTGGGGCCAACTACACGCGCTATGCGGACGACCTCGCCTTTTCGGGTGATACCGCTTTCGCAGCGAGGCTCGATACGCTGGCCGCCGCCGTGGAAACGATTGCGACCGGCGAGGGCTTTGCGCTGAACTCGCGGAAAACGCGCATGATGCGGCGGCGCGGCAGCCAGCGTTTGTTGGGGATCGTGGTCAACGAGCATATCAACGTGCCGCGCGAGGCCTATGACGAGCTGAAAGCGATCCTGCACAATTGCCGCCAGAGCGGCCCGGAGACTCAGAACCGCGCGAATCTCCCCAGATTTCGCGAACATCTCGACGGCCGCGTTGCTTGGGTCGAGGCGATCAATCCGGCGCGCGGGGCCAAATTGCGGCGCGCCTTCCAGGAAATCGCGTGGCCGCCCAATGAAGCTGGAGCCTCGAACGATCCCCGATAGCCGCAAGCGGCTTCCGCGATGACGCCCGTCACCGAAGGGCGCAAGTGCTAATGGATCGTTAGTTTCGCGTAAGGCGCTACTATGCTAAATGCGCGTATGGTAAACGGCCCCGCGGCATATTTTCCGCCGCCGTCTTTCTGCGAATCTTTTCGCTCTTTAGGTCGATTTCTGCGATTCCAAAATTCTATTAAATATATTTGCAGATCTCGAATTAACCCTGGCGACCCCAGACTCGGCGGCGGCCGGCAGATTTTATTGTTTTGTATCAATGCCTTACACCACACGGTGTGGCTTAATTTTTCTATAAAGCGCATGTGTTAGATTCAATTGTAATTGAAAAGCCGCGTTTTGCCGCCCCGCCATGCGCCAAAACCGGTTAATTTCGCCGGACCGGCCCGGCCAGAAACTCCAGGAAAAGCGTCAATGGCGCGCTGGAGGCGGCGGCCGGCGCCTGCTATACAACGTGTGAATTGCCCAAGCGGGCCATGAAGCAAAGCGGAGACGAACCACATGCCGGACGCATACGATCTAATTGTCATTGGCACAGGTCCGGGCGGTTATGTCTGTGCGATCCGCGCGGCGCAGCTGGGACTGAAGACGGCGGTTATCGAGAAAAGCGCAACCTTCGGGGGCACCTGCCTCAACGTCGGCTGCATTCCGTCGAAGGCGCTGTTGCATGCCTCCGAGCTGTACGAGGAAGCGGGCCACGGCTTCGCGGCGATGGGCATCAAGGCCAAGCCAGGGCTCGATCTGGCGGCGATGATGAAATACAAGGCCGAAGGCGTCGAGGGCAACGTCAAGGGCGTCGAGTACCTGCTGAAAAAGAACAAGGTCGATAGCCATCGGGGCATCGGGCGCATCCTGGCGCCGGGCCGCGTGGCGGTGCGGCCGGTCAACGGCGGCGAGGAGAAGACGCTCGAAACGAAGGCCATCGTGATCGCCACCGGCTCCGATATCGTCCGGCTGCCCGGCATCGAGATCGACGAGAAACGCGTCGTCTCCTCCACCGGCGCGCTCGAATTGGAGAAAGTTCCAGAGCGCTTCCTGGTAGTGGGCGCCGGCGTGATCGGCCTGGAACTCGGCTCGGTGTGGCGCCGGCTCGGCTCGAAAGTCACCGTCGTCGAGTTCCTGGATCGCATCCTTCCCGGCATGGACAACGAGGTCGCCAAGCAATTCCAGCGCATCCTGCAAAAGCAGGGCATGGAATTCCGCTTAGGCCATAAAGTCACCGCCGTCAAAGCCAACGGCGCCGAACCTCTGAAAGTACAAATCCAGCCGGCGCAGGGCGAAGGCCCGCAAGAACTGCTCGACGCGGACGTGGTTCTAGTCGCCATCGGCCGCGCGCCCTACACGGAAGGGCTCGGCCTTGAGGACGCCGGCGTACAAATGGACAACAAGCGCCGCATCGTAATCGACGATCGTTTCAAAACGAATGTGGCCGGCATCTACGCCATCGGCGACGTGGTTCGCGGGCCCATGCTGGCGCACAAGGCCGAGGACGAGGGCGTCGCCGTGGCCGAGATCATCGCCGGCAAGGCCGGTCATGTGAATTACGGCGTGATCCCAGGGGTGATCTACACCTTCCCCGAGGTCGCCAGCGTGGGCCAGACCGAGGAGGAGCTGAAAGAGGCCGGGATCGCCTACAACGTTGGCAAATTCCCGTTTACTGCGAATGGGCGCGCGAAGGTGAACCGGCAAACCGAGGGCTTCGTCAAAATCCTCGCCGATGCCAGGACCGACCGCGTGCTCGGCGTCCATATCGTCGGGCCCGATGCGGGCAACATGATCGCCGAAGCGGCTGTGCTGATGGAGTTCGGTGGCTCGGCCGAGGACCTGGCCCGCACCTGCCACGCGCATCCAACGCTGACCGAGGCCGTGAAAGAAGCGGCGCTCGCGGTTGGCAAGCGCGCGATCCATATTTAGAGGCTAGGTATCATGCATAATTTACCCCTCATCCTGTCCTTCTCCCCTGGGGGAGAAGGACAGGTGCTGCACCGTACAGTGTCCAGATCAAGGGCGCTGAGCGTGCCACGGCGTCCCCTCTCCCATCCGCATCCGCTAGCGGATGCGGATACTCGAGCGGCAAGCTCGCCAAGGCGAGCTTGCTGGGAGAGGGACAGGGTGAGGGGGATAGTGCTTTTGCTCCTGCCGGCGCTGATTTGCAGTGCCGCCGCCGGCCTTCCGCCAGCACCTGCGCACGCGCAATCCGCTTTGCAGCCCACGCGCAGTCCGCGCATGATCCTTGGCCGCAGGCACCCAGGCAAGATAACAAGCCTCTCCGAGGAGGGCGTTACCGTCGATCTCAAGGACGGCGGCGCTCAAGTTGTGCAATTCGGCGAGATCTGGCGCATTAGGCGCGCTTTCGCCAGCGACGAGCCTCCGGGCACGACCGTCGTCGACTTCGCGGATAACCGGTTATTCGTCGCAACGCCGGTCGCCACGCTCGTTGGCGATGTCAGCAAGAAAATCGCGCTGGTTCAATTCACCGCGCCGAACGGCGAGATCATCTATATCGCTGCCAGCAAAGTCACCGACATTTTCAACGCGCTCCCCGGGCTGCACAACCCGTTGAGCAAGACGGTGATAGGCACGCGCGACGGCACACAGCAGATAACGGAGCCGGCCGGCGACGCCAAGCGCATGGTGGCAGACGCTCACACCGTTCCATAGCGGACGGGGACGGGACAGCATGTGGCGCATCGGCGTTGACCTCGGCGGCACCAAGATCGAAGCGCTGGCCCTTTCGCCAGAGGGGGAGGAGCGGGTCCGGGTGAGGGCTCCCACCCCGCGCGGGGACTACGGCGCCACGCTCGATGCAATCGCCGCGCTGGCCAGCGCTTGCCGCGACGGCTTGGCGGACTCCGAAATTGCAGGGATCGGCATT
>JBKQNN010000142.1:0-10017 GCA_052145975.1 Rhodomicrobium sp. | reverse complement strand
GGCAAGAACGCGCGGACACTGGCACCGGGCCGGCGGCAGGTGAATTACCTCGCCACCATGAAGCGCGAGCATAGCCGCAAGCCCGACGAGCAATATGGGCTTATCGAGGCGTGCTCGCCGGGGCCGTTTTTGGAGCTTTTCGCGCGCGGCATCCGTGGAGGCTGGGAGTGCTGGGGCGCGCAGGCCAATGGCGACTATGAGCCGACTTGGGCGACGTACAAATCCGCCACAGCTAAGGCTGCGGCCGGCGATTTGAAAGCCCCCTCACCCCAGCCCTCTCCCGCAAGGGGAGAGGGAGCCGGGCGTGCCTGTTGCAAGGGTGTGCCCGATGTCACGGGGGATTCCCCTCTCCCCTCGCGGGAGAGGGGCTGGGGTGAGGGGGGACTTTCTCACGCCCCCGTGCAAGCTCGCGCGCCATTAAGGGTGCTGGAGCTATGCGCGGGCGCGGGCGGGCAGGCGCTGGGCCTGGAGCAGGCGGAGTTCGAGCACACAGCGCTGATCGAGATCGACGCCGACGCCTGCCGCACGCTGCGCCATAACCGGCCGGATTGGAACGTCATTCAGGGCGACGTCACCGCGTTCGACGCGAAGCCATACCGGGGCGTCGATCTTGTCGCGGCCGGCTTGCCCTGCCCGCCCTTCTCGGTTGCCGGCAAGCAGCGCGGCGAGGAGGACGAGCGCAATCTTTTCCCGGCAGCGTTCCGCATCATCCAGGAAGCGCAGCCCAAGGCTGTGATGATCGAGAACGTCCGCGGGCTGCTCGACGCGCGCTTCGGCTATTACCGCGAGCTGATCGTGGAGCGGCTGCGCGCCCTGGGCTACGAGACACGCTTCCAGCTCTTGAATGCGTCGAACTTTGGCGTGCCGCAAAACCGGCCCCGCGTTTTCATTATCGGCTTACGGCCGGAACACGCCTCCGCGTTCACAGTGCCGGAAAAGAAGCCACTGGAGATTTCCGCCGGCGACGCCCTGTACAGCCTCATGAAAAGCGAAGGCTGGAGAGGTGCCCGCGAATGGCGGAAGGCGGCGGCGGGCATCGCGCCCGCAATTGTCGGCGGCTCGAAAAAGCATGGCGGCCCGGACCTTGGCCCCACGCGGGCGCGCGCCGCCTGGGCCAAGCTCGGCGTCGACGGCAGGGGCATCGTGCTCAATCCGCCGGCGAAGGATTTCGTGGGTTTTCCGCGGCTAACCGTGGCCATGGCCGCGAAGATCCAGGGCTTCCCCAACGACTGGACCTTCACCGGCGGCAAAACCGCAGCCTACCGCCAGGCCGGCAACGCGCTGCCTCCGCCGTTGGCGTTTGCCGTCGCTGAGGCTATACATTTTGCGCTTCAAAGAAGCGAAGCGACGCAGAAGAACCTAGCCGCCGGAAATGGCCGATAAGCTCACCGCGATAGAGCGAAGCCGCAACATGGCTTCGATCCGCAGCAAGGACATGTTGCCCGAGCTTGCGGTGCGCAAGGCGGCGCACGCGCTGGGCTTCCGCTTCCGGCTGCACCGGAAGGATTTGCCGGGCAAGCCGGACCTGGTGTTTCCGAAGTACCGCGCGGCGATCTTCGTGCATGGCTGCTTCTGGCACCAGCATCCCGAGCCGCGCTGCCTGGATGGCCGCCCGCCCAAATCGAACCTCGATTACTGGCGGCCGAAGCTTGCACGCAACCTCGAACGCGACGCCGCCAGCAAGGCCGCGCTGCATGAGCTGGGTTGGCGCACCCTCGTCATCTGGGAATGCGAAACCAAGGACACGGAAGGCCTCGCCGCCAAGATCGCCGGATTTCTGAAGCACGCGGCAAGTTAGTGGTTAAAATCTAACGCTTGGCACCTGGTAGGTTAGGTCGCAGTTGGGCAAATACGAGCAGTATCGTCCCGAAATTTCTCAATCATTAGACGCGGGGTAAACATGGCACTGTCTGAAATTGCACCATATATCGCGATGGTTGTGACTATAATTGTTTGGGTCTTAACCCAAAGGGAAAACAGAAGGCATGAGATATTTAAGGAACGCCTAAAAAGAAGGGTGGACATGTTTGATGGCCTTCTCCCTGCAATCAGTACGTTTATAGCAGCGGTAAAACTGTACAATGGAGATGAACGAAATACGAATGCTGTGCAAGAATGCCAAAAGGCTCTTGAATTGCTTGGAGATTACCACACAAAGATGCTTTGCTACGGTACTGATGGAGAACGGCATATATTAGAAGAATTTTTAGACGCAATAAATAAGCGAAATATAAGTGCGTTGCCTGATAAGAATAGTAGGCTCGTCGATTTAGTAAGAAAAAACCTTCGCGCAGAATTGGGTATTGATTAACCTTCGGATGCTTGCTCGCTTGGAGTGAAGGCCTCGGCTCAAAAAGCCCCATGTTGCCGCTTCAAGTGGTAGAAGTTATCTTGACATCTTAAGCTTAGGCATCAGAATAGCGCGCGGTGGTTCCGGCCAATCAAGGGGCGCATCCTCAAAGGTTTCTCTACCACAAGGGTGGCTGAGCAGATTGCCAATCTGACAATGCGTTCTCCACATCGGATGGGCTGCGGGACCACCAGCTCTTTCACCGCCGGGCAAGCGAACGATGACACTGCCGATTATCATCAAGGATACCCATCGCGGCCTTTGGTACGAAGACGGCGTGCTGAAGAGGGTGCTGGAGGCCGGGCGCTACACGCTGCCGTTTATCCAGGGCTGGCTGGGCCAGCCCTTGGTCGAAATCCAGCTCGTCGATGTCCGCGAGCGCGAGCTGACAATCAAGGGTCAGGAAATCCTCACCGCAGACAAGGTCGCGATCCGGGTCAGCATCATCGTGCAGTTCCGCGTCACCGACCCGCGCGCGGCGATCCACGAGGTGGAGAAATACGAGGAGCGGCTCTATAGCGACGTGCAGCTCGCGGCCAGGCGTTCGCTCGCCTCGATGACGCTGGACGAAATCCTGACCAACCGGAACCGGCTCAGCGAGGACATTTTGCGCGATGTGAAAGAGACCGCCGCGCGTTATGGCGTCTCGATCCTCCGCGCCGACGTCAAGGATCTGGTCTTCCCGGGCAATCTCCAGGAGATCATGAACAAGGTGCTGGCCGCCGAGCGAACCGCGCAGGCGCAGCTCGTGGAGGCCCGGACCCGCGCGCAGACGCAGCAAATCGCGGCCGAGGCGCAGGCAGAGATTTCGCGCATCGAAGCCGAAGCCCTTGCGCAAACGCTGCGCCTGCAATCCGAAGCGGAGGCGGGCGCCAGAAAAATACGAAACGAGGCCGAGCTTGCGGCGCTTCGCGACGCCGAGCAATCCGCAAAAGCTTATTCCGCGCATCCGGCGCTGCTGCGCCTGCGGGAGCTCGAAACCCTGAAAGAGCTCTCTGGCTCGGCAAACGTAAGGATCTACGTAGGTTTCGATAAGCCCGGAACGCCGGAAGAAAGCGATTAGTGGCTTGCGTCATTCAATTTGAGGTTGGTGCGGCAAACTGATTCAGGGTGCTGAGAAGGACATCCCCAAAACGATTGGGCTTCAAGGGGAGCGGACGATCTTTGAGTTGCGGCACGGAGCTGCCGCGCGTATCTTCGCCACCTAACCAAGCAACCAAGATGGTCATCGATGCAAACCGCCCCCCGCGAAATCGTAACGCCATTCCGCCCGATCCCGCTCACAATACCCGAGGGGATGACGTAAAACGAGTTCTTCAACAGCGCCGAAAACCTGGCCGATCTCACGCACAACAACGGGCTCTTGCAGAATCCAGAAGGGTTGCTGCTTTACCGCAAGGCGATCGGCCACAGCAATGTCTTCGACACCTCGATCATCTACAACACCTCGCGGAGTATCCTCGACCCTCTCGGCCGGCCGGTGCGGCGCACGCAAGTGCCGGGGGCGGTCAAGAACGTCTGGAACCGCATGAACCAGATCGTCATCGAGTTCATGCTCGAACGCTATCCCGATCCGGTCGGGCATCTGGTGCTGGCGGGAGAAGCGAGCCTCGACGCCACTTGGCCCCTCTCCGCGCCCGGTGTGCCGAGCATCCGTATGCTGCACAACCACTTCATAGTCTTCGATATGGCGGAGCTTGCCGCAGCCCCGCTGGCCGAGCCGGGTAATCCCAACCTGACCGATGGCGGCCAGCATTCGCTGTTCCAGGCTTATATGAGCGGCGTCTATCGCGCTTTCTTCGACGGGCTGGACCTGAAGATTTTGCAGCCTTGCCGCGACGGGGAGTGCCGCATTGCCCTTACGGGCTACCCGCAGGGCCTGCCCGCCTGGGAGATTGCCGGCGGAGTGCCCGCACTGCGCTCGGTGCGCTTCTGGCAGGAGTACGACATAATTCTCAAGGGCTTTCTCGATTTCTACCGGAGCTTTTTCAGCCAGGTTTCCACACGCAACGCTCCGAAGCTGCCCGATCTATATTTTCCGGATCTGGTTGAGGAGAAGCTGCTGTTCGACAACGGCTTCCTGAAGACGGCGAAGATGGTGCGCGACCGCTGCATCCGCGACGCCAAATACGCCAACGCAATCCGCTGGCAGCCCGCCTTCAAGCAGCTCATCTACCGCAACGGCAAAGGCAGGTTAATTGTGACCATCAGCCAGAACTCGATTGGCAATGCCATCACCGAGCTGCTGGGCGTTGTGGTCAAGCGCGTAGCCAACGCGGACGCTTACACCCGCGCCGAGCCTGCGCTGCTCGATCAGTTATTCGAAGTACGCCGCCGGCTGGTCGAGGCCGATCTCGGCGAAGGCGTTGAGACGCCCCAATGGCCCGCGGCCTGACTTTGCTGGGCCGCCACGCCGCTTGCTCATAGCGATGCGCCGCGCGTGAATAAGGGGGATGCACGCCGCATGCGCTTGCTTTCGGAGCGCTTTCGTCTATATCAGGCGCAGAGCGGGCTCACCCAAAATCCAATGGATCTGGCGTCCGAGCGCTCGCCTCAGCTTCTGTCTTCACCGCGGGCGCACGCGACTATTGTGGCGCGCGAGGCGAGATCTTCTAGCAAACTGGATCGGGAATGATGAGCGTGAATAGCGGCGTCAAGGACAACAAAGAAGAGAGCGGCTTTTTCGATCTGGCGGTCGTGCTGCTGGAGGCCGTTGCGATCGCGATCGTCATTAGAATATTTCTGTTCCAGCCGTTCAATATTCCGTCTGGGTCGATGACCCCCACGCTTCTTGTTGGCGATTACCTGTTCGTCTCCAAATATAGCTACGGTTACAGCAAATACTCGTTTCCTTACGGCATGGCGCCTATAAGCGGGCGTTTCTTTTTTTCGAGCCCGCACCGTGGCGACGTGATCGTTTTCAAAACGCCCTCGGATAATTCGACCGACTTCATCAAGCGGCTTGTAGGACTGCCCGGCGACAAGATTCAAATAATCAACGGCGTGCTCAACATCAACGGCGCGCCCGTCAAGCGCGAGCGGGCCGAGGATAAAGTAGAGGATACGAAGTGCGGAATGCAGCCCGTGCATATTTACCGGGAGACCCTTCCCGATGGCCGGATGTATCTGACACAGAAGCTTTCGGAAACCTGCAAGCCCTATAAGCTCACGGCCAAGGACGACACCGACGTTTTTGTGGTGCCGCCCAAGCATTATTTTATGATGGGCGACAACCGGGACGACTCCGCCGATAGCCGCTTCCCCGTTGGTGAAGGTGTGGGCTATGTGCCGGAGGAGAACCTGGTTGGCCGCGCGCGCATCCTGTTCTTCTCCATCGACGAATCCAATGCGAGCTGGTTCGCGCCCTGGCGCTGGCCATTCGAGATCCGCTGGTCGCGCATGGGAAACGTGATCCACTAAGTAAGAAGGATCGCGTCCAAGCTTGAGTTTTCGGCTGGCGTGCGCCGCATCGGCGGAGGCATCTTGCGCGTTGGCGGTATTGCGGACGCAAGCGGTCATCCATCTGGATGGTGCCGCGGGACCAGCCGAACGCTTCCGCAGCGTCATCGCGAGGCGTGGAACGCGCCGTGGCGATCCAGAGCGGCTTGCGCCATGCTTGTTGCCGCTGGATTGCTTCGGGGCTAAAGCCCCTCGCAATGACGGCCACAATGGCGCCAGCGCGTGGAGAAACATTCGACCGGATTTGATATGGCATCCATTCCAAAAGACAAGCTGAACCGCCTGGTAGGCCGTTGGGAATCGTTGCAAACCCAGCTTGCGACGGTGACAGATCAGGATACTTTCAGAAAGCTCTCCAAGGAGTTCGCGGACCTCGATCCGCTCGTGGCCTCGATAAAAGCGCTGCAGGCGGCGGAGGAGGAACGCGACAATCTCCGCCAGATGGCTGAGGACCCTGCATCCGAGCCCGAAATGGCTGAGCTGGCCCGCGAAGAACTGGCCGCGCTCGAACCGCGCGTGGGCGAGCTTGAACATGCGCTGCAAGTCCAGCTTCTGCCGAAAGACGCCGCCGACGACAAGAGCGCCATCATCGAGGTTCGTGCAGGCACTGGCGGCGAGGAAGCGGCGCTGTTTGCGGCCGATCTTTTCCGCATGTACGAGCGTTACGCCGGCCTCAAGGGCTGGAAAGTGCAAGTGCTATCGGCTAGCGATGCCGATGCGGGCGGGTATAAGGAAATCGTGGCGAGCATTACGGGCAAGGGCGTGTTCGCGCGGATGAAATTCGAATCTGGGGTGCATCGCGTACAGCGGGTGCCGGAAACCGAAAACCAGGGCCGCATTCATACATCTGCTGCGACGGTCGCCGTTTTGCCCGAGGCTGAGGATATCGACATCGAAATCCGGGCTGAGGACATCCGCATCGACACTATGCGCGCGAGCGGCGCCGGCGGCCAGCACGTCAACACCACCGACTCCGCTGTGCGGATCACGCACATCCCGACCGGCATGATCGTCACGTCCAGCGAGAAATCGCAGCATCAAAACCGGGCGCGCGCCATGCAAGTGCTGCGGGCCAGGCTTTTCGACATGGAGCGCACCAAGGCCGACGAGGCCCGCGCCGCCGAACGAAAGGACCAGATCGGCTCGGGCGACCGCTCGCAGCGCATCCGTACCTATAATTTTCCGCAAGGCCGCGTCACCGACCACCGGGTGAACGTCACCCTATATAACCTCCCGCAGATCATGGAGGGCGAGGGCCTCGATACCATTATCGATGCGCTGATTACTGAGCATCAGGCAAACCTGCTCGCCGCGGAGGACACCAGGGTCCATGCTTGACCCGGTTTCCGCCGATAGCCCGGCCGGAGAACCGCCGCGCACGCGTGGCGGTGCCGTCCGCAAGCTCGGCCGCCTTTTTGAGGAAGCCGGGCTTGGCAGCCCGATGCTCGACGCGCGCATTTTGGTGGCGGAAGCGTGCGGGCGTGGCGCCGCGGAATTGATCCTCGAACGTGAAGCGCCCATTACCGCCGGCGAGGCCGCGCGGATCGCAAATTTCGCCGCAAGGCGCCTGGCCGGCGAGCCCGTGTCGCGCATTCTCGGCCGGCGCGAGTTTTGGGGGCTTTGTTTCCGCATATCGCCGGACACGCTCGATCCGAGGCCGGAAACGGAGCTTTTGGTCGAAACCGTCCTTAGCCATGTTAAGGCGCTGGGCCTTACGCAGGCGCCGCTGCGCATTCTGGACCTCGGAACGGGCTCCGGCTGCATCCTTGGCGCTCTGCTTTCGGAGCTGCCGCATGCGCACGGCATAGGCCTTGACCGCTCCGAAGCCGCACTTGCGGCCGCGCAGGATAATTTGTCGCGGCTGGGGTTGCGGGATCGCGCATCCTTCCTATGTGGTGATTGGATGAGCGCAATCGGGGGCGGCGCGTTCGACGCCATCGTCTGTAACCCGCCCTATATCGCGCGCTCAGAGATTTGCCAGCTCGGGTTGGAGGTCAGGGCCTACGATCCCTATCTCGCGCTCGATGGCGGCGAAGATGGGCTTGAGGCTTACCGGATCGTAATTCCGCAGGCATTTTCCGCACTTAGCAAGGGCGGTTTGCTGGTTTTCGAGGTGGGCCACCGGCAGAGCGTAGCGGTGCTCGATTCGATGAAACTTTTAGCCCCCGATCCAGGCTTCCTGGAAATGCGGATCGTGCCGGATTTAGGGGGAACGAGCCGGGCCGTTGCAGTAGTGCGACAGTCGTGAGAGGAGAAATCCAATCCCAAAAAAAGAATTGGAAATTCCGCTCTTTCGCGATACGGTTTTCGTGAAGCGGTCTCGTAAGCGCCTTTGTTGGGCTATAGAAGAATGCGAGGCTACCCCGCGTAAGGCTACCAGAAATAGTCGGGCCAGGTGAGTGCAGCTTAGGCGTGCACCAGCAAGTTCTATGGCAACAGTTTCGCAGGCAGGATAGCCTTGATAATCTGCTTTTGAGCTCAGCAACGCTGGGCGTCCTGGCTGGAAGAGCCGTGAAGAGGATTTATTGAGATTCGCAAGCGTCGGCCGTGACACAAGCGCCGCCACGTTTTGCATGAATCCAAGCGTTTGTGACCTTCAATCAAGATAGGACCCATGAGGCAAGGACAACAAAGCCGCAGAGGCCGTAATCGCGGCGGCCGTAAACCCCAGAATTCAATCAGCCGCAACTATGAGTCCAGCGGCCCCGATGTGAAGATTCGCGGCACCGCGATGCACATTGCGGAGAAATACGCCTCGCTGGCGCGGGATGCCCATTCGTCGGGCGACTCGGTCGCTGCGGAGAACTATCTCCAGCACGCCGAGCACTATAACCGCATCATCCTGGCAGCGCAGGCCCAGAACGCCGCGATGGGCATACCGGACCAGCCAGCCGGCATGAACGGTGGCGGGGGCCGGTTCAACCAGAACGAGCCGTTCCACCGCGATCAGGACGATTCCGACGAGGAGAGCGGGGAAGATTTTGTAACGCAGCAGCCTCCGCGCTTCCTGGAGCGGCCCGTCTATAATCAAAATCAGCCGCAACCTTTCGTCCCGCAGAACGCGTTCCAGCATGTGCAGCAGCCACTGCAGCCGGCCGCACCGGTGCAGAACGGCGCCGCGCCATTCGCGGGCGAGACCTTCCCGGCTCCGCCGGCGGCAGGACCCGGCCCGAGACGCCGCCGCCGCCCGCCAATCGGCGAGCATCAGGCGAAGGGCTTCAATGGCAGGCATGGCGCGGGGGCAACCCCTTCGGCAAATGGCCCCGTGGCTGGCAGCGATCCGGCCCCCGACGAGGCCGCCTCTTAACGCACTCGCGGCTAATCGCGCGCCCGTCATCGCGAGGCGGCAATGCCGCCGTGGCGATCCAGCAGCGTGCGCCGCGCTTATTGCCTGGATTGCTCTAATGTTCATTGTCGAGGGAGATGAGCGGGCCACAGCTGCCCCTTGCCGCGGGCATTGGGGAGGTTGAGGACTGGATCGTGCATGGCGGGAGGCAGAGCCGTTCAGACGGCGGTGATCAAGCTCTGATGCGCGTGTTTTACCGCATTACCGTTTGTTCGTCCTGGGGGTGGCCGTCATCCAGGAGGCTATGTACAAGGCGTGTCTACACGCTCCGTCGGATCATGCCGCTGCTGTTACACCAAGCCGTGGGACGCGACCTTCGATAGGCATGTCCTTCGCCGCGCCGATATCGTTCACATTGGCCGCGCTGACAGCCATGTAAACCGGGCATGCCGCATCCGCATCGTAGATGATATGCGCCTTGGCGCCACAGACACCGGTCGAAAAACGTGCCCAATCCTTGCTCAACTCGTTCAAGTGAAGACTTGTGGAATCAATGAGGTAAACCGTCTCTTCGAGCGAGCGCCCGAAGCGAACGTTTATCGTGAGCGGCAAGCGCTCACTTTCGCCGCGATGGGCTTGCTTCATCAGCTTTGCGAACAGCCCCGCGAACACTGCAACCGGTCGCGACGCATTCGCATCGGCGAGCGTCGAGCGTTTCACCGGCTTGGCGTGCACGTGATAAAGCCGCGCTTTGTGGCTCTCAAGCCCGCACTCGATCTCGCGCAAGCTCCCCGCGCCCGCAAGCTGGCCGTAGAGCAACGCATTCAACTGGTCTCGCATGCTTAGCGACCTGACGCCCTTATCGCCCCCATGCTCCTGCACAGACTTCTCGAACCAGCCCCAGGGAACATACTGCAAAATC
>JBKQNN010000141.1:0-18538 GCA_052145975.1 Rhodomicrobium sp. | reverse complement strand
CCCATTCCTTTAGCGTAAGATCGGTTGCTATCTCTGCCAATGGACGCTTCGCCGCCTCCGGTGGCGATGACAAAATGCTGAAGCTTTGGGACGTGTCTGGACTCTGACCTGATTACCGTCGGCTGCCTCCAGTTCCGGCGCGAAGCGGCGCAGTTTGCACCATTGACGATCGGTAAAGCCCGCCTACGGCCGCAACAAGGTTAATGCGGGCGTGGTTAACGGCGGTCCCGCATATTTTCCGCCGCCGTCTTTCTGCGAATCTTTTCTCGCTTTAGGTCGATTTCTGCGACTCCGAAATACTATTAAATATACGGACAGAATGCGCATTAACCCGAAGAATGAGCTAAATTTTGCAATTTCCACAGCCCTTACCAAAAATTATCCGTGCAATATCAATGCCTTAGAAATCCGCCAAAGCTTAACGCTTCCGTAACGCGCATCTGCTATATTAGTTCAACATCGAAAGGCCGCGCAAATCGTGCAAAAAGCGGCCGAAACAGCGTTAACAGCCGGTTGCTAGGCGCCGCGGGCGGTCTCAGAAATCGAGGCCGATATCGAGCGCCTTCACCGAATGGGTAAGTGCGCCCACGGAGATCATGTCGACGCCGGTCTCCGCGATGGCGCGCACCGTCTGCAGGCGTACGCCGCCCGAAGCCTCGCAAAGGATGCCGGGCCGCACGGTTTTGGCGCGCGCGACCGCGTTCTTAAGCGTAGGGACTGCCATGTTGTCGAGCAGCACCGCGTCGATTTCGTGATGCAGCGCCTCTTCGAGCTGGGCCAGCGTATCCACCTCGACCTCGATTTTGACCATGTGGCCCACGCCCGCGCGCGCCCGCTCTATTGCCCCGGAGACGCCGCCCGCCGCCGCGATGTGGTTGTCCTTTATGAGCACCGCGTCGAACAGCCCGAACCTGTGGTTCGAGCCGCCGCCCGCCCGCACCGCGTATTTTTCGAAGGCGCGCAAGCCGGGCGTGGTCTTCCGTGTGCAGACTATTTTCGCACCCGTGCCCGCCACCGCCTCGACGAAATGGTGCGTCGCGGTCGCCACCCCGCTCAAGTGCTGCAGCAGGTTCAGCGCCACCCGCTCCGCCGAAAGCATCGCGCGCGTCCTACCCGAGAGCCCGGCAACCGCCGTTCCAGCACCGGCCATGGCGCCTTCCCGCACATGCGTCTCCACCGCCATCTCTGGGTCCAGCGCCCGGAACGCGGCAATCGCCAGCGGCAGGCCCGCGATGCGGCCATCCTCCCGCAGCGCGAGCGTTGCCTCGCAAACGGCATCCGCCGGGATCAGCGCATTGGTGGTGATGTCGCCAGCCAGGCCCAGGTCCTCCGCCAGCGCCGCCCCAATAACATCCGCCACCAGATGATGCGGAAATTGCAATCCTGTTTCGAAGGGCGTCACGCCTTCCTCCGCCTATACCGCCGTGCGGAGGCGCCGGAAATCGGCGCTGCGGTCTTGAGGTCCACCGCTGGTCACGGTTTCCATGAGCCTCTTCGCCTCGCGGAGCGTCAAATAGCTGTGGTGCGCGGTTTCCTTGGCCTCGGGATAATCGAGCCGGCGATGCGCGCCGCGGCTCTCTTTCCGGGCGTAAGCGCCAGCGGTTACGAGCAGCGCGGATTGGATCATGCCGCGCAGTTCGACGGATTGCGCCTCGGCTTCAAGCTCCTTCAGCTCCGAAAGCGCTATCTGCAGCGACGCTTCCGACCGCTCCACCCCCGCATAACGGGCCATGGTCTCGCGCAGGTACTGAACGGCGCTCGCGGCTCCAGCCGCATCCCCCTCCGGCAGGTCGACGGTCTCCGCGCAAGCACTCGCGTCTTCCGCGAGCGCCCGCCAATGCTGCGCCTCCGCCGCGATATCGGCAGCAACGCGGGCCGCGAACACAACCGCCTCCAAGAGCGAGTTCGAAGCAAGCCGGTTGGCGCCGTGCACGCCGGTACAGGCCGCTTCGCCGCAGGCCCAAAGGCCCGTAAGCGAGGTCCGGCCGCGCGCATCGGAGTAGACGCCGCCCATGTGATAATGCGCAGCCGGCGCAATCGGAATGGGCTGCAGCGCGGGGTCGAGCCCAACCTCCTGGCAAACTTCGAAGGCGGTAGGAAATGCCGTCTCCATCGGCAGCGCGCGGCAATCCAGAAACGCTCCGCGGCCTTCCGCGATTTCGCGATGGACGGCGCGGGCGACGATATCCCGCGGCGCAAGCTCCGCCGATGGATGCACCGCGGGCATGAAGCGCTGACCGCTCTCATTCACCAAGCCTGCGCCTTCGCCCCGGATCGCCTCCGAAAGCAGCGGCGCCGGATCGCGCCCGATATCGAACGCGGTCGGATGGAACTGTACGAACTCCGGATCGGCGATAATCGCACCGGCACGCGCCGCCATGGCAAGGCCGCCGCCATTCGCCTCCTTGGGGTTCGTCGTGACCCGGTAAAGCTGGCCGATGCCTCCGGTCGCCAAAACCGCCGCGCACCCCGCGAGGAAAGTGGCCCGCCCCGGCTCGCCCGTCCGCCTCACATAGACGCCTCTGACGCGCCCTTTCCTGTAGACGAGATCCACCGCCTCGGCGTTTTCGAGGACCGATATCGATGGCGTTGCGGCAACCGTGGCGATCAGCGCGGCCATCACGGCCTTGCCCGCCCGGTCGCCCTCGACCCGCACGATCCGGCGCGCGCTGTGCGCCGCCTCCTGCGACAGGCGCAATTTGCCTTCAACATCGCGGTCGAAGGGCACGCCGTAGCGCAGCAGGTCCTCGATGCGCTTCCCGGCTTCGAAGGCCACGATGCGGGCCATTTCCGGATCGGTAAGGCCGGCGCCCGCGGCAATCGTGTCGGCAGCATGCGCCTCGGGCGTATCGCCCTCGCCGATGGCCGCGGCAATACCGCCTTGTGCCCAAGTTGAGGAGGCGCCCTCGCCCAGCGGCCTCGGGCTCAGCACCGTCACAGGCAGCGGCGCAAGCCTCAACGCGGTAAACAGTCCCGCCAGGCCGCCGCCGATGACCAGCACGCCGTGCGGCCCGGCGCGGCGCTGAAACTTCAACGGTTGAGCAATCGCAGTTCCGCTCATGGTATTCTCCCCGCTCGAAACACCATCTCCAAGTGCAGCCCGCACGCTTGCGAAGCCGCACGGCCTCGCAGGCGATCAGAGCGGCAGGTTGACCATTCTTTCAACCGCCATCCGCGCCCGCGCCGCCACTTCCGGATCGACCTTGACCTCTTCCTTCATGGTGACGAGACTGTCCAGGATTTTCGGTAGCGAAATCCGTTTCATATGCGGGCACATATTGCAGGGCCGCGTGAAATTCGTGTCCGGCGCCTCGATCGCGACGTTGGCGGCCATCGAGCACTCTGTGACCAAAACAACGCGCTGCGGTTTGCGATCCTTCACCCACTTGATCATGCCGCTGGTCGAGCCGGTGTAGTCGGCCTCCGCAATCACGTCCGGCGGGCATTCGGGGTGGGCGAGGATCTTGATGCCCGGCTCGGCCTCGCGGTAGCCGCGCAGTTCCTCGCCCGTGAAGCGCTCATGCACCTCGCAAGCCCCCGTCCAGGAGATAATTTCAACCTTGGTTTGCGTCGCCACATAGTGTGCGAGATATTGGTCCGGGACGAGCAGCACCCGAGCGCTCCCCAAGCTCTCGACCACCTTCACCGCGTTTGCCGAGGTGCAGCAGATATCGCACTCTGCCTTCACGGCCGCGCTGGTATTGACGTAGGTCACGACCGGCACACCGGGATAAGCCGCGCGAAGCGCGCGCACGTCCTCCGGCGTAATCGAAGACGCCAGCGAGCAGCCTGCCTGCGGATCGGGGATAAGCACCGTCTTGCCCGGATTGAGCAGCTTCGAAGTTTCGGCCATGAAGTGAACGCCGCACTGGACGATCACATCCGCGCCGGTCTGCCCCGCCTCCTTGGCGAGTTGCAGGCTGTCGCCCAGGATGTCGCCAACGCCGTGGAAAATCTCGGGCGTCATGTAGTTATGCGCCAGGATGACGGCATTCCGCTCGCGCTTGAGGTCGCGGATGGCTTTGATGTAAGGCGCGTGCCCGGCCCATTCCAAGGGCGGGATGACGCGCTCGACGCGGGCGTAAAGCGGTTTCAGCTCCCAGATTGCCTCCCGGATGTAGGCTGCGTCAAAGACCGGATGCGCAGGCGCCGGCGCGCGCGGCTCCCATTTCACGTTGCCATGCGCCGGGCGCCGGACCGGCTCAATTCCACTGTCGACGAATGCCATTGCTGTTGCGCTCCTTTTCCGCCCTCACCTAATTATGCTCCGCTTGAGCATATCTTCCGCCCACAAACAGGCCCCTTTTTTTGCCGTTCCCTAGCCCGGGCCTCGATACTTATGCTCAGAACGACTATAAGATAGGACTAGACGGGGCGCTTGCCAACCGATTTTTTTTGCGCCACCTAAAGCGCCATAGGGACCCAGTGGACCGCGAGCGCGTGGTAGCGCCGGACAGGCAAAAAACATAACGCCGGAAAACCCGAGGGGCATCCGGCGTTACGTCTTACAATACGCGTACGAGCTTAGGGGTGAGCGTGGCCCTTTCCGTTCGTCGCTTGCGCCATAGACGGAAACCATCCCGCGAAGGACGAGTCGAACTCGTGATAGTTGCAGGTGATCTCCTCGCCGGCGGCGATGTCGCGGATCGCGAAGCCTTCCTCGAAGCCCGTGAAGTCAGTGTTCGGAGCCTCGCTGTGGTTCATGAACCGCCCGTTGTCGGCCTCCAAAACCCAGATGCCTGGACTGCGCATATGCGGATAGGAATATTTCTCGATGAAGTCTTGCATGTGAGGCGGCAGCGCTTCGATGTCGGCTGCGGTGAAGAACACGTCGAATTTCGGTTCGAGACGCCAGATGACATCGCCGGCTTTGATCGGCTCTGCAGCGTAGATACCTACGCCCTCGATTGCGCTATTCGAGAGATAGGTGCGAACAAGCATCATGGTTGGTTGTTCCCAATATATGTGAGGTTGATTTTGCTTTTGAAGCTTGGCGCCTTTGCGCCGGTTATGTGCACACGGCCTTCTGTGCGGCCCCGGCCGCGAAGGAGGCTGTCCTCTCTCACATGTGTTTTTTCAACATCCTTCAGCTGGGAAAATGCGCTTGAGCCGGTTGCCCCATGCAACTCAGGACAGGGATGATTGCACAAATGCGAGCTTTTGCAACATAGATATTGAGCATCTTTCCGATGACAGGGAATTAGTTGTGAAAATGAGACTGGACAGGCTTCTGGTGCACCGCGGACTCGTCAGTACGCGGTCGAAAGCGCAAGACCTGATCAGGCGCGGGGCGGTGCATCTCGGGGGGGCAGCCGTGCTCAAGACGGGGCTTGAGGTTTCAGAGGATGAGCCGCTGCAAGTCCTTGAAACTGAACGCTATGTTGCGCGGAGCGCCTGGAAGCTGAAGGCCGCGCTCGACGCGTTCGGCTTCGGGGTCCCGGCCCGCGCCTGCCTGGACGTAGGCGCCTCCACCGGCGGCTTTTGCCAAGTCCTTCTGGAGCACGGCGCGGCTTGCGTTTTTGCTATCGATGTTGGCCGCAATCAGCTCCACGCGTCGCTTCGTGCGAACCCCAAAGTAATTTCGATGGAATCGACCGATGCACGGACGCTAAGGCCCGCCATGTTCCCCGCGCCCATCGAAGCCGTGACATGCGATGTCAGCTTCATCTCGCTACTTAAGGTGCTTCCCGCGCTACTGCCCTTGGCGCAAGCGAATGCCTGGCTCGTGGCTCTGATCAAACCTCAGTTCGAGGTAGGGCGCGGAGCTGTTGGAAAAGGCGGCATCGTCAAGGATGAAGCCGCTAAGCGGCAAGCAATTGAAAGCATCCTGGCTTACATAAAGGGGGCGGGATGGACCGTTCGCGGAACGGTTCGCTCTCCGATTCTTGGCCAGGACGGAAATGAAGAAACGCTCGTTGGCGCCACCCGCGATGTCTAACCCGCCGCCGCGCGAGGCTTTCCAAGTAACGGCAACGATCGAGGCCATGGGAGCCCAGGGCCACGGGATTGCGCACATCGGCGGCGAAAGGCACTTCATTGCCTTCACTCTGCCCGGCGAGCGCGTCCGCGTTGAACTGCTCGGGCAAAGGGCCGCCGTCACCGAAATCGAAACGCCGTCGCCGGAACGTATCGCAGCCGTGTGCAAGCACTTCGGCACTTGCGGCGGATGCACCCTGCAGCATTGGGCGGACGCGCCCTACAAGCAATGGAAACAAGCGCTTGTAACGTCGCCGCTGGCGCGGGCCGGGATCGATACGCCAATCGAGCCGCTCCGGAGCTATCCCGTATCGAGCCGCCGCCGCGCTACCTTTACGGCCCACCGCGCCAGGGGCAAAATCGCGCTCGGATATAACGCAGCGCGCACCCGCGAGACAATCGATCTGGAGGAATGCCCCATCCTCCTGCCGCAGATCGCGCAAGCGTTGCCGCAGTTGAAGGCCGCCATGATTGCGGCGATGCCTGCCAAAAGCGAAGCGAAGATTTCGGTCACAGCGGCAGCCAACGGCCTCGACTGCGCAATTGAAGGCCCTGCTCTGCCGGCCTCGGCCAGCGCGAAAGTCATTGCCAGCCTCGGGGCGGCAGGTTTCATCCGCGCAAGCTGGAATAGCGAACTCGCGCTGCTCGTGGCTCCCCCTTTTGTCTCGTTTGCCGGCGTCCGGGTAACGCTTCCGCCCAACGCCTTCCTGCAGGCCGTCGAAGCCTGCGAGCGGGACATGGCGGATTGGGTCTTCGATGCCCTTTCGCATGCAAGAGCTGCTGGCCCAATCTGCGATCTCTTCGCAGGGCTCGGCGCATTCAGCTTCCCGGCAGCCCGGCTCGCACCCGTCACCGCCTATGAGGAAAATCAGAGCGCGGTAGCGGCGCTGACAGCCGCAGCAAAGCGGGCTACGGGCCTCAAGACCGTTACCGCGATCCGCCGCGACCTCTATCGCAACCCGTTGGGGCCGCTGGAGCTGAACAAGTTCCCGGCCGTCATTATCGATCCGCCCCGCGAAGGCGCCGAAGCGCAGGCGCGCACGCTAGCGGCCTCGAAAGCCGCTACGGTTGCCATGCTTTCGTGCAACCCGCCAAGCTTTGCCCGCGACGCCGCTATTCTCACCGGCGCCGGGTTCCAGCTCCAGCGCCTGGCTGCGTTCGATCAATTCCGGTTCTCGGCACATGTTGAGATCGCAGCCCTGTTCGAGCGCCCGGGCACCAAAAAGGGCGGACTTTCGCCCGCCCTCAAACGCTAAAGAATGCCCTTAAGCCACGTGGACTTCTTTGCTCTCGCCTTCGATCACGCGGGTGCTGGCGGGCTGGCCCTTGGCGATCTGGATGGTGCGCGGTTTCATCGCCTCGGGCAACTCGCGCTTCAGGTCGATGTGCAGGAGGCCGTGCTCAAGCGTGGCCCCCGAAACCTCGACATATTCGGCGAGGCGGAAGCGGCGCTCGAAGTTCCGCGCGGCGATTCCCTGATGGATATATTGGCGAACCCTGTCCTCGCCCTTCTTTTCGCCCCGGATGGTCAGTGTACCTTCCTTGACTTCCAGCGACAAATCGTCGTCGCCGAAACCTGCGACGGCCATGGAAATCCGGTAGCTGTTCTCGCCAAGGCGCTCGATGTTATAGGGGGGGAAACCGTTTTCGGCATCGAGGCTTGAGAGCTGGTCAAGAATAGAGGCAAGGTGATCGAAACCGATCGTTGTTTTATACAGCGGAGTAAGGTCTGGACGTCTCATTGTGGTTCTCCTTCGATAAGCGAGAATTTTGAACCTGCCTTAAAGGCCAGGTTACTAAGCTTTGCAGCCGCGTGGGCCTGCGATCCATGATTTATTTCTGGATGGTTCGGTTTCAAGGGGTGCTTGAGCACAAACGCGGGCGGCGCTAATAGTTTTTTTTGAGGCCCGGAGGAATCGAAAATGGCTGCACACGCAGAGTTGGTTGGGATCACGCGCAACCCCGTGCCGAACGGCGCTGTGGCCGGCACCCTCACCGCGCGCGATGGCCTCTCCATCCGCTACGCGCGCTGGGACACCACCGCGGCGCGGCGCCTCGGCACCGTCTGCCTCTTCCAGGGCCGCACCGAATTCATCGAAAAATACTTCGAGACCATCGCCGATTTGCGCCGCCGCGGTTTTGCCGTCGCCACTATGGACTGGCGCGGCCAGGGCGGTTCGTCGCGGCTGCTCAAGAACCCGGCCAAGGGACACGTGGAGAGTTTCGCGCAGTACGATGCCGACGTCACCACCTTCATGTCGGAGATCGTGCTGCCCGATTGCCCCCCACCCTTTTATTGCCTTGCGCATTCGATGGGCGGACACTTGGCACTCCGCTTCACGCAAACCAAAGCCTGCTGGTGGGACCGCATCGTGTTGAGCGCGCCGATGATCGCCATTGCCGGCGACGGCGCCAAGAGTGCCGCCATCGCCGTATTGGCCGAGACCGCGGCCTTTTGCGGCCTGGGAGATTCCTATATTCCGGGCTGGAGAAGCTACGCGCTGGACGCTCAACCTTTCGAGGGAAATGTGCTCACCTCGGACAAGCTGCGCTACGAGCGCGCCCGCGATGTCATCCAGGCCGCTCCCTATCTCGGCCTCGGAGCGCCAACCCTGGGCTGGGTTACGGCGGCTTCCAGCTCCATTGCGGCGATCAACTCCCCCGCCTTCATGGAGAACGTCAAGGTACCGGTCCTGATTGTCGCCGCGGGCAACGACCAGATCGTGTCGACGCCGGCCACCGAGCGTTTCGCAAGCGGCATCAAGAATTGCACCCACATCGTGCTGGCAGGCTCGAAGCACGAGATATTGCAAGAGCGCGACCAGTTGCGCGAGCAATTTTGGGCGGCTTTCGACGCCTATATTCCGGGCTCGGCAAATACGCTGCGCAGTTCTGGACACCCGGCGATTGCCCTATAGGCGCAATTGCGGGACGCCGCACTACGGACCGTCATCGTAGTTTCTTAATCCATCGGCAGCCTGCCCGCGCCGGAGGAGTTGCCGGTGAGAGAGAGGGAATTCATGCGCACCGTAATGTCCTTATGCTTGGGTTTAGCGCTTGCGGCCCAGGCCTTCGCGCTTGGCACAGCCCCTGCCTCAGCGTTCGAGGCGCGGGCCATGGCTGCCCCTGCCGTTTCCTCCAGCGTCCTGAAAGTCGGCAAGCGCTGCACGCTTTGGGGCCATTTCTGCCAGGAGCGTCATCCCGCGAGCGGCTGGCGGTTCCATCGCTGCATGGCCCTGCACGCTTGCAGGTAGGTGCCAGGGGCAGGCCTTGGGCCACTCACTTTTTTGTGTGCGCCCGGTTTAGCCCAGCATCCTTTTTTTGCGCTAAATTCATGAGCTTCGCTGGTGCTTGAGCGTTTTCGCAGGGCGCTGGCCAGCGTTTGCAAGGGCATTTGCTTTTCTGGGTGCGCTCCGCACATGATACGAACGATTGCTGCGTCAGGCTGGCCGCCGTTTGCGCCGGCTCTCTAACGAAGGGTGGACCGGTGGTTTGAGCGGGCCTGAACTTCCATTGCCATCCCAAGACCGTCTCTCCCGCGAGGCATCCCCGCAGGCGGTCAAATTCTTGGAGCAGCCGCACGCGGTGCTCTTTGCCTGCAATATGAACGCGATCCGCTCGCCAATGGCAGCCGCGATCCTGCGTTTCCTGGCGGGCAAGCGGATTTACGTACAATCCGCCGGGGTGCGCGCGGGCGAGACGGACCCGTTTGCCGTTTCGGTGATGGACGAAATCGGCATCGACATAGCCAAGCACCGCCCAGCCGCCATCGAAGAGCTGGAGGACAGCTCCTTCGATCTTATTGTGACGCTGGCGCCGGAGGCCCATCACAAAGCGCTCGAACTCACGCGCGCCATGGCCACCGAGGTCGAATACTGGCCGACCTTGGACCCTTCCGCCGCCGTGGGCAACCGCGAGCAGATCCTCGACGCTTACCGCGCCGTCCGCGACCAGCTCTTCGAGCGGATCAAGGCTCGCTTCGCTTTCGCCGGCGCACCGCAAGCGTGAGCACGCGCTGCCGCTGTTCTGCCAGCCGCCCGCGCTCGCGGTCCTGGCTGGCTTCAGGGCGATGCGCCTCGCAACGGCCGGAAATTATGGCAAATCGTTAACCCTATTCTTGCGGTATTCTTGCCAGACATCACGCAATCCATCTGTTTTTCTTTATGCGCCATTATAGCAGCAATATCCTTCCAACTTATTAAGCCACCTACTAACGCATTGATAACACACGCAAAACATAACTTGCGTCGCGCTCCTTGCCCCGCGCAAAATGCACCGTCGCATGGTTAATTTCAAATCTGCAAATATATTTTATAGTATTTTGGAATCGCAGAAATCGACCTAAAGCGGGAAAAGATTCGCACAAAGACGGCGGCGGAAAATATGCTGGCGCCGCGTTTACCATCCGCGCATTAACCATAGTGACGCGCTACGCGGGGCGAACGATTTGTTAAGGTGCCCGTTGGCGTCATACTGGATCCGGTTGAGTAGTTCCGTGACTGTCATCCCGGAACGGCGCTTGCGCCGTATCCGGGATCTTGCAAAGTGGGGGCGCCCGTAAAGGTCCCGGATAACCCCTCCGGCGTTTCCGGGATGACGGTTGCGAACTATTCAGCCGGACCCGGTATCATCCCGCCTGCACTCGGACTTGATCCGAGTGTGCGCATCGCAGCATGACTTATGACGGCTGGTATTAGGCTGCCATTTAGGGCAGGATTTCCAGCACCTTCTCAGCGGGACGGCAAAGCCTCGTCCCCTTATCCGTCACCACGATTGGGCGCTCGATAAGGATGGGATGCGCGATCATGAAATCGATCAGCTCATCGTCCGTCCATTTCGGATCGCCAAGGCCAAGCCCGGCATAAGGCGTGCCCTTCTGCCGGAGCAGCTCGCGCGGCTTCATCCCCATCGCCGCAAGCAGCTCCTTGAGCCGCTGCCGGCTTGGCGGCGTCTTCAAATACTCGACGATCTCGGGCTCCCCTGCCCGTTCCCGGATCGTGGCCAGGGTGTTCCGCGACGTTCCGCAGGCGGGGTTGTGGTAGATGGTAACGGTCAAAGCTGTCTCCGCCATGTAGCTCATAAGCGCGCAGTGATCGATTACGATAGCGCGGAGCCTTCAGGAGCGAAACCCTCGTTACACTATTCCGATTGAATGCTTCACGAAGACCCCCTCACTCTGTCTCTCTCCCCGCAAGCTCGCCTTGGCGAGCTTGCAACTCAGCGTGGCCGCATCCGCAAGCGGATGCGGCTGGGAGAGAGGACCCTAGAATTGCCGCTGCGGATAATTCAGGCGTCCCTTCTCCCCGTGCGCACCCGCTGGCGGGTGCGGCAGCAAAAGATGCAAGCACGCCAAGGCGTGCTTGCGCGGAGAAGGACAGGATGAGGGGGTCTTCTGCTGAACCAATCAACCGGATTTCGTATGACGTGGTGGGAGCTTGCCTCCGGCCGGCTAGAATTCGCCGCGGGACGGAGCTGCCGGCACGAAGCTCAAGTAAGAGGCCACGGCTTCCATCTCATCGGGACTCAGTAAACTAGCGATGGCGGGCATATTGGGGGAGGCGGCGGAATATCCCTCGGACCACTGTTCGAGCCTTCTTTTCACATAGTAGTAGGACAACCCGCCGAGACGCGGGAATTTTCCGATACCCTGAGCCTCTGGGCCGTGACAAAACTGGCAGGCGGGAATATTCCCGGACGGAATTCCGTGCAGGAAGATGTCCTCGCCTTTGGCCGCGAGTTCCTTGTTGCCGTCATTTGCGGGCTCGGGGGGCAGCGTCGAGATATAAGCGCCCAACTCGCATAAATTCTCCGGCAGCGTCTTTACTGCGGCGTGCGACATGTAATGCAAAGAGAAGGGATTGTTCCGGGTCTTGTTCAAGAACCGTTCGAACTGGTAGACGATGTAATCTTGGTGCTGCCCGGCCAGGCGCGGCGCATGAAAGCGCCCCCCCAGCGACTCGTTATGGCAAAAGGCGCAATTCCGCATCACGTAGGCACCCGGCTCGATCGGCCATTCCCCGCCCGGCTGCGATCTGCAATTCCTATGCGGTTCCGCGTTGCCCGCTGCCACGAAAAGGGGCGCAATCGCCAGGACCGCTATTGTCAACTTGAAGAGCTTCATGATCTCGGCTTTCAAACTTTGTGCTTCGGGTCGGACAAGGGATCGCTACTTTTGATAGCTGACGTAAGCGGCGACGGCTCTGATCTGCTCCTTGTTCAAGCTCTTCGCGATGGGCAGCATCGTATTCTCATCTTCCGGAGAAGTTGGATTCTTTGCCCGGAAGCCTTTGACCCAGTCGCCCAGCGCTTCAACCATATAGTCATAGGATTGACCGGCCAGGCGCGGGACCATGTCGCTGCCATGAGCATCCGGCCCATGGCAGGCGGCGCAGGCGGGTATATTCTCGTCGGGAACGCCTTCCTCGAAAAGCTTCCTGCCGTCTTCCACCAGACGCCTCGGCCCGTCAGCCGCAGGCGGGGCATCCATTTCGCTAATCCGCTTCGCTATGCGCGGCCACAGTGACGGAGGGAGATCCGTCAGAACCGGCCACATAAACCGCTTGGCGACGGGGCCGTTGCGAACGTGCTTGCTGAGTCCCTTGAGCTGGTCTTCAAGATACTGCTGTTGCTGCCCGGCAAGCCGCGGAGCGGTATAGTATCCAGTGAACCCTTGGAAATGCTCGCCGTGGCATTTCCGGCAATATCCCATTTTTTCTTCAACGTCGCCCGCGTGAACCACGGCTGGCATGAAGATCGCCAGGACCGCCGCTTGCACCACCACTCTCAATCCGCCGGCTTTCATGTTCTAAGCTCCGCCCCTTGCGTTTTCTGTTGCGGCCTTATTAGCCGAAGATCCCCGTTATCGTTTTCAGAGCTAGAACATCAGCCAGGTGTAAACGAAGACCGTATCGTTGCCACTCGCCTTCAGGCCGGGGATCGAGTCCACGTTGAATGTTGTTCCGTCGAACTTGTCGTAGTGGGTGTACTCGACACCGATCCGGGCGTTGAACCACGGCCACAGGTCGGGGCCGCCCCTCATAAAGGGCAGATAGGCTATGTCGAAATTCCAACCGGCGGAGTTAGGCGAGCCATTCGGGGTGCCATAAAGGGCTAAATCGCTTTTTCCCCAAGTGTCAAACCAGCCGGCACTGAAACTGTACTTCCTGTCGTAAATGTAGGACGCGTTTATGTTGAAGTCGTTGAGCGTGTCGCTTGAATTGCTGGCACCGCCTGTTAACAGCTCGGCGTTATTCTTTTTATTCTCCCAAATATAGGATGAGCGTACCGTGAAAACATGCTCCTCGCCGATCCATTGATACTGCGAATCTAGGCCGAGATCGAGAGTTGGATCGGTTACGCCAGGAACGAAAAAGCCAGATCCCGACCCCGGCCGAGTATCGGCGTACATGCCGATGGTGCCGAACATCAACGAGTTCTTGTCCCAGGTCTTTTCGTAGGCGACGCGCCAGTAAGGTGCGGCACCTTCGAACCTCGTAGCGGTATTATCGTAGCCGCCGTTTAGATCGGTGAGCAGACGCGCTGGCAAGTTGGTGTAGGCGGTTAATTCCGCATAGATCGAGTTGTTGATCCAGACATAGCCGCCAGCGCCGGCAACTTGCGTAGCCCACGCGTCGGTGCCGAGCAAAGTGCCGAACGCAGGAGCCGGAGCGACCTCCGAGGGTATGTACGGGAAGCCCCAAGCGGATACGGTATTCCAAACGTCCTGGACCGTAGGATTGTTATTTGCCGTAACGCCGTAGACGATGTTCGTTCCGTCGATCACGCCGGACTTTGCGTAGCGGATATCGGTGTTGTCCCAAGCAAACGCGTTACCCACGTGGTCGTAGGTCATCTGCGCGAAGCTACCCACGTCGCAATAGAGCTGCCCAGCAACAAACAGGCTGAATTGCCCCGGTATCCATTGGTCATTCTGGACGTTAGGTGCCTGCCAATCGGAAACTGCGGGAGGAGGAGGATTCTGGCCCTTCGTGCTGGCCACATGCGTCATAGTCGTCGGCCAGGCCATCACGGCGAGCGGCACCTGCGTCTCGTCCGACTTAGCCGAGCCGTCGTTGCAGCGCGTACCGCCAGACGTGTAGCCCATCAGCTTGAACTGGCGGCCGAAGGGTGTCAGTTCCGGAAATGCGGTGTGGCAGGTGGCGCAAGGCTGCCCCGTCTGGCGCGCATAGGCCGGGACGGCGGAAGCGGGGGGAGTTTCAATGAAGCTGACTGCCGTCAGTGAAGCGGCTGCGAGAGCGCCGCGCGCTACCCATGACGCCACGGGTAAATGTAGGCGGTTGCCGGTCTCGCTCGAACACGATAGCGCGGCCTGCATGCACGAACGTTGCTGCACGCTCATTATTGTCCCCCCCATTTTGATGGACTCTACCAGAGTGCCAACCTACCCTGCGACAAGTTAGCCCAGCACCAAGGAGCGGATTTTGATATATGTCAAAACTCGTGTGGCTTCTCTCCCACAGTGGGGCAATATCTCAGGCACAGCGGAGGGGTGTACTGGCCGGTTATTTACATCCACAAGTAAATCATCCGCCGGCGGCAGATTTTCTGCGTCCAGCCCGAATCGCACTATTCCGCCGTGCCTGGCTCTCGGAGGCACTGGCTTCTATTCAGGTCCCGGACGGCAAAGGGGGAACGCGTTTTATTCTGTGCTCGATTTGCGCGGGCGGGATTCGCCTGAGCGCGGGCCTTTACGGCCTAACCTCGCCGAGGCTGCCCTGGGCATCCGCACCGGTCTGTTTGGGCCACAGGACGCGAATCACCGTAATTACGAACATGATGCCGCCGGCGATCGCGACCAAGGCCCCGATCCCATTCAAGAACATGCCGATAACGGCGCCGTCGGTAAGCGCGGTGAGGCTCGTGGGAGTCTTGCGGGGAGCGCCATGCGCGCCTGCCAGGAACATGCCAAGGCATGCGGAGAGCTGGCCCCCGCCGTAGAGCCAAATTTGCAGCCGCAGATACCAGCTGTTTTTCGGCGCGCGGCCGAGCGCCGGCAGGCAAAAACTTAACATGAGTCCGACGGCCGCAAGGCTTACCCCTGTAAGAACGCCGTGATAATGCGCCGGTGTGCGCGTATCGGAGCCGGAGATGAGATTGCCCATCAGGCCGCCTACCGCGAATACGATCATGGACAAAGCCAAGGCCACGAATGCCGGATCGCGCCAAGGCAGCGGCGCTTTCTCTCTCGCCCGTAGAATTCCGGACAGAACCGGCACCCCCACGATCAACGCTGGCAGCGCCATGACGTACTTAAGCCGGCTAAAGTCGTCCCGGAATGCTCCCGAGGCCATATCGTAGGCCCAGAACAACAGCGGCCCGGGAACTGTGAACGCAACAAGTAAAAGCGCGGCGTAGCGCAAGCTGCGGGGTCCGGCGGCATCTTCGCCGAGGCTCGCGCGGCTCAGAACGAACCAGCCCGTCAGCATCAAAAGGCAAAAGAAAAATTGCAGAATATGCCCGCCACCCCAGAACAGCACCTCGTTCAGCTCCTTCGTTGGTGTGGCTCCGAAGGACTGAAAGGCGGCGATGCCGAAGCAGATCAACGCGACGAAGTAGATGACGGAGGCCGCGCTCATCGCGAGGGCAAGCGGCGGCATTTGCATCGGGCGCGCCGGAACGTTCATCAAGAGGCGCAGTGCAGGCAACGCTATGCCAAGCGCAAGCATCGCGAGGCCGTCGTAATAGGCCCGGTGCAGCATCACGGGAATATAGTTATTCAGCGACGGAGCGCTCGTGTGATCGAATGCCGGTATAAACAGCAAAGGATACGACGCCGCGACGGCCAGCGCGCCTATGCCGCCGAGCGCGTTGAAGCGAACCCCCTCCCCGCCTAGCTTGGCTGTCGCCATCGAGACCATCAGCGCAAAAACCGTTAAGAACCAAACGGTCAACCCGAAGTTGACGTGGATCACGAGAAATCTGCCGAAGAAGTCCAGCGGCCAAAACGCAAAAGTTTTGATGCCCGGTATGCGCGAGACGGCAACGATCACCGCCATCATGCCTGCCAGAGCCAGGGAGCCGATTGCTAGCGCGGCCCAGGCTCGAAGCTCCTCCCGCGGCACTCCAGCTTTCGCCGCACTATCTGCCCCGGAGATAAGGCCGCGCTGCGCGGCGGCGCTGGATAAGCCGGTCATCGGATGCTTCTAAGCTCCCGTGTAGGGATAGACGTGAATTGCTAAGACGTAGACGGCGACGCCCGAGACCGACACGAACAGCCAGAAGGGCAGCGCCCAGCTCGCAACCTTGCGATGCGCGGCTAGGCTGCCGCCCAGGCCGCGCATCAGCGTCAGCGGCACGAGCAGCGCAACAACCAGCGCCATGAACACATGAACGCCCAGCAGCGTGAAGTAGATAGGCCGGACCGTTCCATGGCCGCCGAACTTCGCCAAGCCGGCACTGAAATGGTACGTCAAGTAGATTGCGAGGAACGCCGCGCCGAGCCCGGCGGCAACCAGCATTCCTTTACGATGGCGCTCCCTGTCGCCGTGCTGGATAAACCAGTAGCTCGCGAGCAGAACGATAACGGTCGCAGTGTTGATAACCGCGAGGATATGCGGAAGGGTATTGATCTCGATCATGTACACAGAACTCTCAAGGGCCGAATCTGAACACCCTTTTAAAGGGCATTGATGAACTTGTGAATGGTGCTTCCTAAAAGGATCGCATTAAGGATGACGGTAGCGCTGAGCACGAGAAACGCAAACAGCATCATGCCGCGCTTCTTGTTCTGATCCAATTTATTCATTAGTTTTAACTCCTCTCCCTAAAACGTGCGGCAACCGCGGCGCCCGGAGAAGCGCGCCGCGGTTGCCTTGTCTACCCAGTTTACTTCGCGTAGTTGTAAGGTGTCCAGTCCGATGTCACTTCGACGGGGTCGTCGAAGTTGCCGGGCCCGATCGGGTAGCTCGCATGGGTCCACTCAAGCGACTTCGAGCCCCATGGGTTCCTTCCAACGCGCTCGCCTGCGAAGGCCGAATAGGCCCAGCCGCTGACCATGAGAAAGATACCGATCCCATTGACCATGGCGCCGTAAGTGGCGAGGTGGTGCCACCATTCCCAGTTCGCCGCACGCTCCACGCCAAACGTATCCGCGGAATAATCCCAGTAGCGCCGTGGCGCACCGTCCGCGCCGATGATGAACAGCGGCCAGAAGGTGAGCTGAGTGCCCGCGGCGTTGAACCAGAACGCGATTCTCGCAACGAAGTTATCGGCCGTGCGGCCCGTCATGGCCGGGAACCAGAAGTAGACGGATGCGAATATGGCATACGTCGCGAACAAGCCCATGATGAAATGGAAGTGGGAGGGCACGTACAAGGTCCTGGCAAGATGCAGCGTTACTCCGGACTCCGCCAGCGGAATGCCCGTGAGTCCGCCCGCCAGTACGAGCAGGAAGGTGAGCGCGGCGTAGCGCATCGCGACATTCCAGGTTATGGCGCCCTTATAAACCGTACCCCACATCGAGAGCGCCACCAGACCCGCCGGTATCGAGATCAGGATCGTCGTAAACGACATAAACATGCGGAGCCAGTTCGGCATGCCGGTCACATACATGTGGTGGATCCACACGTCGCCCGACAGTAGCGCGATCCCCATCATGCCGCCATAAACTGCCGCCTTGTAGTTGAAGATTTGTTTCTTGGCCATCGTCGCGATGATTTCAAAGACCAAGCCCGCGGCGGGAATGAAGATAACGTACACGGCTGGGTGCGAGTAGAGCCAGAACAGGTTTTCGTAGAGCAGCGGATCGCCTCCCCTGGCCGCGTCGTAAAAACCGGTCCCAACATATTTGTCGAGGAACAGCAATAACGTCGCGGTTGCGAGAAACGGCAGGAAGATGAGCTGAAGGGCATTGGCGAAAAAGCTGCCCCAAACGAACATGTTCATCTGATTCCAGCCCATGCCGGGGGCGCGCATGTAGACGGTGGTCGTGAGAAAGTTGATGGCGCCCAAGATCGACGAGATGCCCATCATTTGCACGATGAGGACATAGAACGCGGTGTTGCCCGCCGTCTTGACCGCATAGGGCGGATAACCCGTCCACATCATGTCCAATTTGTCCGGGATGACGAAGAACAGGAGCGCCAGGACAACGCCGCACAAGTACACCCAGACGCTGAACGAGTTGATCCGGGGAAAGGCAACGTCCTTCGCGCCGATCATGATTGGAACCAGGTAGTTCGTAGCGAACCCGGTCAGCCCTGGGATCACGAAGCCCAAGATCATCACGGCTCCGTGGAAGGTGAGCATGCTGTTATACGCATCGGGCGTCGACATGCTTTTGCTGAAATCGCCGACGAAGTAATTGATGACGCCGGATTCGCCCGGCGAGTACTGCTCGATCCGGATGCCGAGTGCCATCAAGGCTGCGAGGGTGAATGCCGCCAAGGCGCCGACCAGGTACATAATACCGACGCGTTTATGGTCGATACTAAACACCCATGAGGCAAGCCCTCCCCCAGAATGGGACGGCGCGTCGTGGTAAGTAGTCGATGTCATGATATTTTTCCCCTTTACCTACTTGCTCGCCGTACCGTCCACGGAT
>JBKQNN010000140.1:0-14016 GCA_052145975.1 Rhodomicrobium sp. | reverse complement strand
TTGTACAATCGGCGGTTGTTCACCCGCTGGGTGAACCGGAACATGGGGTGTATCGTCGCTCATGTCCCTGAGAATGCGCGATTCTCAGGCGAAAATGGCCCCGTCAACTGCCGGATTTAGGATGAAGGGAAATGCCACACAGTCTGCCCCTATCCGTCACATCTCGACACTCCTGGTTATCGCCATAGCATGTGGCTTTCAAAGCCGACATATGTTGCCGCGGCACCACATGTCGTGTTTGGGTCAACAGCCGCTGGTTTATGACCCCTTCCGTCAAGGCGGCTCACCACCTGAGTGCGGAAGCGGCTGAAACTTCGAGGATCTTGTCGGGCGCATTTGCCAAGACCGACCTGTTACCCGCCAGCACCGAGCTCACTCTGGCTTTAGCTTGGGGGCGGAGCGGCGCCCTTGAGTTTTGTGCATCGCAATATATAATGGTGCAGTGCGGTATGCGTTCCTTACGCGTATCGCTGCCCTCCTTGGGCGTTTCCTCCCTAGACTTGGGGCCGTTCAATCATTTTGAATGGCCTTTTTTTTCGGCCTGAAAACGGCTGGCGCTATTCCGCAGCGATGTGCTTGCGATCACAGCGACCCTGCACCAATAACGCCAGCGTGCGGTGGCCATGCCGGCGGAGCCGCGCTGAACTGCGGGCGGGGTCCATTCCTATTCAGCCGTGCTGGTCGAGAAAGCGGCGGCAGGCATGGAAATCCCGGTCATAACCTGGAGGCAGGGCCACGTTCTTGGCCTTGGCGAGCTTTTGCGCATAGTCCACCATGCGGACGGTGAGCGCCGGGTTTCGCGACGCGGCGGGCTTGCTCGAAGCAGCCTCGGGATCGGCAGTCCTGCCTTTCGAGAGCTGTTTCGGCTTGGAGGACGGCCGCCGCCTCGACGCTTTGGTGCCAGAGGCGCCATGAGCCGGACGAAGCGGCCCGCGCGGCCGGCGCCGGGTACGCTCAGCTTTGGCGGCCGGCACCTGCAAGCGCACCGCGCCGCCCGATCGTTCCTTAAGAACCGTGATCAGCTTGTCCGCCTCGGCGGCTATGCCGTCGATCACAGCCCTGAAGTCCGCCTTGCCGGTGACGACCGCATCTAGCTGCATTTCCCACTCCGCGGTCGTCCCAGGATCGACCAGCGCGGGCGCTGCCCCTCTGAGGAGTTCGAACAGCTGCAGCCCGGCCTCGGTTGGCACCACCAATTTCCCATCCGCGGCGAGCAAGTTCTGCCGCTTCAACCCCTTGATGATTTCGGCGCGCGTCGCCGGGGTGCCGATGCCCTTGGCTTCCTTCAGCCGCTCGCGCATGGCGGGGGCTTCCACAAAGCGCCAGGCGTTCTGCATCGCGTCGATCAGCGTGCCTTCGTTGTAGCGCGGCGGCGGTTGCGTCCGCTTGTCCTCAACACGCGGTTCCGTCAGCGTCGCCTCTTCGCCATCGGTCAGCGGCGGCAGCGTCTGTTCGGTTTCGCCGGCGGCGGCGTCCGGCTCGGCGGCGCCGTAGACGGCTTTCCAGCCCTGGCGCAGCGGGATGCGCCCGGTGGCCCGGAATTCCGCCTCCGGCGCCGGCACCTTAAGCGTGACGACGGTCTGCCGGTACTCAAAGTCCGGCATGACGGCGGCGAGGTAGGAGCGGCAAATGAGGGCGAACAACCGCTTTTCGTCGTCGCTGAGACGGGCGAGCCGCTGCTCCAGGTCATCGAGAACATTGACGTTTGGCGCTATGGCGTGATGGGAGACGCCTTCCAGCGCGCGGTCGCAGAAATGTCCCTGCTTGCCGCGGCGGATCACCGGCTTGCTGAGGTCGAGATGGGCAAAACCGCGCAGGCGCGTTAGCGCGCTGGCGATAGCCGGAACGTCGCCGATCTGGTTCTCGGTCAGATAACGGGCTTCCGCCCTCGGATAGGTAATCAGCTTCTTGCCGTCGCCATCGTAGAGTTCCTGGGCGATGGATAGCGTTTTATCGGCAGTCCAGCCCCGGCGCTGGCCGCAGGTTTTTTGCAGCGCCGGCAGATCGAAAAGCTTTGGCGGCGCCTGCCGGCAATGCTCGACCGACACCCCGAGCGGCCCCCGATAGTTAGCGGCAGCCCGGCAGATGGCTTCGGCATGCGCGCGGTCCTTGATGCGATGCTTCGCCGGCGGGGCATGGCGCATCCCAAAAGCGCCGCTCGCGGTGTTCGCAGTGGCTACGATCTCGAAATAGTCCTCGGGACGAAAGTTGCGGATCTCAAGCTCGCGCAGGCAGACGATGCCGAGCGTTGGCGTCTTGACCCGCCCGATGCCGATAACGCCGCGCGTGCCCGGCGCGAGCAGGGTCTTGGTTGCGGTGCGGGTCAGCGAAAGGTTGAAGATCTGGTCGGATTGCTGGCGCGCCACCGCCGCCTCGTAAAGCGGGCGCAGCTCCTGGTTCGGCTTTAGGCTCGCGAAGGCTTTCTGCAGCGTCTTGGGGTCTTGCGCGGTGAACAGGGCGCGCTGAACGCGGCCGCGATAGCGGAAATGCTCCAAGATCTCCTGACCGATGAGCTGGCCCTCCCGGTCGCAATCGGTGGCGAGGATGACTTGGTCGCAGGTCTTGAGCGCGGCGCCGATGGCCTTGAGCTTGGCCGGTTTGTTGCCCTGCGCCGCTGGCTTTGAGGGGTAGAGGCCGTCCGGCTTCAGCAGCACGCACGACCAGCTTTTCCAGCCCGCGTCGACTTCCTCGGGTTCGGCCAGCCGCAGCAGATGGCCCTCGGCCGGCAGGATCTGGCCGAAGCGGCTGCCGAGCGCTACCCGCAAGTCCTTGGCCTGGCTTGTTTTTTCAGTGATAATCAATGTCGCCATGGCTCGCCGCAGGGTTAATTCGATCAGCAGAGCCTACCGTCAAGACTGGAACAAATAAAGAACAAAGTGTTCGCCGCGCCCCCTAATTTGTGGAAAATCCGCGCGCAACGGCATGTGCGTTCCTGGCCGCGAGGCGAGGGAGATCAAGCGCCGAACCCGTCGCGCTTCAGCCGGACGATGGCGAGATCGAGGGTGGACAGGAACGTGGACCTGTCGCGCGGCTGGAACGGCTTCGGACCGCCGGTGACTTGCCCGGCCGACCGCAAATCCTCCAGCAAATTGCGCGTCGCAAGCGCCATGCCGATGGACGCTTCGGTCAGCGCGCGCCCATTAGGCGCGATCACCTCCGCCCCGGCCTTTACGCAGCGATGCGCCAGTGGAATATCGGCCGTGATCACGATGTCTCCGCGAGACACCCGTTCCGCGATCCAATCGTCGGCGGCATCGGGATTGCTGCCAACGATGACGCGCTCGATAAGCGGCGTTCTGGGGATCGCCATGGGGCTATTGCTGACGGCGTAGACCTTGACCCTATACCGCTCGGCCACGCGATAAATTTCCGCCTTAACCGGACAGGCGTCGGCATCGACGTAAATTGTGATCGCCTTCGCGGACTCGCTCAATGCATTGCTCCAAATCAGTGGGCTTGCCGATATCATGGCCCGCATCCCCGCCGTTCACGCAGGGCTGCTTAGCAACCATATGGCCCGGTTAAGGAGTACAGCATGTGCGGGCGCTTTACAGAGCAGTTTACGTGGGCCGAGTTGGCCGAACGCTATAATCTTACGAACACCGCGATTCCGAACTTGCGCGCCTCTTGGAATATCGCGCCAACGCAGGACGTAGGCGTGATCGTGAAAGAAGACACCGGACGCATTTACAAAACGATGCGCTGGGGCCTTGTGCCGTTCTGGGCAAAGGATGAGAAGATCGGAAATCAGCTCATCAACGCACGGCTTGAGACGGCGGCGGAGAAACCCGCCTTTCGTTCGGCCTGGAAGGCGCGCCGGTGCATCGTGCCGGCTTCCGGGTACTACGAATGGAAGGCGATGCCTGGCCCACTGGCCTCGAAGCCGTTTAAGCAGCCGTTCTACATTACCCGGAAAGACGGCCAGCCCATGAGCTTCGCCGGGCTTTGGGAGCGGTGGAAGGACGATCTTCAATCTTGCACCATCATCACGACGGACGCTTGCGAGGGGATGCAGCAATTACACAACCGGATGCCGCTCGTCCTTGATCGCGAGGCAATTGAGCCGTGGCTCGCGGGCGAAACGCCAACGCTTTCACGCAGCGTGAATGCGGACCTGCATTTCTTTCCAGTGACGCCGCGAATGAATAAGCCCGCATACAATCAGCCGGATTGCATCGAACCCTTGGCGGACTAAATAGCGCCGTGTGTTTTTTGACCGCCTGCCTACAGGGGCGTCGATGAAGAGCTCAAAATCCGGTGGACCGCATTACCTCCAATAGCGGGTGTGGTCAGAATTGCACGCACTCACCCTTGGGGCCAATTGCAGTTTGCAGTCCGGCATCGCTCCGCAGAAATTCGCTGTCAGATAGTCCGGATCGGGATCTCCGAAGCTTCCATATGAGCTGGCGGTTGGCATGGATGGCACGAGTTGATATGAAAGAGATATTATAAGTATTTTTGGGGGCGCGAAGTCGATGCGATTGCGTGTGATGTTGGCACTGACGTTAGCTTTGCTCAGCTGCTTTTTTGCGGCGGAGGGAACGTCCACAAACCGGGAGAATGAACGGCAAGGTCAAGCGGCGGGCGCGGGCCCGGCCGACATCAACATTCAACCGAATATCGGAACGCCGGAAAAACCCGAATACGCGCTCCTCTCCCCAGACAAGCGGGTGCTTGCCACTTCGGACCGCAAGCGCATCAAAATATGGGACATTTCGACGGGGAGGCTGCTTAGGACGCTCGAACATTTCGCTTATAACACAGGTATTGCGTTCGCCCCAGACGGCCATTCGATTTTTGCCGCTTACAAAGATGGGGCGGTGAGAATTTGGAATGTAGAGACAGGTCTGCTCACTGATACGATTGAGGTTCAGCCACAGCAAGACTGGGGTGGGGACGGCGTATGGACCTTGTCCATCGATGAGGAACGGCAACTACTTCTCGCCGGGACGGAAGAAGGAAAGATCTTCGGCTGGAATTTGTCCAGGGGGCTGAAGCTTTTTTCGTTCGACTCCGGCGGACTTGGGAGGATAAGTTCGCTCGGACTATCGGCGGACGGCAGCCAGCTCGTCGCTACGGGGCATGACAGCGTCAAGTGGTTCGATGTGCGAACAAGGAAACCGGTTCGCACATACAAATTGCCGAATGAAGATACGCGCAAGGATTTTGTCGAATACCTTGGGGATGAGTTGTTCCTCGTTCGCAACGAGGAATACGGATGTAAAGCCGAAGCGTGGATCGCAGACCTGTCCAGCGGGGCCGCGGAATACATGCGGATATTGCCGCCCGTCACTTTTCCATCTGGCGTATCTGAATGACTGGACTGCCGCTCAGAGCCGCGAGTTCCAAGTCCCCGGAAACAGCGGTCAAACTGGCTCCCTCTGCGCCTGACCAGCGCACATGCTGTTTGAGGCGACGCGCTCTTAGATCCCAAATATCGAAACCATCAAAACCGGCGCGCCCCACAAACAGTGTACCGCCAGCAGGATGGGTTAAAATCGACGGTTCCCCTTGCCCGCAAGAAACAACCGGGGATGAAGCGGATCGTGAAGAAGCAGGACAAAACGGGCAGGCGGATTCGAGACCTCGGCGCCCAAGGATACAAGGCCCAGACAGCGTTCCTGAGCGCCGATCAGCAAACCGTAAACATCATGAAAAGTAACGGAAACGAACAAAGGCTCGTGACGTTGCGCGTTGGCGCAGCCACGCCGGCTTTCATGACCCACAAATCCAAGGAAAACCTCACCTATCTCGGGCTATCCAGTGCCCAGGGTAAAGTGCTCGCCTTTGAAATGAATGGCTATAAAGCGCGAGCGCTCTATGTGTTCAATGCCACCGACGGGCGCCAGAGCCTCAAAATCCCGCTCCCGGAAGAAAGGGAAATCTGGTCAGTCAAGATTTCACCGGATGGCAGCAAGATTTTTCCTGGCGGTAGCCTTATCGATGCCGCCTCGGGGAAAACGCTCCGCGAGCTTCCTGGGTCGTATGCAAGCTTCTCGCAAGACGGCAAACTTATTGCTGTTGCTTGGCCAAGTGACGAAGCGAATGACGAAGCGAATTACGCCGAAGTTTGGGATGTTGCAAGCCTCCGCCCAATAAAGCGAATCTCTGTGGGCGACAGTCAATGCACCAGCCTCCTATTTTCAGCGGATGGAAAGCTCTTGGTTTGCGGCACCCGCGACGCAGGAATTTACATCTGGAATATCCCCACGGGCAAAAAGGTCAAATCTTTCGAGCGCGAAGTCATTGCTAACCATGTTAATACTGCGAGCCTTGCGCTGTCGGCCGACGGAAAGCTTATCGCCGCAGGACCTGGTCAGCGCGCAACTTCATCCGGCGATGTGGGCCGCGAGACCGGCATCTTTGTCTGGGATGTGGCCAGCGAAAAGCTTCGCTTCACTCTGCGTGGTCACGAGGACAACGTATATGCTTTGGCATTTACTCCTGACGGCCGTTGGCTCTCATCCGCAAGTTTGGATGGAACGATCCGCTACTGGGACATGAAAACTGGCGCAGCCGCAGCGACGTTTGCAAGCTCGAAAAACGGCCGCTGGGCGATGATCTCAGACAAGGGGTTCTTCGCGGGCTCGGCCGATGCCGGAGACCTCCTTTCGGTCGTCCGCGGCTATCAAGCCTTCAGCATTAATCAACTTTGACAGTCGCTTTACAACCCCGATCTGCTTCGCGAGGCGGTGGCCGGCGACGTCAACGGTGAGGTTCGCGCGGCGGCTGCGGTCCTGAACCTCGACAAGGTTATTGACAGCGGGCCGGCCCCGGCCGTTGAAATCGTCTCGCCGCCTTCTGGAAGCAGGTCCGCGCAAGACCTTGTTACCGTTGCCGCGCGCATCTAGGATCGAGGCAAGGGCATCGGCCGCATCGAATGGCGCGTCAACGGCATCACGGTTGGCGTAGCAAGCGCGCCAGCGGGCGCCGGCCCGGATTATGAGGTGAAATGGGAGCTTGCGCTCGATCCCGGCCAGAACGCGATTGAAGTTGTCGCTTATAACGCAAGCAATCTCCTGGCATCGCTGCCCGCGCAGGCCACCATCTCCTACACCGGCCGGACCGATAGCGTGAAGCCGAAGCTGCATATCCTCGCCATCGGCATCGATGCCTATACAGGCGTTCCGAAACTCAACCTCGCGGTTGCGGACGCAAAGACCTTCACGACGGAGATGGAAAAAGCGGGCGCCGGGATGTATGGCGAAGTGCGCGTGCGGACGGTGCTGGACACGGAGGCAACCGCGGAGGGCCTTGGCCGTGCTATTGAGGACTTCGCGGCCGGCATTCATCCGCGCGACACCTTCGTACTCTTCGCGGCGGCGCACGGGTTTTCGCAAGGCGGGCGCTTCTATCTCATCCCGCAAGATTATCCGGGCGGGATCGATGCGCAAACACTCGCGGCCCGCGCCGTCGGCCAGGAGCGCCTGCAAGACTGGATCGCTAACCGCATCAAGGCGAAGAAGGCGATCATCCTGCTCGACACATGCGAATCCGGAGCGCTAACGCAGGGCTATAGCCGCTCGCGCGTGGATGGCCCTGCGTCGGAGGCGGCCATCGGGCGGCTGCACGAAGCGACGGGCCGGCCGGTGCTGACCGCGGCGGCGGAGGGCCAGGAGGCCAGCGAACTTCGCAAGCTCGGCCACGGCATTTTCACTTACGCGCTGCTCGATGCGCTGCACCACGCCCACACGGACGAGAGCGGTGCCATCCGCGTTTCCGATTTGGCCGCCTATGTGCAGGATCGCGTGCCGCAGCTTGTCGCGGGCGGAGAGGGGCGCTCGGCCATCCCGCGTGGCACTGCGGCCGGCGGGCAATCGGCGCATTTCGGTACGACCGGCAGCGATTTCGCACTGGTGAAGCGGCTTCAATAGCCGAACGCTCGCGCCTGCATAGTCAGGAGTCAGCATTTTGCGTGAGCGGTCATGACCAAGCGGTTCTTGGGAAGAATTCGCGACAGCCGGATTGGGTCAATGAGTTGTTCAAGAATGTCGTACTTACGGTTGCGATAGGTTCGTAAGCGGAGATTGGCTGCGAGATTAGGAACCGGCGGTGGAGCACTTCCACTTTTCGGCGAGTGCAGGTGCCGGCACAGGAGCGCACGACGTCAAGCTGAAACGTGTGACGGGAATCAAGCCGCGGCTTCTGGCGGGCCTTCGGCTGTGGCGTAGGCTTGGTCGGGCCGGTTGGGTTGTCCTCCAAAGCGATGACGGAGTAGGCCTTCCTTGACCATCTTGGTCAACGTGCGGTCGCGGAGGCCCTCGGCCTCGCGATTGCACAGGGCAGCGATCTGCTCGGCCGTTAGATAGCGGCCCCGGCAGAGCTCGATCACTACAGCACGCAGCTTGGCAGCAGAAGCTCGCTTCTGCTTAGAGACGGGTTCGGCTATGGGCCGTAAAGCCTCGAGTTCTGCTTGAGTGAGAAGGGAGTCCGGCTTCGAAGATGGGGACTCGGCGTCAGTGCGTGGGGAGTTCGCCTCGCTACGTTGGGAGTCTGGCCCGGTGCGTGGGGACTCCGGGCCATTGCGTGGGGAGAGCGTGGTACTGAATAGGTCGCGCCGCGGTGCGATCGACGCCGGCAACCGGTAGCGGGTCCAGCGGCGCTGATTGTCGGTTTCGAGCAGGCCCTTCGCGACAAGGCCCCTCAATAGCTTGGTGATCTCAGCGGAGGGCGCGACAATCAGGTCCTGCATGCGCACGTTGGTCACGTCGTCTTCGATCAAGCCGGTGGCCAGCACCAAGCGTTCGCGCTCGTTGAGCGCATCAAACCGGCCTCCAAGCTTTTCACGCAATCCAATGAACACCCACTCCGGCATCAGGCTCAGCATCGGCATGTCGAGGCGCACACGGTCGGGTTGCGACTGCGTGGTCAGCCGAGGTGCGCGCCAGTGCTGGCTGCGCCAGCCTTCCTGGATGCGGGCATATCCGGAGCCCGCTTGCTCGCCGCCGCCGATCATCATGAACATGCGCTGGAGTGACAAATTGCGGCACTCCGAAACCCCGCCTCGCCGGAGCTGCGCTCCGAAACGAGCAGCGTGCCGGGGTTGCTCAGCTGATAGCGATCCTCGTAGCGTTCGATAACGATGCCGCCGCCGACCATGTAGTCGGTATGTATCATCGAGTTGACGAAGGCCTCGCGCAGCGCGACATGCACGGGCGTGTCGTCAATTCTCTGGCCATCCTCGAGCCGAAACGGCACTTTCAGATCGGCGACGAGGCGGGTCCACGCGCGCTGGTAGAACTGGAAGAGGTTGGCCTCCCAAGTGCCATCCGGATAAAGGCGATCGGTCCAGCGGTCCTCAGGCCGGTGGCGCCCACAATAGTCGCGGTAGTCAACCATGTAGGCTGGCGCTGCGCCGGGAGCGATGATTGCCTGGTGCTTGCCGAACATAAGCAGTCCGGCCAGTGTGAGGCCCTCCCGGTCGTTCTCGCGATCCCTCCGCCAGCCGCCGAGTTGCTCCAGCAGCGATTTGTCGTTCAGGGCAAGCCAGGGATGGTTCGGCCGCGAAGCGGAGAAACGATTCCGGTAGGCGGAGAGTGACGCCGGGTCGATGTCGTCGAGGCCGAAGCCCACGAGCACCCGTGCGTCGACAGGCAATTCGCTGGCGTCGGCGAACATGCGCCGGACTTCTTCCGGCGAGCAGCGGTAATCGCCCTCATGCCGGCGTTTGAACGTCCCGTCGAGCGGGTTCTGGCCCTTGTAGATCGGGCGCTCGTGGCGGCCGGCCTGCCGCAGACGAATGACCAAAAGCCAACCCTTGTTAAACTCCGCAGGCTGAACATCGCCGCTCGCGGCGAGAGGCCGGTTGATGATCTGGCGATTGTTGTGCTGGTCCCAAAACGTCTTGGTGAGCTTGGCAAGCTGGTCTTTGGATACGCCATCGAGCATGACGGTGCCATTGAACTCGGAAGCCCCAAGCACGATCATGCCGCCTGCTGAGTTGGCCATGGCCGAGTAGGTCTCCCACAGCGAGGCTGGGAAGCCGCCCTTGGCGCTCTTGAACTCCCAATCGTCGTTCTCCCCGATGCGCGCGGCCTCAAGGATATGATCGAGCAATGTCTGTTGTGACTCCTTAGCCATCGATGAGGATCACACTGTCTGGAACTTGACGACGCCCTTGGCCGTGAAGGTAAGGAGGGCGGTGGCCTTGAGCTGTTCGTTGTCGCGTAAGTTGGCTCTACTTCGCCTGAGTTGTTAGCCCGAATCGGGTTTAAGGCGAAAGTAGCTTGAGTTTCGTATGCCAAAAGCAGGCGGCTGTATAGCCGCCAAGCTTTTTCCAGGTTGGGAGTTCGCGGTCAAGTTTATTGAACTAATATAAGTGAAAGATCTAAAGGCAGAAATTCAGGCAGCGAACCAGTTCGGTAGCTTTGGGTCGATGAACGAAACCGCTTTCGCGGTAGATGCTGCCTCGCGGGCGGCATTCCATTCTAAACCGTTATCGCAAGCCGGAAGCTCCGATTGAGAATGGGACGTTAGTCTCACTCACAATAGGAGTTGCGTATGCGTATCAGCCCGCTTCGTCAGCGCATGATCGACGATATGACCGCGCGCCATTTCGGAGAGAAGACGAAGAAGGAGCCGCGCCGCCCTCGCGGAAACCTCAAGGTTGCCGCTCTCGAAGATCTTTTGGCCATTGACGTGAACGGTGGCTTGGGTATGGCCGCCAAGCCCAGGGACGGAAATTGCAACGGCGAATGCGCCGGACTCATCGCGAAACCGGCCATGCTTGTGTCTCTTTTCGGTGGGCTGAGGTCCAGGTAATTTGTAATTTGCACATCTCGTGTCATCCGGCGCTCCATTGCAATAGTTTGACAACTATCGACGATTTGCGCCGCGCGGCAAGCAGAAAAACCTCCGTCCGCTTTGAGGTGGGGTGGGCTGACGGAGGCAAGCCAGCGTTCGAGGTTGGCGGATATGATATCATATGCACGATCTATGCGTGTCGAGTGTTGGCGATTGTTTTTAGGGCGTTTTTCAGGGGAAAAATGCCATCCCTGCCGACTCAGAAGCCCGGTTACTTGAGTTCACGGCGCCCTCGAATGCGGGCGCTGCGGGGGCTGGCTCAGGATCGCAAAGCGGGGTAAGCACGGCCTCAAGAGCGCTATCGCGGCTGCTGGCGAGAAGGTCCGGGATGGTTTGAACCGGAAGTGCGAAGAGACAGGCACTAGCGATGATGAACACAGCGAATAACCGGCTCGCTGCGGGCTGAGGCAGAAAGTGCCGGGCCGTGGCCGCTAGCGGTGCGGTGAGGACGGCGGCCATTCCGGTAGCGGCCAGAGCGGGAAGAAAGATTGCACCGCCGCATGCCGGTCCGCAGCTATCAGGAGAAGGAGAAAGAAAATATCCCAGCGTTGCCGCCAGCGCGAAAGGCAGCGTCAGCGCACTTGCCGTTGCGGCTGCTCGTTCGGCGGCCAAATGCTTTTCGAGCATGGGCGCAATGACCAGGCCACCGCTTACGCCGATGGCTGCGGCGCCAGCGCTGCCCGCGACGGCTTTGAGCGTCATGGCGATGAGGGGAGGGGTGTCCGGAGGCGGTATTTCACGAGCTGGCCCTCTCGATGTCCAAAAGAGGCGGAGGGCAAGAATGGCGATCCCTACGATTATAAGGAAGTTCAGAAGGCCGCCGCTCAAGGAGTCGCCAAACGTGGTGATCGGCACCGCTCCCACAGCAGTGCTAGGGGCGAGCAAGAGGAACAGGTCCCAATCGATGGCCTGGCGGCGTATGGCGCCTTCGGAATGAGCAACGGTCACAGGGATTAGGATGGCGATGGCGGTTGCCGCCGCCAGCTTTGGAACCGCCGCCGCCGGTACGCCACACTCTGGCAGGACAGCAAGAAGGGCCGGCGCGATTGCGAGCTCGCCGGCCCTGCCAAAGAGCCCGAAGCCAAGGCCAATAAAGGCGCCAGTCAAGATGAGGAGACCCCAATGCGAGGGATCGAGGGCAAGACCCATTAGTGATGTTCCTTGTGAAGTTCCAAGCGCTTGCGTGAGGCTCCGGCCTGGGAGCGTTCGCCGCCTTCGATGGGCGGCGCGCTTTGCAAGCCGTTGTTAGCGTTGCACCCCATCGCGATAGGGGTAGCCGCCGATAAAGGCGGTGGCCTTATCCTTCGGCGCCCAGCGGCGGAGGATCAGATCCTTGGTGACCTGCACAACGAAGCGGTAGCCCGGCCTGACCTCGAGCGTTGGCTGGATTTGGAGATTGCGCCGGGCGATCTCCATGCCAAGCTGGCCCATCTGCTGACCGGTGGAAGCGGCAATGGTTTGAGTGGCATTAAGCCCGCTCGTTTGGTTGTTGCCGTTGCCTTGGCTGAGCTGAATGCCAGAGGAGAAGGCCGATAGCAGGAGGGCGTTGCCCCAAATTTTCCAGAAATGCTCGTTCACCTGGTCGTGGAATCCTGCATATCCGCCCTCGTCGCTTCCGGGCATGCGCCCGAGATCGATTGCGGAGGCGTCGGGAAAGACGATCCTCGTCCAGGCAACAAGCACGCGCTCTTGTCCGGTGCTGACGCGGGAATCGTAGGTTCCCATGAGTTTCGATCCTTGGGGGATGACGATGAAGCGGCCGGTGGCGGTGTCGTAAACGTTGCCCGAGACCTGGGCCAGGAGCTGGCCTGGCAGGTCCGAGTTTACGCCGCCGATCATCACGGCGGGGATAACCGTGCCCGCCCGGACCTCGTAAGGCGATCTTGCTGCTTCGCGGCTGGCGTGGAGCGTGTTTTGATCGGCACTTCTAGGCTCCCGCTCGGCTAGGAACTCCGCTTTGTCCTTTTGGCGGTTAAGGTCGCTCTCCCCGCCGCCAGTGAGCTGGGCGAGCCGGTCGGTGGCGTATTTTGTGAATTGCTCGGAAGCTGAGAGCGGCGCAGGTGCTGCGCCCGCTGTTTCATGCGCCGCGGGCGATTTCGCAAAGTTCGCCTGAACGGCTGGTGTGGCTTCGATCGCTGCGAGCGCCATTTGATCGCGGGCCTGGCGTAATTGCTCCCAGCGCTTCAAATAGTTCTCCCAGGCGGACCGGTAGGGGTTCGGCCTTTCGGGTTCCGGAGCTGGCGCGGCTGCCGGCGTCTCGGCCGGCAGTACGGGGATGTTGCTGGGCGCTTTGGGCGGGATGTAACCTGCGTCCGGTGCGCCGGCGAGGATGCCGATGGCAGTGTCCGTCCGCCCAGCCTTGGAGGCTGCGTTGGATTGCTGCAAGCGCAGATAATAGGTGTAGAAGATGGTTGCCATGATGAGGGCAAGAACCCCCATCGCGATCATGAGCGGTATGCGGTTCAGCCTGCGCACGCCCTCGCCTCTTGCGGCTGGGCGGTTGAGCAGGTCGGGAGAGGGAGGTGTGTCAGTCATGGCTTGACCTCCTGATTGGGGTGCTGGGCGCTTTCATGCTGGTAAGAGGACCGGCCCGATTGGGGCCGGTGCCGGCGGTTGTCCGCATGGTCAATCCGCCTTGGTTCTGGTGATCGTCACCGTCGCCGCGTTACTGCCCACTCCTGCGGTAAGCCTGGCGCGCGTTAAGACCTTATCGACCTCGAAGCGGTGCTCGATGAAGCGGTAGTTTACAAGACGGGTGGTATCCCCGTTGATGAGGCTGTCGAGGCCAAGAAAGCTGTTGTCGCCGGCGATCTCGACAAGGGCTGGGAGCTCGGTGGAGCCAACCTGCGGCGGAAAGAGAATGTAGGTCTTGCTGCCATCGGTATAGACCCGCAAAGGCTTCCACGGCGCGTCCCCCGAAACGGCAAATTCGAAGTCGAATTTGGGAGGAGAAGCCGTCGCCGCCGCGGCTTGGCTAGGCTGTTTCTCGGCCATGGTCGCGCGGTATGCCCGCCATTGGCTGTTCACGTCATCGGGATAGTCGAACGCCACACGGGGCATCCAGTCCTGCGCGCGGCTTAGGAGCTTGTTCGGTGCGGTTTGCCCGGCCCGTGGCGTTGGCGCCGCCTTGGTCTTGCCTACCGTCAACATCGAAGCCATGAACAAGCACCTGGCTGAAATCAGCCGGTGCGTCACGGCGGGAGCAATCGCCTT
>JBKQNN010000139.1:0-14953 GCA_052145975.1 Rhodomicrobium sp. | reverse complement strand
CGAGCCGCGCGCGGAAAATAGGAAGCGGACTCCCGCGAAACTATACTTGGTCTCCGCCGCATCGAGTCTTCCTCCACGCGCTGGCCGGGAATGGCGGAAAGCCTCATCTGGCTGGCGAAGCGATTGCGCTGCGCGGCGTTAGCACATCGGTAAGGAGCTGTGGTCCACCATTGCGTCATGGGAAGGCGCGGGCGTGGCCAGGAGGCGCTGAATGGGGTTATTTGCAGGGTTGGGAGCGGAGACAGGGCGGCTGCCGGAAGGGAGACGGCGGGATCGGACAGCGCGGGCTGGAGGAGCTTCTGGCGAGCGGCGCTCGCGCCAAAAGGTAAACGCGCGGCGCGGCCCTCAGCCGCCGGAAAACGCAAGTTTTGGGAGACCCACCTATCGAACGTGGCTAACAAAGCGCTAAAGGACTTATAGCGTAAGGGGGTCTTTTCGGCTGCGGCGAGAGGGAAGTAATCGAGCGAATCCGGTATCATCCGCTGGCTAGGAGCGGCGCACGCAAGCCGTTGGCTTCTGCAACGATTTCGCGGAAGCGGGTTGCGCAGGCGTTCCAGCTGAAAAGCTCGGCGTATTGCCGGCATGCGGCGCGATCGATCGAAAGCGCGGCAAGTGCTGCGTGCTTAAGGTCGCCGCCCAGAATGCCAACCTTTCCGCTTACCACGATATCCTTGGGTCCCGTCACATTGTAGGCGGCCACGGGCACGCCGCAAGCGAGCGCTTCGAGCATGACGTTTCCGAACGTATCGGTCAGGCTGGGGAAAACGAAGACGTCTGCCGATGCGTAGTGCCCGGCGAGGTCGGCGCCGAACTTCGGACCTGTGAAAGCCACCTTCGGATAGCGGCTCTTCAGCTCTTCAAGCTGCGGCCCCCCGCCGACGATGGCTTTGCTGCCGGGCACATCGAGGCTCAGGAAGGCATCGAGGTTTTTTTCGACGGCGACACGGCCGGCATACAGGAAAAGCGGGCGGGGCAGGCCGAACCTGTCTACTGCCTGCGGCTTGAACAACTCAAGATCGACGCCGCGCGACCAGAGGTGGACGTTCTCGATGCCGTGTCCGCTAAGCTCCTCGCACAGCGAGCGCGACGCGGCCATAACGCCGGCGCCCGAATTATGGAACCAGCGCTCCAAGCTGTAGCCCCAGGCAAGCGGCACTGGCACGCGGGCTGCGGCGTATTCCGGGAAGCGGGTGTGATAGCTCGTGGTAAAGCGCCGGCCGGCCCGCAGGCAAAAGGCGCGCATGGCCAGGCCAATCGGCCCCTCGGTGGCGATATGGATGCAATCCGGGCGCTCCCGCTCAACGATGCGGGCCGCATCTGAAGCACGGGCGAGTGCTAGCCGGATTTCGCTATAGCCGGGCAGCGGCACGGTTGTGAATTCCGCTGGCGTCATAAAGGACAGCGAGAATCCGGCGCCTTCAGCCTCGCGCTCCAAGTTCACGTAGGTGTTCACGACGCCGTTCACTTGCGGCTTCCAGGCGTCGGTTGCAACGAGGATGCGCATCATGGTGCCGGGGTTACAGCAGACGCCTTGGGCGGGGCGGATTGCAGTGCGCGGAGGCGGTCGGTCCAGCGGATGATTTCGAGCCGGCCGTCGGCGTGCTCGGCGACAGCCGTACCGCTTTCCACCCAATCGCCGGTGTTCACATAGTCGATGCCGTCGACCGCATGAATTGCGGCGTGATGAATGTGACCGCAGATAACGCCCTGGGCGCCAGCCTCCCTAGCCGCTGCCGCGAGCTTGTGCTCGAAGTTGCCGGCGTAGTTGACGGCGCGCTTAACGCGGTACTTGAGGAACGCGGAAAGGGACCAATAACGCAGGCCCAGCCCGCGCCTCACCCAGTTAAGAAGGGTATTCGCCGCGGCCGCAATGTCGTAGGCGACGTCTCCCAGCACCGCGAGCCAGTGCGCGTTGTTTATCACCGCGTCGAACTCGTCGCCGTGCAGGACAAGAAACCGGCGGCCGTCTGCGGTCGAGTGAATTGCGCGCAGGCAAATCTCGAAGGGGCCAAGCGCGGTCCCGGCGAAAGCGCGGATCTCGTTATCGTGATTGCCTGGAATGTAGATCAAGCGCGAGCCGTTCCGCGCTTTCGCCACCAGCTCCTTGATCGCCTGCGTCTGGGATGCACGCCAGCTTGGCCCGCGCCGCAGCCGCCAGAAATCGATGATGTCGCCAACAAGATAGATCGTGCTGGCATCGTGGGCTTGCAAAAAGCTCACCAGGTCCTCGGACCTGCAAGCCCGGGCTGCCAGATGGATATCGGAAAGGAAAAGGGTGCGGTATCTCACAGACGCTTTATAGTTTGATGCGGCGGGAAGGTCCACCCCTAGCCCCGTATGCCGGGTCCGTGTGGCAGCATGCGCCTGTCTTCATAAAGGAATATGACACAGGACGTTGCCGGTTATACGAAGGCCGTTAGCCTGGCGCAATGTACACGCGCTAGAAAGCTGGCGCGTTCAGGGCAATTGCAGCTGAGCGGTGCGGCGGATGCTTCGCTAACATATGGGATAAATGCCGCCTTAAATAAACTTGACTTGTGCGCGCCGTGCAAGAATGTCACCTTCGCGGCCGGCACCGATCCACCGCAACGAAGCTCCGCAAATCGTCCCAAAAGGGCCTTGGGCTGAGCCTGGACGATAGCGGGTCCTGGCCGCAGGGGCAGCAAATACACGCCATGAGACCTCGCATCAAGCTCGCAGCAAGGGAAAAAGCATGAGCACAGCCGCGTCACTCGATAATCTCAAGAGCATCGCGTCCGCCGATGTCCTTGGCAAGCGCGTTCTGATTCGCGCCGACCTCAACGTGCCGATGTCTGGAACCGGGGTATCCGACGCTACGCGGATCGAGCGGTTCATCCCCACTGTGCGCGACCTTGCAGCCCGCGGCGCGAAAGTTGTCATCCTCTCCCATTTGGGCCGTCCCAAGGGCAAGCCCGAGGCGAAATATTCTCTGCGCCCCGTCGCGGACAAGCTCGCCTCGATGATGCCCGGAACCACCGTCGTTTTCGGCGAGGATTGTATTGGCCCCGCCGCGGAAGAGGCCGTGTCCAAGCTGCAGCCCGGCCAAATCGCTTTCCTTGAGAACCTCCGTTTCCACGAAGAGGAGGAGAAAAACGGCGCGGAATTCGCCGATGCGCTGGCCAAGCTTGGTGACATTTACGTGAATGACGGTTTCTCCGTCTCTCACCGGGCACACGCTTCTACCGAAGCCATCGCGCACCTGCTGCCCTCCTACGCCGGTCCATCTCTGATGGCGGAGGTCAACGCGCTGAGAGCTGCGCTCGACCACCCCGAGCGGCCTGTGGCAGCGGTTATCGGTGGCTCGAAGGTCTCGACAAAGATCGACGTCCTGGTCCAGCTCGTGAAGAAAATGGACTATCTGATCGTCGGCGGCGGTATGGCCAACACCTTCCTTTATGCCAAGAAAATTGGCGTCGGAACGTCGCTCTGCGAGCCGGGCCTGGCCGAAACCGTGGATGCGATCTTGGGCCAAGCCGCGGAGTCCGGCTGCCGGATCGTTTTGCCCTCCGATGCTGTTGTTGCAAAGGAGCTCAAGGAGCACGCGGAGACCCAAACGGTTCCGGTGGGCGAGGTGCCGGAGGATATGATGATCCTCGATGTGGGACCACGCTCGGTGGAGGAGTTCACCCGGTGCCTGGAGCAATGCAAAACGCTGCTTTGGAACGGCCCGATCGGCGCCTTCGAGATCGAGCCCTTCGGCGAGGGCACCTTTAAGCTTGCCCGCGAGGCAGCCAGGCTTACAGAGGCCGGCAAGCTGTGTACCATCGCTGGCGGCGGCGATACGGTCGCGGCGCTGAACGCGGCGCACGTCACGGACAAGTTCACCTACGTATCGACAGCAGGCGGCGCCTTCCTCGAATGGCTCGAAGGCCGCACGCTCCCCGGCGTCGCAGTGCTTGCCCGCCCGTGACCCGGCCCTGATATGAACAGCAGAACATCCGCACCAATGGGAGGCTAGAATGGCCCGTATCACCCTCAGGCAACTTCTCGACCACGCCGCGGAGCACGGCTATGGCGTGCCCGCCTTCAATATCAACAACATGGAGCAGGGCATCGCCATTATGGAGGCGGCCAAGGCGACCGATAGCCCGGTTATCATCCAGGCCAGCCGCGGTGCGCGCGCCTACGCGGGCGACCTTCTGCTCTCAAAACTCATCGAGGGGCTTGAGGCTCAGTATCAGCATATTCCGATCTGCATGCACCAGGATCACGGCAATAGCGAAGCGACCTGCGCCAGCGCCATCCGCATCGGCTTCGACAGCGTGATGATGGACGGTTCGCTCCAGGCAGACGGCGCGACGCCTGCGGAATACGGCTATAACGTGGGCATAACCTCCAGGGTGGTCGAGATGGCCCATTGGGTTGGCGTCTCGGTGGAGGGCGAACTCGGCTGCCTCGGCAGCTTGGAGACCGGGCATGGCGAGAAGGAGGACGGGCACGGCGCCGAAGGCAAGCTCTCGAAGGAGCAACTGCTGACCGACCCGGATCAGGCTGCCGAATTCGTCGCCGCGACCAAGGTGGACGCGCTGGCCGTGGCCATCGGCACCTCGCACGGAGCCTACAAATTCACGCACAAGCCCACGGGCGACGTTCTCGCGATGAACGTCATCGAGGCGATCCATAAGCGGATTCCCAACACGCACCTCGTGATGCACGGCTCCTCCTCCGTTCCGAAGGAGCTGATCGACATCATCAACGAGTTCGGCGGCGAGATGCCCACGACCTTCGGCGTGCCCGTGGAAGAGCTGCAGCGCGGCATCCGGCATGGCGTGCGCAAGGTCAACATCGACACCGATCTCCGGCTCGCCGCGACCGGCGCGATCCGCAAGACACTCGCCGGAGCGCGGAAGGAATTCGACCCGCGGAAATATCTCAAGCCCGCCATCCAGGCTATGGAACAGGTCTGCAAAGACCGCTACGAACAGTTCGGCACAGCGGGGAACGCGTCGAAAATCAAGGTGGTGCCCGCCGCTGACATGGCCAAGCGTTACGCCAAGGGCGAGCTCGATCCTAAGGTTGCGGCGCGGGCCTAGCGTATCTGTCATCCCGCCCGGCAGCAGCCGGATCGCTGTAACGGCAAAATGGAGGCGGTATGGAACGCGAAGCGCCTGACTGGCCGCAAGCGGTGGTGTTCGATCTGGACGGAACGCTGATCGACAGCGCCCACGACTTGGCGGATGCGCTGAATTACGCGCTCGACGTGCGGCACCTTGCGCCTTTTCCCGTCGCCCAGGTGAAGGAGATGGTCGGCGGCGGCATCCCGAAGCTCGTCGAGCGGGCGCTTCGTGCGCACGGCGTTGCGGATGTAGAGCTCCTGCCGCTAGCCGCCGACTTCGTGAATTATTACGGAAAGAACCTTGTCAGGCGCACAACGCTGTTTGAGGGAGCTGCCGAGCTTCTCGAAATGCTGAAAGGGGAAGGGCGGCGGCTCGGACTTTGCTCGAATAAGCAGCATGCGTTTACGGTCGAGATCGTCGAGGAACTCGGCATTGCGAAATATTTTTCCGCCGTGGCAGGCGAGCGCGAAGGCCATCGGCGCAAGCCTGACCCCGCGCCGCTGCTAGAAGTGCTTCACGCGCTTCAAATCTCGCCGCAGGACGCCGTAATGGTAGGCGACAGCAGCGCCGACGTCGAATGCGCGAAAGCGGCGGGCGTCGTGCCGGTCGTGGTTAGCTTCGGTTATAGCCGGGTGGCCCCGCAAGAGCTTGGCGCGTCCGCTTTGATCGAGCGCCTGCTCGACTTGCCTAAGTGTCTGGCGCAGCTGCGGCCTGTTGGGCAGTAATACGAAGCCAGGCTGGATGGCTTGCTGTCCGTTGGTGCCATGCACGGCGCGCCGCGGTGCCTGTTTCCTTCGTCATCGCGCCGGGATCGTAACAAATGCCGGCGGCTGTTAAGGTCCCGATGCGGCGCAAGCGCCGTTCCGGGATAACGCAGGGAGCCATTCGGCCCGATTCTGTGTAATTCCGGCTGTGAAAGCTACCGGCAAGCTGCGGATAGCAAAAATAGAGCAGGGCTATTGACGGCTTCGCGAACGCCGTTATCGTCGCGCTCCCAGTAAGGCGAGGATGCAGCCGCCAGTAAAGCTGCCGCGGAGGCCGGAGATCGAGCGATGGCAAAATCGCCTATTTGGGCATTCCTTTGCGTAGCGGCGTTGATAGCGCATACCGCGCCGTTCGCCGTTACGAGCGCTTATGGCGGTGAATGTAAAAGGAAAATCGCCGGCTTCTATCTCGCGGATACGGACGCCGGCGTCCCTCACCGGCTTTCCCGCACCGTACAAAACCTTCCGGGCCCGCTTACAGACGCCGCGGGGAACGCGGAGCGAGGACGCGACGTTTTTATCAGCGTTCAGAAGGGCGGCTGCGCGAGCTGCCATCAACTGCGCGCACTTTCGCCAGCCGTTGCACAGGGCAGTATTGGCCCGGCGCTCGACGGCGCGGGAGCCAAGTTCAGTGAGGGGCAGCTCCGCCAAGTGCTGATCGAGCCAAAGAGCTACTTCCCGGAAACGATCATGCCGGCCTATTATCGCTCTGGGGAAAGCGAGGCCTCGGTGCTGACCGCGGCCGAGATCGAGGATCTTGTCGCTTATCTGATAACGCTGAAATAGGGCGGCTCGTGTCCCATCTCCGGATTGCCGCCACCATTGCCGCTAACGCGCACGGCATTTCGGACTCTTTGGCTTTTTTCGGGAGGTGTTCAGGTGCAACCCACTGCCGCCATATTCTTCGCCGTGTTCGCCGTCTCCGCCCCTGTTTGTGTGCAGGCGCAAGCCGGGCCTGGCGGAGAGCCGGGGGAGACTTCGGCTCAGCTGCAAGTCATCAAACCCGGCGAGGAGTTTGTGTCGCCGGCACTGCGCGCGAAACAGTCGGACGACTTCGATAATCCCGCTTTCCCTGTTGTGCAGGCGGGGGAAGCCGCATGGAGCAGGCCCGAGGGCGATTCCGGCAAAGCCTGCAAGGATTGTCATGGTGCTACGCCGGAGCAGCGGGTTAAGACCGCAGTGGCGAGTTACCCAAGCTACGCAAGCGACGCCGATCGCGTGATCGCGCTGCCAGGGAGGATCAACTTCTGCCGCGAAAACGCACTGCATGCACCAGCATTGGCCGAGGGTTCGGATCAAATGATCGCCATGAGCGCTTATCTTCGCTGGATTGCGCGCGGGCTTCCTCCTACCGCCGATGTGACCGGCCCCGCCAAGGCGTTTCTTGAGAAGGGCAAGGAGCTCTATTTCAAAAAGATAGGTCTGCTGCAGTTTTCCTGCGCGGACTGCCATAATCAAAACTTCGGGCAGAAGTTCGGAGGCGAAACGCTGAGCCAAGGCCACGCGGTTGCCTATCCGGTGTTCAGCATGGGCCAGAAGCGTATGATCTCGCTGCATGAGCGTTTCCGCATGTGCAACGCGCTCGCCCGGGCAGAAGCGCAGGCGGAAGGCTCGCCGGATTATGTCGCCTTGGAGCTATATCTCAATTGGCGGAGTAGGGATCTGCCGATTACCGCGCCCGGCGTGCGGCCGTGAAGACCCCAGCCGCTCTTTCGATTGCGGGGTCGGACTCCTGCGCCGGCGCCGGGCTCCAGGCGGACTTGAAGACCTTCTCGGCGCTTGGCGTTTACGGCGCCACGGTGGTAACGGCCGTAACGGCGCAGAACACAAGGGGCGTCACGGCGGTGCACAACGTGCCCGCGAACATCGTCTCGGCCCAAATCACCGCCGTTTTTTCAGATTTGCCGATACGGTCGGTGAAGACAGGTATGCTTGGCGGCAAGGCGGGCGTGCTGGCTGTAGCGGAAGGGCTTGAGCGCTGGGCGGCAGGCATTCCAATCGTAGTAGACCCGGTGATGGTCTCGACAAGCGGCAGAGTCCTGCTTGAAAAAGGAGCCGGTCCGGCGTTGGTGGCGAGGCTTTTTCCGCTGGCGGCGCTGATAACGCCGAACCTTTTGGAGGCGGCGGCGCTCCTCAATGCGCAGCCGGCCGGTAGCGAGAGCGAAGTCAAAGAGCAGGCGGTGCGGCTGCTTGGGCTTGGGCCGCGCGCGGTTCTTATCAAAGGCGGACACGCACAGGGCAACGAGGCCATCGATCTCTTTTACGATGGCTCGAAATTCCGCAGCCTTTCCGCGCCGCGGATCGCCACGAAAAACACGCACGGGACCGGCTGCACGCTTGCGTCCGCGATTGCGGCTTATCTCGTCAAAGGGCTGGCGATGGAGGAGGCCATCGCGCAGGCAAAGACCTATCTGCAAGGCGCCATCGAGCGGGCCGCAGACCTGGACATCGGCGCCGGCGCAGGTCCTCTCCCGCATTTCTACCTGCAAACGCCGCCCGCCTAAGAGAGTTTCTCAGTAATTGTTAGCAAGAATTCCGCTCTTTGCCGGATCGAAACCGAGCGATGGGTGAGGAGCGGTTCGGCGATCTTTCTAGCATCCGGTATTTCAGCGCGGTAGTGAGTCAAAGCATCAAGAGCGCTCTTCTTTACGGTTGCAGATCGATCAGCGACACCCATCGCGATGGCGGCTCTTCGCGATATACCCGGTTTGAACGGTCGCTGGCTAAGCACTTGCACGCGCTTCCGAATCCCCATGGACTTATCGATCCATTGCCATGCGAATCCGTTTGGCCAACTTGCGTAACCATTAATCAGGGCCAACAAGGCGATTGCCCTCACAGCAGGCTGCCGCGCCTCCCTAGCTAGCGTTTCAAGAAAAGGATCGAGTCCGCTATTCTGAAGGGCGCGCTGCAATATGGTTGCGGCGCTGCCCGTCCGCTTATTTTTGATAGCACAGGCGAGTGCAGCGGCCACATTGGGTTGACTAAACGTTTCAACCAGCACAGCACGCTCATTGGTCCACCGTCCCCAGCTACTCTCCCGGCACAAAAGGACCATACCGGCCTGCGCGATGACGTCTGCCGAGGTTAGAGGAAAGATGCGTTTAGCGCATTCGGCGGCTGCTTCTCTTACGGGCGGAGCCCAGTCGTTGAGCCGCCAAGCAATTGCCGCGAATAGAAAGGGGCTTGGCGCCCCGCCCGCTATCTTGTTAAGCGCGGCCTCGCGGATCGTTCCGTCCATGTGAAATATGAATAGGTATTCAAGGCCCGGCACACTCTCAAGCTGGTCTGCGTCGCTCGGATATGTTGCAAGTTGCGCAGCCCACAACTTCGGCCGCCGCCAATAATGATAGAGCCTGGCAGCGATGGCGATTTCCCGCTCCGCTTTAACCGCAGCAGCGGCAGGCAACTCGTTGAGCAAACGCAAGGCGTGGCCGGCTTCGCCTTTAATGCATTGTCGCTTCTCGAACTTCGTTCCTATGGTGCTTAGCACGGCCCGAAGCTCACCAGGCAGAAGCGCGACGGACTGTACTGACCCCATGGTGATGGCATCCCGATGTTCTGTTTACAACGGCGAACGGCTGTCTCCGCTGTATTGATATTCTTAAGTCTAGCCGCCTTCAGGACAGAAAACTGGGTGTGCGATCCCAATGCCTCAAGGTCTGCGACACCGGACTGTCGCGCCTCGGCCCTAATGGTGCCGGACAAGACGTCCGAGCGTTGGGGATGCTGGGAACTTTTGCTTAGCGTTTGCGCGCTCTAAAAACTTGCGATCAAAGACACGCCCGCGATCATGAGCGCCGCGCCGGCGAGCCGGCCAAGCCCCGCCGAATGCTGTGCAAATCCGAAGGATGCCGAAATGGTCAATGGCGAGGGATGCAACCGCGGAGGCAGTCACCACGACGCCGATATAAACGGCGGCGCCTAGTCTTGGCGCGACGTTGCCTCCGGGCAATCACAACCGGGAATAAGGTAAGTTCCAGGGGCGCGTTGCCCGCCGGGAATATACGAAGGCGCACTTTCTCCGGTCGCTAACGCATGCCTGGGTGCGTTTAATTAGCGGCCGGAAATCGCGGATCGCGGGCGTTTAGCGCCTGCCCCGCATGCCTCGAAGCCAGCATTGTTCTTCAACGCTGTTCTTCTCCTGGTTCTGAATGGCTCGCCATAAGGCCGGGTCGGCAACAGGCTTGTTTCGATGCGCTGGCTTCCGTGTCATATCCTGAGCGAAAATGGCGCGGATACTGTCTAGCATCTCCTGGAGGGTCATGCTGTTCTGCATTTTATTTACTCCACTCCGCCCCGGAAGCAGTCAGACTAGCGGGTTCTTGAGCGCTCGCAAGTGCAAAAGCCAGTTCTGCGGGACTTTCACACACAATTGATTTCCTAAGCAGAGTTGAAAAAGAAGACTGCCCGTGAAGACGGGGATGGTCTTCCCGGTTTTGCGATATAACTCTGCGGACGGAAAAATTTAAGCAGACATTCGTTGAGGAAACAATGATTTTTTGTTCAGATTGCCGGTGCTTTGACGCACAACCTGGGGAAGAACCGGTGATCGCGGTTAATCGAGCTTTTGAACGATACAAGCTTGCAGCCCGGCGCTCTTTAACCTTTTGCAAAGGTTCTCCGCCTCATCGTGTGACTTTACTGGGCCGGCTAGCACGCGAAACCATATGCCACGGTCCTTCAAGTCGGCTTGCCTTGTTGAGAGCGGCACTTCCCCAAGGACGGCTTTGTACTTGTCCGCAACTGTCGCAAGCTCTGCTTCCGCAGCCTTCAGGTCCTGATCCGATCTGACCTGGGCGAAGAAGCCGCCGGCCGGAGCGGGAGCCGGCTCCACCGTTGGCGGTGAGGCCGGGGGAACCACGGCAGGAGCGCCGGCTGGCGGAATAACCGCAGCTCCAGCCGGGGCGGGCGCAGGTTCGGCGGCGGCCAAAACGGGCCGGCGCGCCTCACCGATGCCAGAAACAGCGCCTCTCGGGGCGGCGGCCGGGGCCTCAGCAAATTGCGGAACCACGGGAGGAGCCTGGGCCAGGGCAGGCAAAGCGTCCGCGGCGGCCAAGACCGGGCGGCGGGCCTCCCCGATGCCGGAAACGGCGGCTCTAGCAGCTTTAGGGGCGGCGGCAGGCTGCCCAGGATCGATGCGCGTTCCATCGGCCAAGTATCTTTCGCTTCGAACAACGGTCGGTCCGCCGTCCGCTTGCTTTTCGGCCGCGGCTGGCGCCGGCGGTGCAGGAGCGTTTCCGGTTTGCTCTGCGCCGGAAACGGGTACGCTGCCATTCGCCGTCTCTGCGGGCCCGGCGCTTACCGGCGGGGCATCCGCCGGCGCGGGCACGGTTTCCAGCCCGCCGGACGCCAAGCGCTCGTAATAGAGTTTTGGGTTGGGGGCGGCCGCCGGCGTCTTCGGTCTCTCGTCCATGGACTGTGCGAGCTGGCTGTTGCGCGACGCTTGGCCGCTGCCGTCTTCTACCATTATGGCGCGGTAAACATACGCTCCACCAATCACGAGCACGCAAGCTGCTGCAGCCGCGATAAGTTCGTTCCTGTGCTGGCTGACGCGATGGTAACCACGGAGCAGCGCGGGAATAAGAAGGCTTTGGGCCGCGCCCGTGAAATGGCTAAAGCCGGTGCTCCAGCCCGTCGGGCTGGGCTTGCGGCGGCCAGAGTTTTTTTTCCGGCGAGGCGGCGCCGGTGGCTCGATGGGCACCGGCGGTTTCAAGGCTTCCAGGGCCGGTTGCGGCGGCTTCGACGGTTGCCGGGCCGGCTGCAGCGGTTTGAAGGTTTCCCGGGCCGGTCGCGGCGGTCTCAAGGATTCGGGCGCCGGCTGCGGCGTTTTCAAGGGGTCGCGGACCGGCGGGGGCGGTTTCAAGGGTTCGAGAGCGGGTTGCGGCGATTCGTGGAAGCCTTGACCGGCGGCGGCCAATGGGGCGGACGGCTCATTTGCCTGACCGGCGGCGGGCGCGAACCTGCGCCGGTATTCCTCCAGTGCGTTCGTATTCCGGCTCTTGCCGACTGCAACGGTGAGCGAGGGTTTCGGGAGCGTAAGCACAGGTTTCGGGGGAGGCGGCTTCCGCGCAAAAAGCGCACCGGCTTTCGACTGGGCAAGCCGTTTGCTCCCGCGAATGAACTGCGCGAGTGCTTGCCATTGCTGGTTTATTAGGTCTTCCAACATCGCCAGCTTGCCTGGAAGAGTTTGCTAGGAACGCCGCAATCGGTGCTCTAAGAAGTCGGGCTTGCCCGATTGCTTGCCCGGCGCTGCGTGCGCCTCTGCCATGGGCACTGTCCTTTGGGCTTTTTTAAGGTTCGGAACAGAAAAATCGCGGCTAATTTTTTGTCCTCCGCGAAGTTGTCCGGCGATCGGCCGGCATTTGCCATTGCCGGGTAGCGGCGGGCCATGCATGCTAATTCGCTCATTTCAGATTCGGCCCAAATCCATGGCGAAGCCGCACACATCGAAGTATCCTACGCCGGTTGCCGCAGTTGACCAGCTCGAAGAGCTCTATGCCAAAGCCGCCTCGGCGCTCGCAAGCGCGCTGGATCGCTATCTCAACACGCGCGTTCCGCCGTCCCCCGAAACGCGCTCCAAGTTTCACTACCCGGCCCTGCGGGTGGTCTACCGCGAGCAAAAGCACACGCGCTCACCCACGCTGCGCGCCTTCGGCAAACTGCAGCGGCCCGGCATTTACGAGACCACGGTCACGCATCCGCGCGCTTTCCGCGCCTATCTTCTGGAACAGCTTGAGCCTCTCGTGACGGAATACGGCGCCGTCATCGAAACCGGCGTCAGCGCCCAGCAAATTCCCTACCCTTATGTGATCGAGCGCGCGGAGGAGATTGCGAGCGCGAACGTCTCCGCGAGCGAGCTTGCCCGCCATTTCCCCACGCCCAGGCCCTCCGCCGTAGGCGACGAGCTGGCGGATGGCTTGTGGCGGCGCAAGGAGGGCGAGCCCTATCCGCTCGCCCTGTTCGATGCGGTTCGTACCGACTTCTCCTTGCGCCGGCTCGTCCACTATACGGGAAGCGATTGGCGGCACGTCCAGCGCTGGATCCTGCTTACGAACTATCACCGCTATGTGGATCAGTTCGTGCGCTGGGGATGCGGAGAACTCGCTCGCGACGGCGGTTTCGAGCGCCTCGTGCTGCCCGGCGACGTCATTGTGAACCGCCGGCATTCGCCTGGCGAGGCGGAAGCGCTTGTGGCGAGCTCCCAATGGCACCGCTACCAGATGCCCGCCTACCATTTGACGGGGGAGGGGGATTCGGGGGTAACGCTGATCAATATCGGCGTCGGGCCGTCCAACGCCAAGAACATCACCGACCATCTGGCGGTCCTGCGTCCCAATTGCTGGCTCATGGTGGGCCATTGCGCCGGGCTTCGCGACAGCCAGGAGATCGGAGACTATGTGCTGGCCCACGCCTATCTCCGGCAGGACGGCATCCTCGACGAACTGGTGCCGCCAAGCGTGCCGATCCCGGCGCTGGCCGAGGTTCAGGTGGCGCTGCAGAAAGCTGCCGCCGCGGTCACGGGCCATGCCGGCGACGCGCTGAAGCAGAGGCTTCGCACCGGAACCGTCGTCACCAACGGCGACCGCAATTGGGAGCTGCGCTTTACGCAGGAAAGGAAGCGCATCAACCTTTCGCGCGCCATTGCCGTCGACATGGAGAGCGGCACCATCGCGGCGCAAGGGTTCCGCTTGCGCGTCCCCTATGGCACGCTGCTGTGCGTCTCGGATAAGCCGCTGCACGGCGAGATCAAGCTGCCGGGTGCTGCCAGCGCGTTTTACGAGACCGCCATTGCGCAGCATTTGAAGATCGGGCTCGCCGCGCTCGACCTGCTCAAGGAGAGCCGCGACACCCTGCATTCGCGGAAGCTGCGCTCCTTCGACGAGCCCCCCTTCCGTTGACGGGGCCGTTCTGGCCGGCATTTGCTAGAAGGCGTTCACGGGCACCTTCAGAAACGCTTTTCCGCAGGCCTCGGGGTTGGGAAGATGCCCGGCCCGCATATTGACCTGAATGGATGGGATCATGAGCTTCGGCATGCCAAGCGTCTGGTCGCGTGCGCTGCGCTTGGCCGCGAACTCGTCCTCGCCGATGCCGTCCCGGACATGAATGTTGTTTGCGCGCTCTTCCGCGACAGTCGTTTCCCAGCGGATTTCGCGCCCACCCCCGCCGTAGTCGTGGCACATGAAGAGGCGCATCTCCGGCGGCAGGCTCAGCACCTTCTTGATGGAGCGGTAAAGCTGCCTCGCATCGCCTCCCGGGAAATCGGCGCGCGCCGTTCCGCTGTCGGGCATGAACAGCGTGTCTCCCACGAAGGCGGCATTTCCGATCGCATGCGTCATGCAGGCGGGCGTGTGGCCCGGCGTGTGCATCGCAAATGCGTGAAGGCGACCTATGGTGTAGGTGTCGCCGTCTTCGAACAAGCGGTCGAATTGGCTGCCGTCGCGCTGAAATTCGGTGCCTTCGTTGAAGATTTTGCCGAAAACCTCCTGGATTTCACGGATGTGCTCGCCGATGCCGATCTTGCCGCCAAGCTTCTCCTGGATGTAGGGCGCGGCGGAAAGATGGTCGGCATGGGCGTGGGTTTCGATCAGCCATTCAAGCTTCAGCCCATGTTCGCGGGTGAAATTCACGATCCGGTCAGCGGAGCCGAAGCCGATGCGGCCGGAGGCGTAGTCGAAATCGAGGACGGGGTCGGCCACCGCGCAGGCGTTCGAGGCGGGGTCGCGGACTACGTAACTTATGGTGTTGGTGGCAGAATCGAAAAACCCGGTAACCTCGGGCTTTTGGCTCATATCGGCTGGGTAGGCTGTCCCGGTCACAATGTCCTCCCATTCCTTAACGGGTAGCGCGGAACATACCATGTAAGAACTATAGCGCCAGAATACCAGACTCAGGTACTCGGACTTTGGCGGCATGGAGAAGCCATGGTCTCATCCCGAATCCGGTTGAGTAGCTCCGCGCCCGTCATCCCGGAACGGCGCCAAGCGCCGTATCCGGGATCTTAAGGGGCGACGGCACTCGTAACGATCCCGGATTGTATGTTTCTGCCGGTTGACCTTTCCGGCCTCGAATCGGTGAAGGTCAGCCCATGAGGGAGGGTGGCCACCCTCC
>JBKQNN010000138.1:0-11816 GCA_052145975.1 Rhodomicrobium sp. | reverse complement strand
CCGCAGGTGCCGACTCAGGAATTCGACCAGATACGCATCTCAATCGCAAGCCCGGAGAAAATTCTCTCCTGGTCTTATGGCGAGATTAAGAAGCCAGAGACAATTAATTACCGCACGTTCAAGCCGGAGCGTGACGGCCTATTCTGCGCGCGAATCTTCGGCCCGATCAAGGACTACGAGTGTCTTTGCGGCAAATACAAACGGATGAAGTATAAGGGCGTCATCTGCGAAAAATGCGGCGTGGAAGTGACGCTGACCAAGGTGCGGCGCGACCGCATGGGGCACATCGAGCTTGCCTCGCCGGTGGCGCACATCTGGTTCCTGAAATCGCTACCCTCGCGCATTGGCCTATTGCTCGACATGGGGCTCAAGGATCTGGAGCGCGTGCTCTACTTTGAGAACTACGTCGTGATCGAGCCGGGGCTTACCCCGCTCAAACCCGGCCAGCTTCTGTCCGAGGAAGACTATACCAAGTATCAAGAAGAGTATGGCGAAGACTTCCAGGCCGGCATCGGCGCGGAGGCGGTGCGCGACATGCTCATGGCGCTAAACCTCGAGCAGATGCGCGAGCAGATCCGCCAGGAGATCGCCGAGGCCACGACCGAGCTGAAGCCCAAGAAGCTCGCGAAGCGGCTCAAGGTAATCGAGGCGTTCATCCAGTCGGGCAACCGGCCGGAATGGATGATCATGAAGGTGATCCCGGTCATTCCGCCGGAGCTGCGCCCGCTGGTACCACTCGACGGCGGGCGGTTCGCGACCTCGGACTTGAACGACCTCTACCGCCGCGTCATCAACCGCAACAACCGCCTGAAGCGCCTGATCGAGCTGCGCGCGCCGGACATCATCATCCGGAACGAGAAGCGCATGCTGCAGGAAGCGGTTGACGCACTCTTCGATAACGGCCGCCGCGGCCGAGTCATCACCGGCGCGAACAAGCGCCCGCTGAAGTCGCTCGCCGACATGCTGAAGGGCAAGCAGGGCCGCTTCCGGCAGAACCTGCTCGGCAAGCGCGTCGACTATTCGGGCCGCTCGGTGATCGTGGTCGGCCCGGAGCTCAAGCTGCATCAGTGCGGCCTGCCCAAGAAGATGGCGCTGGAGCTGTTCAAGCCGTTCATCTATTCGCGGCTCGATGCGCAGGGCTATTCGGCCACCGTGAAGCAGGCCAAGAAGCTCGTGGAAAAGGAGCGGCCGGAGGTTTGGGACATCCTCGATGAGGTGATCCGCGAGCATCCGGTGCTGCTCAACCGCGCGCCGACGCTGCACCGCCTTGGCATTCAGGCCTTCGAGCCCATACTGGTCGAAGGCAAGGCGATCCAGCTTCACCCGCTGGTCTGCGCGGCCTTCAATGCCGACTTCGACGGCGACCAGATGGCCGTGCACGTGCCGCTCAGCCTCGAAGCGCAGCTTGAAGCCCGCGTGCTGATGATGTCGACCAACAACATCCTGCACCCGGCCAACGGCAGCCCGATCATCGTGCCGAGCCAAGACATCGTTCTGGGCCTCTACTATTTGTCCATCGTGATGGACAAGGAGCCCGGCGAAGGCCAAATCTTCGGCAGCATGGCCGAAATCGAGCACGCGCTGGCGGCGGGCACAGTCACGCTCCATGCCAAGGTCAAGGGGCGCTACCGGGGCGTGGACGAGAACGGCAAACCGCTCACCAAGGTCTACGACACCACTCCGGGCCGGCTGATTATTGCCGAGCATCTGCCGAAGATGCCGGGAATAACCTTCGATCTCGTGAACAAGCTTCTGACCAAGAAAAACATCGGCCGCGTAATCGACGCCGTCTATCGCGTTTGCGGGCAGAAAGAGACGGTCATTTTTTGCGACCGGATCATGGCCCTCGGCTTCCACCATGCCTATAAGGCCGGCATCTCCTTCGGCAAGGACGACATGCTCGTTCCCGAATCGAAGAAGAAGATCATCGCCGACACCGAAGCGCTCGTTCTCGACTACGAGCAGCAGTATAACGACGGCCTGATCACGCAGATGGAGAAGTACAACAAGGTCGTCGATACCTGGGCAAAGTGTACGGACCGCATCGCCAAGGAAATGATGGACCGCATCTCGGCCGTCCAGCACGACAAGGCGACCGGCCGCGAGAAGCCGATCAACTCGGTCTACATGATGGCGCACTCTGGCGCGCGCGGCTCTGAAAAGCAGATGCGGCAGCTCGCAGGGATGCGCGGGCTCATGGCGAAGCCCTCGGGCGAGATCATCGAGACGCCGATCATCTCCAACTTCAAGGAGGGGCTATCGGTTCTCGAATACTTCAACTCGACCCATGGCGCCCGGAAGGGCCTCGCCGACACAGCGCTCAAGACGGCTAACTCGGGTTATCTCACCCGCCGTCTCGTCGACGTGGCTCAGGACTGCATCATCACCGCGGAAGACTGCGGCACAGACAAGGGCATCAAGCTCGGCGCCGTGCTCGACGCGGGCGAAGTGCTCGTCTCGGTGGGCGACCGGGTGCTTGGCCGCGTGCCGGCGGACGATGTCGTCCACCCGTCCACGGGCGCGGTCATCGTCCCGGCGGGCGACCTCATCGACGAGGCCCAGGCGCGGGCCATCGAGGAGGCGCAGGTTCAAGAGGTTCGCATCCGGTCGGCGCTGACCTGCGAGCTGAAGAGCGGCATCTGCGGCAAATGCTACGGACGCGACCTCGCGCGCGGCACACCGGTGAATATCGGCGAGGCCGTGGGCGTGATCGCCGCGCAGTCCATCGGCGAGCCGGGCACCCAGCTCACCATGCGCACCTTCCATATCGGCGGCACAGCGCAGGTTGCGGACAACTCGTTCGTCGAAAGCAACTTTGCGGGCAAGGTCAAAATCCGCAACCGCTTTGCCGCGCGCGATAGCCAGGGCCGGCTCGTTGCCATGGGCCGCAACATGGCTGTGGTGATCTCCGACGAGGACGGGCGAGAGCGGGCTGTGCACAAGATCGCGCAGGGCGCTCACCTGAAGGTGGACGACGGCGACACGATCAAGCGCGGCCAGCGGCTTGCGGAGTGGGATCCGTACAGCCGTTCGATCGTCACCGAGATCGATGGCGTGGTCGAGTTCGAGGACTTGCTCGAAGGTATTTCCGTGAACGAGCAGTCGGACGAGACGACCGGCATCACCAACCGGGTGATCGTCGACTGGCGGGCCAATCCACGCGGATCGGCGCTGCGTCCGGCGATCGTGGTCAAGGACAAGCCGGGCGGCAAGGTGCTGAAGCTGCAGCGCGGCGGCGAAGCACGCTATCTGCTGTCGGTGGAAGCGATCCTGTCCGTCGAGCCCAATCAGAAGGTGAAGGCGGGCGACGTGCTGGCGCGTATCTCGCTCGAAAGCGCCAAGACCCGCGACATCACGGGCGGTCTGCCGCGCGTGGCTGAGCTGTTCGAGGCGCGCCGTCCCAAGGATCACGCCATCATCGCGGAGATCTCGGGCACGGTGCATTTCGGACGCGACTACAAGAACAAGCGCCGCGTCATTATCGAGCCGGACGAGGAGGGTCTCGATCCGGTCGAGTACCTGCTGCCGAAGGGCAAGCATCTTGCCGTGCAAGAGGGCGACCGCATCGAGAAGGGCGAGTTCATCCTCGATGGCAATCCCGCGCCGCACGACATCCTGGCCATCAAGGGCGTGGAAGAGCTGGCCTCGTTCCTCGTCAACGAAATCCAGGAAGTCTACCGCCTGCAGGGCGTGACCATCAACGACAAGCACATCGAAACGATCGTCCGCCAGATGCTGCAGAAGGTCGAGATCACCGACGCCGGCGACACCGAGTTCTTGAAGAACGAGCAAGTCGACAAGCTCGAACTTGAGGAAATGAATGCGGCTGTCGAGTCCGCGGGCGGACGTCCCGCAATGGCGGTGCCAGTCTTGCTCGGCATCACCAAGGCGAGTCTGCAGACAAGGTCGTTCATCTCGGCGGCGTCGTTCCAGGAGACGACCCGCGTGCTAACCGAAGCAGCACTCAACGGCAAGGTCGATACGCTCGACGGTTTGAAGGAAAACGTCATCGTCGGCAGGCTCATCCCAGCCGGCACGGGCGGAATGATCAGCCAGCTGCGGCGCGTAGCCTCCCACCGGGACGATCTCATCCTTAAGGAGCGGAGCAAGGCTGGCGCCCAGGCGCTGCCCGCCGCAGGCAGCGGCGAATCAGGGGCGGCGGAAGCCTCTCCACAGGTGCAGGCAGCGGAGTAACCTGCCGCCCAGCCACAAAAAAGCCCGGCTTTGGCCGGGCTTTTTCGATTCGAAGCACGGCGCAAGCAAAAAAAGCGGCGAAAAAGCGCCATTAGACGCTTGGATTATCTTAATCCTTCCGTTAAAGTCACATTTACCGACGAGTGGTGCTGCTTTGCATCGGGTTGAAATTGACCCGGTGAGCAGCTGATTCTTTCCTGCGGGGGGAAGAACCGTGTTCCGTAACTAATTAGTTCCGGTATGCAGGCCTCTGTATGTAATGCAGGATAATGAACCTCGAACGCGGCGGGAGCTCACACAATGAGGGTAGGACGTCTTAACCTGACTGTCTTCTCATCCGCTTTGTTTTGCTTAGGAACGATCTGTGCAACGCCATCGGAAGCGATGCCGCAAAAGCCATGGTATATGGCGGCCCTCGATCGTGTTTTCAACTTGGTCAGCAACGATGGCGAGGCAGCACTCCTCTCCTCAAAACAGGCGGATAAGCAGGCCGGCACGGTCTATGTGAGCCGCATTACGAAGGAAGAGGGCACGATCACGTTGAAGGGAGACGTTCCCTCGGAAAGCGACCTGAAGTTCCTGAAGGGTGTTGCCGAGGCCACCTCGACCGGAGCTGCGTTCGTCGATAAGAGCCGGCTTAACGCCAACGTTCCCGACCGCGACGCGTGGCTGGCTGCCATGATTTTCGCGTTACGCCAGCTTGGAAAGCTCGAACATGGTGCTGCGCAGCTGCGCAATAGCTCGATCTTAATTGAGGGGGTCACAAAGTCCGGCGACGATTTTGCCTCTGTGCAGAAAAAATTGAGGGATGAGGCTCCGAAAGGGCTCGCCCTGCAGGCGGCGGTCAAACCGCATGGCGTTCATCCCTTCGTCTGGGTCGCGCAATTGCAGCCGGGCTCGCTCAGTTTGAGCGGTCATGTCCCCGGCCAGCAGGGGCAGCCGCTTTGCAATTACGCTCAAAATTTGTTTCAGAACCGGAAAGTTAACAACAGCATGGAGTTTGCCGAGGGGGAGCCCCGGGATTGGTTCGAGGCGGCGAAGGTGACCCTGGATATGCTTGCACTACTCTATGCGGGCAACGCCTCGATAAGCGACAATACGGTCAAGCTGGAAGGGGTTTACCCATCGCCAGAAATGGCGCCAGAGATGGCCGCTCGCCTGAAAGCTCTTAGCGAAAAATTGCCGGCCGGCTACCAGTTGGAACAGCGCATCCTCGAACCTGTAGCCAGGGCAACCGGCAGGGTCGAAGACGTTAGCCTTGCTTCTCACACCGCGCCCGCCTCGCTAGACCCATAAGTGAAAAAAAGCGGGCTGTGGATGTAGCCCGCGTGCGACCCTTAAGCCGAGATCCGGCAGTTGACGCCGACTCGCAGGTGAAAACGCTCGCGGAAATCGAGCCGCAGCCTTCGCGGGAATGATGGTCTGGAATCCGTGCCCCGCCTTCTCACCCTTTGGGTGAAAAGGCAACATCCAGCAGCGCGCTGTTTCGCCGGGCATTTCCCCACCCACACAATTGCAACTGCCGGGTCTAGTTTAAGCCTGCAAAACCTCGCAGTATCCCGGCATGGGGGAACGCTGTGGCGTCTGCCAGCTTTTGCCGGCATCGGACAGAAAATCCGCGATGAGGCGCTGGCTGAAGCGATCCGCCAGGAGCGGCGCGTGCCCCTCGTTCCGGATGAGAACCGGCGTCATATTCGGGTGACGGGTCTGCATTTCCTGCACAGTCGCAGCCGATAGAATATCCGAATTTTCACCCCGCAAAACCATGAGCGGGATGTGAAGCAGCGACTCGAAGTGCTCCCACATGGTAGGCACCGGCTTTGCGATATCCACCTCCGAAAGCGCCTTTCCTACATTGGGATCGCAAGAGGCGGCGGGCCTGCCGTTTTCCTCGTTGAAAAGCTGCCGCGTGAATGCCGCCCATTCGGCATCGTCGAGCGCGGTGAACTGGCGCTTGAACATTTCGCGGACAAATCCGGTTGCCTCATCCCAATCGCGCGGCACGGGAATTTTGCCTGCATAGCCCATGATGCGGGCGAGCCCGGAGGTTTCGATGACCGGGCCGATGTCGTTCAGCACCAGGCAGCCGATGGCGGCGGGTCTCATGACCGCGAGCATCATGGCAATGATGCCTCCGCGCGACGAGCCAACGATTGCGATATCGTTGAGGCCGCGAAGCGTCAGAAACGAAACCACGTCCAACAGCTCGGCGTAAGCCGAATAGTTGCGCCAGTTCTTATCCCACTCCGAGCGGCCCCGGCCCCGGTAATCCAGGCAGTAGACGGGCCGCGGCTGGGCCGGGTGCGCCGCAAGCGCGGCAGCGAGACTGTGAAAGTCGCGGCCATTGCGCGTCAGGCCCGCCAGGCACAAAACCGGCCGGCCGGGCAACTCATCGCTGCCATATTTGCGCACATAGAGACGCAAATCGTCGTGGCTTCTGAAAAAGATGTCCTCGCCTTCAAGGCGAGTTTCCCTGTCAAACCAGGGGCCGGAAAAAATCATGGGGTCTCATCCGCGCCAGAGCTTCCAGCGATATCGTTTGGTTCGGGGATTTTACCAGGACGCCCCCGATGTAAGTCTTCTACAAGCCGGAATCCCGCCTTGCGGTTTTCGAAACCGCATCGGTAGAGCTGGGTGCTTTCGAGTATCTTTTGGATATATTGGCGTGTCTCTATGTATGGCAAGCGCTCCACCCAGTCGATAGGATCGACGTCCTTGTCGCGCGGATCGCCAAGCTGCTTGATCCACTCCACGACCCGGCTCGGCCCGGCATTATAGGCCGCGAGCGTGAGCACGTAAGATCCATCGTAGCCGGACAGGAGCTGCGCAAAGAACGCGGAGCCAAGGGTCACATTGTATGACGGGTCTGAGCTCAGGCGCCCCAGATCGTATTTCATTTTCGCCGACACCGCGACTTGCCTCGCGGTTTGCGGCATAAGTTGCATAAGGCCGCGGGCGCCAACCGGGCTCACGGTTCCCGTAAAGAATTCGCTTTCCTGACGTGTCAAAGCGCTCAAGATAGCGGGCTCAACTTTGGCGTTACCGCCTGCCTCGCCATATTTCGGCAGGAGCGCCGGGAACGCGTAAGCCTCGACGGCAAATCCCCGCAACAGCGCGACTTTGGCGGCGTGAACGGCGACGTGCGGCCCTGTCACCCTCTGCGCAAGTTCCATGACCAGCGTCATCTGCTCCGGATCGCGGATCTGGCGGGAGAGGTCCAGAATGAAGGCCTTCAGCACCGAATCCAGATCGAGCTGCTTGGCGATCATCACAGCTTTGAAAGCGTCCTCATTCACGAACGCGGCGATTGCGCGCTCGGAGGGTGCCGTAGGAGCGCGGAACTCGCAGGTATTATCCCGGTAAAGCGCCTGGCGCGCGAGCGCCCCATAAAACGTATAAAAGCGGGTGGCGGCCTCCGCGAAGTAGCGCTGCGCCTCCTTGGCCGCCCCGGTTTCCAGCTTCGCGCGCCCGAGCCAATACGCGGCCCTGGCCTCGGTGCGGGGAAACCCGGTAATCCGGGAGGCTTTAAAATGGGGAACGGCGAGCAGAGGGTCATGGACGAAACGAAGCGCGACCCAGCCGGCCATGAATTCCGCGTTGGAGAGATTTTCGGCATCGAGCGGGCCATGCACGCTGGCGATGGCATAGGCGGTCTTGGGGTGGTCTTGGATTAATGCCCGCCGGACTTCGCTGCGGCGGAAATCGAACCAGTGATCCGGGTCGGCCAAATCGGCGGAGTTGGGATCGAGCGAGCGCAGGAGCGACCATAAATCGTCGTCCGCGTTCTCGCGGCGCAACGCCTTGAGCCGCGAAAGCAGGGTGCCCGGCCCGCCTCTCACCTCCCTGGTGAGCTTGAAAGCGTTGGCAGCAGCCTTCGCCTGACGGGTATTCGATCCTTCGTCCGCTGGCTTTTTCCCGTCCTCGTCCTTGTTGTGTCCGCTTGCGGTCTTCCGGCTTATTCTCCTGTACCGCACAGGCTCAACAAGCGAGGCCACGCCAAGTTGCCGTGCCTTGCCAAGGGCCGCGGCTTCGCGAAGCCAGCGCGTGCCATTTTCGCCGTCCGCGCGCCGCCGCCTGTTCCGGTGCAAAGCCCTATGCGAACCGCCGTTCCGGCCCTTTTTGGCTTTGAGCTTCAGCGCTGCTCTGAGCCCTTTTCCCCGAGTTTCCGAATCTTTCCCTGGATCCTCCTTGTAAGCGGCGTGGATCGCGACGAGCTGCTCGCGGCGCCGGCGATCCTGTTCGTCCAAGAGCGCGCCGAAGCGGGAGCGGAATTTCTCCTCCACGGCGGGATCGAGCATATAGCGGCCCCAAGCGAATTTAATCATCGCGAGGCCCCGCTCGCGCTCGCCCGCTTCCATCAAAGCGCCGCCGAGGCTCCCGTGGCCGGCGCCCGTCAAGGGGTTCCGGTTCGTGTAGAACTTCAGCACGGCCGCCGCTGGCGCGTTGGATAGAAACAGGTTTTTCTCATTGGTGCCGTCCTGCGGCAGATCGGGATACAAGGGATGCGCGACCCGGAACGCCAAGCTTTCCTGGAAATCGGCCTGAGGGTTGCGCCACCGCTTCCATTCGGCGAAGTTTCTGGCCGCAGGCGAAACGATCTTATTTATAGCGGCGCGGGCGTCTCCGTCATCCTCCCTTGAAGCGGCTTCGACGGCTTCCTTGACCGCCTTCGCGTCCTCGTCGCCGATCCTGAACGACAAAAGCGGCTGCAGGGCAGCGGTCATCTCATCGGCAGAAAGGGATTTTGCGGGCCGGGCAGAGGAGGCCGGAATCGAGACAGGGGCCGGGGCAGGAGGGGGCGCCGGCTTGGCAGGCACGGGAACTTCCGCGGCACTCGCCTTGGCAGGCTCTGGAGCCGCAGGAGCCGCCGCTTCGCCGCTTACTTTCGATGGGGCCTTGACATCCTCAGGGGCGGGCCGGCGATCCGGAGTCTGCGCCATTTCCGCGGGCTTAGCTGGAGAAGGTTCGGGTTGCGCCTGCTTGACAGGCGTAGCCGCCTTGACGGCGGGTGCCGGGGGCAAGACGGCGCCCTTGGCCAAAGGCGGCTGCGCGGCAGCAGATGCTTGAGCCAGCATTTGGCGCGGGCTTTGCTGGGGAAGGTCTTGTTGAAACAGCATGACGGCGAAGAAGCCCAGCACCAGCCCCGTGAGGATGGCGCTCAGGAGCTTGAAGGGATCGCGCGGTGCTGGCGTTCTGCCGGGGGGCGTTGACATTTGCCTCGAGGTGAAGGAATCCGTTTGGAAGTTGTCTGCGCCGATCTTATGCTTTGACCGATGAACCGTTCTTGAATACGGCCAAAGCGGTGTTGGGCACCGCAGTCCGGTATAAGCTATAGCCGCAATAATCCGGCAAGAGAATGACACCTTGGCTGTGGCCTTGAGGGCTACAGCGCGGCACTAGTGCAGCCGGCCGGAAGTTCGCACCCCATCTGCCGCGAGCTCGCAACCGAACTTCCGGCCGCTAAGCTGCACTAGCAACGAAGATCTGCTAGTACGCCTTATCCGCGGGAAATCCTGGAAGCGCCAGCCGCAAACGGGGCAGGATTTCCCGCGGGGCGTACTAGCGGAACTTGGCGTACCGGCCTATACAAGATCAATTCGAACGTGAGGGTAGAACGCAATGTTCAGGGGCTCTTTTACAGCGCTCATAACGCCATTCGAAGGCGCGGAGGTGGATTACGACGCCTTCAGCCGTCTGGTGGAGTTTCAGATCGAGGCGGGAACGCACGGGCTTGTGCCCGTCGGCACGACCGGCGAATCGCCCACGCTCAACCACGATGAGCACAACAAGGTCGTCGAAGCCTGCATCGCGGAGGCGAAAGGCCGGGTGCCTGTAATCGCCGGCGCCGGCTCCAATAGCACCAGGGAAGCCGTCGAACTTGCGCGCCACGCCGAAAAGGCCGGCGCCACGGCGGTGCTGGTGGTCACGCCCTACTACAACAAGCCTACGCAGGAAGGGCTCTACCAGCACTTCAAGGCGATCAACGACGCGATCGGCATTCCGATCCTCATCTACAATATTCCGGGCCGCAGCGTAGTCGACATGTCCGTGGCGACCATGGCGCGGCTGGCGAAGCTCGCGAACATCGCGGGCGTGAAGGACGCGACCGCGTCGCCCGTGCGCGCGAGCCAGCAGCGCCTGGCCATCGGCGAGGGCTTCAACCAGCTCTCGGGCGAGGACGCGACCGCGCTCGCGTTCAATGCGCATGGCGGCCATGGCTGCATCTCGGTGACGTCGAACGTCGCGCCCAAGCTTTGCGCCGAGTTCCAGAGCGCGTGCCTCGCGGGCGATTTCCGCCGCGCGCTTGAGCTTCACGACAAGCTGATGCCGCTGCACGACGCGCTGTTCGCCGAGACCAGTCCCGGCCCGGTCAAGTACGCCGCCTCGCGCCTCGGGCTGTGCAAGCCGGACACGCGCCTGCCCCTCGCCCCCGTTTCGGAGCAGACCAAAGTCACCGTCGATGCCGCGCTGGAGAAGACCGGTCTAATTCAAGCGCGTTAGGGGGCTCGGTGACCGTTCTTCAAAGACTTACACTTGCGCTTGTCCTCACGATTGTTCCCTTGTCATCTAGTTGGGCCGATACGAACGATGTAAAAGGCGCCTTGGCGCAGAACAAACACATCGGCTGCTGGCAATGGACAAGTTGGGGCGAAGGCCCGCTTCCCAAAGACGGCGGTTCGGCGGATGTAATCTGCTTTTATGCCGGCGGCGAGGGTGCGCGGCGTGCCATAGGATGCTGCGATCACTACGAATCCCGGTTCAAGGCAACCGTGAGGAATAACGAGATTGTCGTCGATTGGCCATACCGCCCAGAACCGGAAATCATTCAAGTATTAAGTATCGATGATAAAACAATGGAAGTAAAAGGCCAAACTTACCGCCTCCTATGCCGCGTTGAGGGGAGGCGCGAATCTTGTACGCAGGCCTATGGTTTTAGCAGGTTCTGAATATGGCAGGTCCCTCACCCACATCGGTTCGCAAGGTCGTCGCGGAGAACCGCAAGGCGCGCTTCTCCTATTTCATCGACGACACCTTCGAAGCGGGCATTATGCTTGCCGGCTCCGAGGTAAAGTCTCTGCGCCAGGGCAAGGCCAATATCGCCGACTCCTATGCAGCCGAACAGGGCGGCGAAATCTTTCTCATCAACGCCTATATCCCCGAATTTCTGCAGGCCAACCGCTTCAACCACGAGACGCGCAGGCCCCGCAAGCTGCTGCTGCACAAGCGCGAGGCCAGCAAGCTCATCGGCGCGGTCCACAAAGAGGGGATGACGCTGATCCCGCTGCGCATTTATTTCAACGATAAGGGCCGGGCCAAGCTTGAGCTGGCGCTCGCGCGCGGCAAGAAGCTGCACGACAAGCGCGAGACGGAGAAGAACCGCGACTGGGAGCGCCAAAAGGGCCGGCTCATGCGCGACCGGGGCTAAACGTGGAGGCTTCGGAAACGATACGGAAGCCGGTTGGGTAATTCGCTACCGTCATCCCGGAAACGCCAGGGCGTTATCTACCGTCTTGGCTGTCAAGCGGTTTGGGCGTGGCGCCAGGGCTCGCCGGAGCGGAGGATGGCGTTGAGCGTGACGATGAGTTTCCGCATAACGGCTGTGATAACCACTTTGGCAGGTT
>JBKQNN010000137.1:0-4231 GCA_052145975.1 Rhodomicrobium sp. | reverse complement strand
CCTCTCCCATGGGGAGAGGGTTGGGGTGAGGGGTAATGCGGCTAGTATTGTCTGCCTTTTACCCTGGAATGAGCCGTGCCACGCATCATCGGCGATGCCGCGCTCTTAAGCGCATTTACCCCGCTGGAAGCCTATCCTTCCGCGGCGCTGGCCGTGTCCGGAGGGCCGGACAGCATGGCGCTTATGGTTCTCGTCCGCCGCTGGCTTTCCCTCAAGGGACGCGCGCCCGCCAGCATCGCAGTTTTAACCGTCGATCACGGGCTGCGGCCCGAAAGCGCTAACGAGGCAGCCTTCGTTGCCGCGCGGGCCGGAGAACTGGGGTTCACGCATACGACCCTCGCCTGGACCGGGCAAAAGCCCAAAACCGGCATCCAGGCGGCGGCGCGGAGTGCGCGTTACGATTTGATGGCCGCATACTGCCGCGAGCATGGGATCGCCTGCCTTGTTACCGCGCACACCGAAGACGATCAGGCCGAGACATTTCTGATGCGCCTGCGCCGGGGCAGCGGGCTGGATGGGCTCGCATCGATGGCAATAGTCTCGGAACGAGGGGGCGTGCCCATCGTCCGGCCTCTACTCGGCCTCTCCAAAGACCGGCTCCTCGCCTACCTTCGAAGCCTCGCCGTTCCTTTCGTAAACGATCCCAGCAACAGCAACGCCATTTTCGAGCGCGTGCGGCTTCGTAATGCCATGAAGGCGGTGGCGGCGGCGGGTATTGCGCGGCCGGCGCTGGCCTTAACGGCTTCGCGCCTTGGCCGCAGCCGCGAAGCGCTCGACGGGATTGCTGCGGAATTCCTTGAGCGGCAATTCACCATAACGAGCCTCGGCCAAGGGAGGATTGGCCTTGACGCATTTGTTTCTCTCTTCCCGGAAATCGCGCTTCGCGTTCTATCGCGGGCGCTGACCCTGGTTGGCGGCAAAGAACAGCCGCCTCGCATGGCTAAAGTGGAGCGTCTGCTGGAGGAATTGCGGGCGGCTAAGGGAGAGGCGGCACTTGGCGGATGCCTTGTTATTGCAGCGGCGGGAACGCTCAATTTTTACCGCGAGCCCGGCCGCATCGGCCAAGCCCCGCTGGTTTGCCAGCCTGGCAGCACCTGCATTTGGGATGGCAGGTTTGTATTAGCTTTTGCGGCAGATTTGAGCCCCGGTCTTACACTAGCTCCGCTCGGCGCGCCCGGTTGGGCAATTTGCCGCAAGGCGCTGAAAGAGCGGGGGAAACCAGTGCTAACCAACCGGCTCGCGGCCCTCACTACTCCGGCACTTTGGCAAGGCGCGCACCTCGTTTCTGCCCCGGCCTTGGGGTTTGCCGATGCGGAAATCGCGGGAAGCCGCGCCGGGCCTCTACAATCGCAGCTATCGCCGCGCCTTAGCCATTTTCTCAATTCAACCTGAACCCCAAGGGAAACCCAGCTTGGCAAAGCCAAGCCCGTACCCTATGTTTCAGCGAATTGGCTCACTTAACCTGGCTTCGTAAGCTGGAAGGCTAAGCTGATTACTTGCTCTGCCTTCAGGCTCTGTACGCGGCATTAGGGGAAGACACCGTATCCATGAACTCGAACTTCCGTAATTTGGCGATCTGGGTAATTATCGCTCTTCTCCTAGTCGCACTGTTCAATCTCGCTCAGAACAGTTCCAAAGGTGCCCGCGCGACCACCATCGACTACTCCAAATTCCTAACCGATGTGGACGCCGGTAATGTCGCCTCCGCAATCATTTCCGGCAATCAAGTCTCAGGCACGCTGACAAGCGGTCAGCCTTACCAGACTTACAAGCCGGACGATCCGGAACTCGTTAAGCGCCTGCACGACAAGGGCGTGCGCTTCGAGGCAAAGCCCTCATCCGAGGATGTGCCTTCGCTGATCGGCGTGCTCGTGAACTGGTTCCCAATGCTGCTTCTGATAGCGGTTTGGGTGTTCTTCATGCGCCAGATGCAATCTGGCGGCGGCAGGGCGCTTGGCTTCGGGAAGTCGAAGGCGAAACTCTTGACCGAGAAGCAAGGGCGCGTGACCTTTGACGACGTTGCGGGTGTGGACGAGGCCAAGGACGATTTGCAGGAAATCGTCGAGTTTTTGCGCGATCCGCAGAAATTTCAGCGGCTTGGCGGCCGTATCCCGCGCGGCGCGCTGTTGGTTGGCCCTCCCGGCACCGGCAAAACCCTGCTCGCCCGCGCCATCGCCGGCGAGGCCAATGTGCCGTTCTTTACGATTTCGGGCTCAGACTTTGTGGAAATGTTCGTGGGCGTGGGCGCGAGCCGCGTCCGCGATATGTTCGAGCAGGCGAAGAAGAATGCGCCCTGCATCATCTTCATCGACGAAATCGACGCGGTCGGCCGGCATCGCGGTGCCGGGCTTGGCGGCGGCAACGATGAGCGCGAGCAGACGCTGAACCAGCTCCTCGTCGAGATGGACGGCTTCGAGGCGAACGAGGGCATCATCCTCATCGCCGCGACGAACAGGCCCGACGTGCTCGATCCCGCGCTGTTGCGTCCGGGCCGGTTCGACCGGCAGGTCGTCGTGCCGGCGCCAGATATCATCGGCCGCGAGAAGATCCTTAAAGTTCATGTCCGCAAGGTGCCGCTCGCACCCGACGTCGATCTCAAGGTTATCGCACGCGGTACCCCTGGCTTCTCGGGCGCCGATCTCGCCAATCTGGTGAACGAGGCCGCCCTGCTTGCCGCACGCCGTTCGAAGCGTGTGGTGACGCAGCATGAGTTCGAGGATGCCAAGGACAAGGTCATGATGGGCGCCGAGCGGCGAACCATGGCCATGACGGAGGAGGAGAAACGGCTGACCGCCTACCATGAGGCGGGGCATGCGCTGGTCGGCCTTTTCGTTCCTGGCAATCATCCGCTGCACAAGGTGACTATCATTCCGCGCGGACGTGCGCTCGGCATCACCTTCTACCTGCCGGAGCGGGACGTGCTCACCACTAAGAAAAGCGAGTACGAGGCCCGTCTTGCCTCCGTGTTTGGCGGGCGGATCGCCGAGGAGCTTGTGTTCGGGGCCGAGAATGTAACCAACGGCGCGGCAAGCGACATTCAGAGTGCGACCAGCATCGCAAGGGCCATGGTCATGGAATACGGCATGAGCGATAAGCTCGGCCGCATCCGTTACCGCGACAATCAGGAAGAGGTGTTCCTGGGCCATTCCGTGGCACGCAGTCAGAACATCTCGCAAGAAACGGCGCAGCTCATCGATAGCGAGGTGCGGCGCCTAATCGAGGAAGGCGAGCAAAAGGCGCGCACCATCCTCACCGAGAATATCGATTCCTTGCATTTGCTGGCGAAGGCGCTTCTCGAATATGAGACGCTTTCCGGGCAGGAGATCAAGGACCTGCTCGATGGCAAGCCGCCCGTGCGCGACTTCACAATGAACGAAGATCAGCCCAAGCGCCGGTCCGCGGTTCCCTCGACGGGCGCACGCGCACCGCGCAAGGACCCCGATCTTGGCGGCATGGAGCCTCAGCCGTCGACTTAACCGGGAGGGCGCGAGGCCGTCCTGCCAGAACGGGCTTTTTGTAAATGGCTGGGTTCTCTCCCGGCCATTTGCACATTGTACTGTATCCAGTTGATCGTATCCCTGCGTCCTAGCGAAGCGAAGCGAAGCAATCCACGGCCGAGCCGTGGAGGCTGCTTCTGGATGGCCGTCAAGCTCGCCTTGGCGAGCCTGAAGCTCTAATGGCCGAATTTGCGAGCGAATTCGGAGCGGGCTTTGCCGCCTCGCAATGACGGCCCGTGAAGCATTTGACTGGATGCGGTATTATACGAACCGCCATAAATTTTTAGCTGTTTGTTAGCCACGCTCGGTAGGGTGGGTCTCCAAATCCCGCAGTTTCCGGCGGCTGAGCGCCGCGACACGCGTTTACCTTTTGGCGAAGTGCGCGCTCGCCGGAAGCTGCACCGGCCCGCGTTGCCCAGCCCCGCTCTCAATCCTGCAAATAGCGCCATCGCAACGCCTCCCAGCCATGCCCGCCTTCCCACACCGCGATGGTGGCCCATAGCTCCTTACCGATGCGCTAACGCCGCGCGGGGCATTGCAGCAAACTCAGTTGTCATGGCCTGGCTTGCCCGCATGGGCGCTAAAATTAGCCGATGGGGTAACGAACGAGGGACTCTCCCCTGTACCGTTCTAGCGCGGTTTGCAGAGGCTGTCTCACGCGGCGCGCGCCGTGAAGCGTAGCGGAACGGTGTGTGCTGCGTGAGACAGGCGAATCGGCGCAGCCTTTGCGAACC
>JBKQNN010000136.1:0-12292 GCA_052145975.1 Rhodomicrobium sp. | reverse complement strand
CGCCTCGCGGCGGCGCAGTTGCCTTCGGCTAACGGTTCCGGCCAATCGGCCCGTAGAGGACTTCCACCTCCTAGATCAACGCCATGCCTGGCACACAATGGATTCCCGCCTTCGCGGGAATGACGCTGCGGAAATACCGCAGGCGGAGAGAGCCCCCACAGCGGAAATATCGGGGTAATCAAGGGACGGATTTGCTTGCTAAGCCTCCGCAAAAAGCCTGCGGAGCAGGGCGACATCCACATATGCCGCGCCCCCTGCCTCGCCCGCCAGCACGCGAAACGGCGCATCCGGCTCGCCCAGCTGGTCCAGAACGAGCGCTGCGCCGGTAAAATCCTGGCCGGCGGTGTAGCCGTTTATCGTGACGAGCGTCTTCACACCAGCTCCTAAAGCGGAATGCAGCCCGTGCGCCGAATCCTCGAAAGCGAGGCAGCTGTCCGGGCCGAGGCGCAGCTCGCGCAGAACATAGCGGTATATGTCCGGCGCGGGCTTTTTGGCGGGGACGATGTCTCCAGCGCCGATGACCTCGAACCACGATGCGCCGCCGGGCAACGCCGTCTCAAGCAGCGCAGTCACATTTGCCGGCGTGCTCGTCGTCGCAATCGCGAGCCTGAGCCCCGCGTCCCTCGCCTCTCCCAGAAGGCGCTTCACCCCCGGCCGCAGCGGGATCCGGCCTTCCTCCAGCAGCCGGACGTAGTGCCTGTTTTTGGCGGCGTGCAGGTCCGCTACGAACTTCGATAAATCGATTGGGCGCGGAAATTCGGGGCGGTAGCGGTCTATGTAATAGAGGATGCGTTCCTTGCCGCCCGTCACGGATAACAGCTCGCCGTAGAGCTCCACGGACCAGTCCCAATCGAGCCCGGCCTCCGCAAAAGCGCGGTCGAACGCGATCCGATGCCCGTCGCGCTCGGTGTCGGCCAGCGTGCCGTCCACATCGAAGATCAACGCTTCCAGCTTCTTCATTCCGCCCCTCGCCCGGTTTCATAGCGCCAGGACAAGGAAGATGAGCCCCCGGCCGCGAAATGAAAAGGCCGATGTTGCTGCGCCCGTCCGGACCGCTACAGCAACCCCATTTTCTCGTAATAGCGCTCCGCCTCAGCGATGCGGAGGATATGATCGAAGCCTTCAGCGCTCATACTGTATTTCACGCAAACATCCGTGGATTCATTCATTAAGCGCCGCCACTCAAGGACTTCTGCCAGAGAGGGGAAGCCCGGTTCCTTAGTTTCAGGCTCGTTCATGGTTCCCTACCTTGTTGAACTAGTTAGGTAGCGTGTGCCTCCGTTATGGCGCTATTGCGGAAACCCGGGTGGCGCGGCATTTTTACTCAGGTGCTGTCCCCGTCCCGCTGCCCAGATAGCCGTCAGTAACCGGAGTTTTCGGACGCTGGTAGTAACCGTAAGGTTTTCTTTGCATCGGGAAAACATTATTGAAATTTACTAAAGGATCCTAGCGGTGCACATTAAGCAGGAACAGCGCTATGAGCGCATCCGGCGTAGATTACGCGAGGGAACCAAGCCATGGACCAATCAGCACGCTATTCTAATCTCGCTCTCAAGGAGAGCGATCTGATCGCTGGAGGGCGCCACGTCCTCTGCGCGTACATCATGAAGCCCAAGGCCGGCTACGTCTACCTTGAGACGGCAGCCCATTTTGCGGCCGAATCGTCGACCGGCACCAATGTTGAGGTTGTAACCACCGACGACTTCACGAAGAGCATCGACGCCCTCGTCTACGAGATCGACGAGGAGAAAGAACTCATGAAGATCGCCTATCCGATCGAACTGTTCGACCGCAATATTATCGACGGCCGGGCAATGATCGCCTCATTCCTTACGCTGACTATAGGCAACAACCAGGGCATGGGCGACGTCGAATACGGCAAAATGTACGATTTCTACATGCCGCCGGCGCTGCTGCGGCTGTTCGACGGTCCGTCCACGGCCATCAAGGACTTGTGGCGCGTGCTCGGCCGCCCGGTGGTGGACGGCGGCTTTATCGTGGGCACGATCATTAAGCCGAAGCTGGGGCTTAGGCCGAAGCCTTTCGCCAACGCTTGCTACGACTTCTGGCTCGGCGGCGACTTCATCAAGAACGACGAGCCGCAGGGCAACCAGGTGTTCGCGCCGTTCAAGGAAACCGTGCTCGCGGTGCGCGATGCCATGGTAGAAGCACAGAATAAAACCGGGCAAGCCAAGCTTTTCTCGTTCAACATTACTGCTGACGACTACCGCGAGATGATCGCACGCGGTGAGTTCATCCTTGAGAACTTCGGCGAAAACGCGGACCACATTGCTTTCCTCGTCGATGGCTATGTCGCCGGCCCCGCCGCGGTAACCACCGCGCGGCGGCACTTCCCCAAGCAGTACCTGCACTTTCACCGGGCAGGCCACGGCGCCGTCACCTCGCCGAATTCGAAGCGCGGCTATACCGCCTTTGTGCTGTCCAAGATGGCGCGGTTGCAGGGAGCGTCTGGCATCCACACCGGCACCATGGGCTACGGCAAGATGGAGGGCGATCCGGAAGATCGCGTCATCGCGCACATGATCACGCAGGACTGCGCCGATGGGCCGTACTATCGCCAGGAGTGGCTCGGAATGGAACCGACCACTCCGATTATCTCGGGCGGCATGAACGCGCTCCGCATGCCGGGCTTCTTCGAAAATCTCGGACATTCGAACCTCATCATGACGGCTGGCGGCGGCGCTTTCGGCCATGCCGACGGCGGCGCGGCTGGGGCCTTGTCGCTGCGGCAGGCGGAGCAATGCTGGCGCGCGAAGGCGGACCCCATCGAGTTTGCCCGCGATCACCGCGAGTTCGCCCGCGCCTTCATGAGCTTCCCGCACGACGCGGATGCGCTCTTCCCCGGCTGGCGCGACAAGCTCGCTGGCGCGATGGCCTAATTCCGGGTCACGCCGGAAGGCCGTGGCTCCGCCCTCCCGAGCCACGGCCCGCGCCCCGGCTTGCCTATCCCGGCGTCCGTAACGGTCGCGGCACGAGTTGTCCGCTGCCGCTTGAATTTTTGCATTTGCTTTTACTCCACACTGGACTTGCGCCGGCCCGGCGGTAACTGTCTGTTTACCTCAGCTTGGCGGATTCTTGGCCAACTCGCTGCATTGCCGGGCTTTCCTTTAAGGCACTACTATAGGCAAATGCGCTTTTACAAAAGGTTAGAGCGCGACTAACGCATTGATTGTACTTAATATTTTACGTGGACGGCGGGCCGCCCGCTCGGACAAATGCATCGTTTTACGGTTAAGATTAAAGTTGCGCGTATATTTAATAGTATTTTGGAGTCGCAGAATACGGCCTAAAGCGGGAAAAGATTCGCAGAAAGACGGCGGCGGAAAATATGCCGGGCACGCGTTTACCATCGGCGCATTTACCATGATAGGGCCTTACGCGAATCGAACGGGTTGTTAATCCGGAACCCGATCGCCCCGATGTCTCCGTCTCCGATGCCAGATCCGGTTGATTGGTTCAGCAAAAGCCCCCCTCATCCTGTCGCAAGCGGATGCGGATGGGAGAGGGGAGGGCGCCATCCAAACGATGTGGATATTCAAGCCCGGCATCAGTTTCGCGCATGAGTCGCCTGAGCTTCATAGAGCGGTGGCAGCTTGCGGGGTTCCAAAAAATGCACATTCAACTTCCGGCGATTGCTGGCGTTCAACATTCCTTCGACGCGTGGCGCGCGGAGCATCCGCAACTCGATGTCATGCTGGGCCGCAAGACCCCGCCAGCGCGGGCGCTGCGATTTCTCGGGCTGCAGCAGTGGAGCGAGGGCCGGCTGGAGGCCGCCATCCGCCTGCTGTCGGCCGCAGCGGCCCTCGAACCGGATTCCGCTGCGATATGGGGCGATCTCGGCGGGGCCTACTATGCCATGAATCGCCCGCAAGAAGCGCGGGCCTGCATGGCGACGTCCCTCGATAAAGACAGCATGCAACCCTCCGCCTGGCTGCTTTTGGGGACGATCGATAGCGGCACCCAGAACGACGCCGAGGCGGAATTCGCCTTTCTGCGCGCTCTTTCTCTAGACCCGCAGCTTGCCGCCGCCTCGGCGGGGCTCGGGCTGATGTATTTCCGGCAGCGCCGCTTCAAAAATGCCGCAGACCGGCTGGGCGCGGCAGTCCTGCTAGGAAGTCAAATCCCTCTGGTCCGCGCCTGCCTCGGCCAGGCACTTTACTTCCTAGGGGAGTTCTCGAAAGCTGCCGGCATTCTTGCGATCGAGGCAAGTTTGAATCCGGGCGACCCGGGAATTGCAAAGAAGTTTGCGCTGAACCGCTTTATGGACGCGATATTGCATGAAGATGTGCAAACCGCGTTGGCGATTTACGCCGGAATTGCGGGGCCGCACGCGGAAGATCCGGTGGCCGTGACCCGTACAGCCTTCCACCTTCTGAGCAGCTATGGCCATCGCGATGCAGCAATTAAATTGGGACGCGAGCGGCTGTCCTGGGCTCCGGACGATCCGGTACAAAGCTACCTGCTGGCCGCATTGGCGCAAGAGCCCCTGAGCCGCGCCCCTGAAGACTATATAGTAGAGTATTTCAATCTTTTCGCGGAAACTTTCGACGCGCAGCTTGTCGACGTGCTTGGCTACCGCACGCCTGAGGACTTGCATAGCCTGCTGGCCAACACTCTTAGAACTTTCCCGCAAGTTCTCGATCTGGGCTGCGGCACCGGACTCGCCGGTTCGCTTCTACGTTCTCTTGCGGGGACTTTGGCAGGCGTCGATCTGTCTACAAAGATGCTGGAAAAAGCCGCTGCACGGCGCGTCTACGACTATTTGATCGAGGGCGAAATTGGAGAGTTTCTCAATCGTCAGCCCGATAGCTTTGACTTAATCTTCGCCGCCGATGTCCTGATTTATTTCGGCGATCTGGCCCAGGTGATGCGTAGCGCCGCGCAGTCGTTGAAACCGGGCGGCTTATTTGCCTTCAGCATCGAACACGCGCGCTCGAACGGCTACGCTCTGCTGCCAACGGGCAGGTTCGCTCATCATCCGTCCTACGTCGAAGAACTGGCGAATGACGATTTTCTCGTCCTCGAAAAAATGCCCAAAACAATTCGCCTCGAAGCCTGCCGGCCCGTCGATGGTATTCTTTATATTTTGCAGCGCCGCTAAGCAACCGCGCTTTGCAGATCGCTGATTCCGAAACCGATTGAACAGTTCGCGAAGACCCCCTCACCCCAGCCCTCTCCCCAAGGGGAGAGGGAGTCGGGCTGCGGCCGTTGAGAAGGGGTCCTCTCTCCCATCCGCATCCGCTTGCGGATGCGGAGCCTCGAGCAGCAAGCTCGCCAAGGCGAGCTTGCTGGGAGAGAGACAGAGTGAGGGGGTCTTTTGCAGGCGCTACGCGAAGCGATCAACCGGATCTGGTATGATTCCGGGTACTAACCTTCGCGCTTCTGGAAGACGAGGAAATACTGCCTCGGTAGGATCGTGTGCGTCTCGCTAAGCGTATATCCGGCCGCGCGGAGTTCCTCGGCGGCCCTTTCCGGCGGGATACGATGCTGCGGGGGCGGGCCGTTCGGCGAATCGGCTTTGAAGTCGATAATGACGAGCCGCCCGCCGGGACGGAGCGACGCTTGCAGTTTGGCAAAGTATTCGATCCGGTTGCCGATGTGATGGTAAGTGTCTACCACAAGAATAAGGTCGACGGGCTCGGGAAGGTTCGCGGCATCCGCGCCGGCCTGAACCGGTACGATGTTGGCCAGATGCTCGCGTCCGGCCCGCTCGCCAAGATAACGCACCATGTCCGGCTCGATATCGGCGGCGAATACTTTTCCTTGGCTGGCGCGCTTGGCGATCCTTACGGCGAAATATCCGGTGCCCGCGCCGATGTCGGCGACGCTGGAACCCGGTTTCAAGTTCAGGGCGTCCACAACCTCTTCGGGCTTTTGCCAGGAATCGCGTTCGGGATTGTCGAATTCCTTGGCCCACTTTTCCGCGTCGTCGAACCGGCGATGGAAGGCGCCATCGGAATGGCTCATATGGTTGTGTTCCGCAGGCATTTCGGGAGCCGTCTGCGCAAGAGCCATTCCGCCTCCGAAGGTGAAACAGGCCACGATGGCCGCCATCCAGTTTTTCACTTCACACCCTTTGTCTAATCAGACATTCGTTGGAGCGCCACGGCGGCGAAACCGCCTCGCGATGACGCAAGAGTCGGCTTCGGTTGGATCTCCTCAGAAGCGGACTGCGAGCACTGCATTAAGCAGCCAATCCTGGCCGATTTGCGGGCCGTTCAGGTTCTGATAGAGCGGCGCGCCGGCTTCGATTGCGAGGCGAGTATTGCCGAGCCCAAACTGGTGGCCCGCAACCTCGATGCCGCCGAACAGATCCATGGTCTCGCCGCCGTACCAAGCCGGGTTCGCCCCTTGCATTCCCCCGAAAATCTCAGGGTCTTTGCCGTCGATCTTGCCCTGAACGGTTCCCGCGAGGCGCGCGGTCGCGGTAATTCCAGGGTAGAACGTGTAGCCAACCCAGCCCGTTAGCGAATTGGTATCGCCCCAATGATAGCCCTCGCTATTATCGTCCAGTGCGAAGCGCCCGCGATAAGCCGCGCCCCAAGACCAGAGATCCTTGTTCGCCGTATAGGTGATGCCAGGCAGCAGATCGTAGGTGCCAGTGCCAAGCTGCATTCCGTAAGTGGCGCGCATTGCCATGTAAGATGGCGTGAGCGACATGGGGGTCAGCATGTTCACTTGCTCAGTCGTACTGCCGGTTGGCAGGCTCAAACCGAGATTGGCGTGGATATGATTGACGCCATCCTCGTAGATCCGGAACAGCCCGGTAACTGAAACGTCTCCGAAGCCGTTTTCCGTATAAGTCTGAGTGCCAACCAGCGGCGGAATGCCGGAAGCCGGCGGCATGGGCTTCTTGTAGTAGGTGCTCATGGTCATGTCTTTTTCGATGTAATCGCCCATGACCATCACGTTGATGGCGTCCGTCACACCGTACAGGGCACCAGCCATATGCGTCTGTCCCTCCATGCTGTCCGGCACCATGCGCAGATATTTCGGTCCGCCTCCTGACTGGTTAAGCGTCTTGAGAAGCGCTGCCGTTGAAACCTTGTCCGTGCCGATGTAGTTGCCGTCCATGCCCATGACCATCGGCATGTACATCAGCATGGTTTCGCCCTCCCGCACCATCGCGGCGCCCGCGACGCCGGCCGGGATCGTCGAATGGGCATTTCCGCCGTGCACATCGCTTACGGAATCGGGTGCGTCTTTTGGGCTGTCCGGCCCGCTCAGGTCGGCGGCATAGCCGGTGCCGGATATCGAAATCGCGGCGCTTACCGCGGCGGCGCACGCCAATCCAATACGCTTGCGGGAAATGCACATTTTCTTGCCCCTTACGCTGCTCGAACGCCCACAAAACCAACGCGCTTGAAGACGCCGCCGGGTCCGGCATCCGCCTCAAGGCTCAGTCCTGTATATAGCAGGATATAGCACAAGAAAATTGCCGTGCTTACGCTTTGGCTATGCAAGCGAGTGCCTGTAACGCAAAAGCATCAGAAACGGGGAACTGCATATTTTGCGTGCGAAGGCGCAAATTGCGGCCAGATTCGGCCCGCAGCTGCGGCGAACCCTTTACCCTTTCACCATGTCGCGGAGAACGCGCTCGATGCCTTTGGTGATGCGCGCCAGCCGCTCGTAATTGACCTTGTCTGGCGTATCGGTGGGCCTGTGATAGTGCGGATAGCGGAAAATGGCGGTGTCGGTGATCATCATCGCCTGAAAGCCGTGCTGTGCGAACGACCAATGATCGGACCAATCGATGCCGGCAATGAAACCGGGCGCGATGCCGCCTATCGACGGGAATTCCGTATGCCGGCGGAACGAGGCCATCGCTTCTGCTACCAGGGGGCGCGACCCTGGCATCCCGACAAAGGCAACGAAGTTCGCTTTGTTCGGGAAAACCGCGCCGAAAGGCGACGGATAGTGCTGGCTGCCCGGCGCGTCCGAGAAATAGCCGATGGTTTCGAGGGAGATCATCGCCGCGACGGTCTCTTTGCGCTCAGCGAGCAGCGCGGCATAACGGAAGCTGCCCATGTCTCCGGTCTGAAAGTAGGGCGGCTCCTCATTCACGAACAGCACCAGCCGGAGCCGCGTGTGCTCGGGGCGTAAGTCTTTCAGGAGGCGGGCAAGTTCGAGGACAGCCGCGGTGCCGGAGGCATTGTCGTTGGCGCCCGGTGCATCGGCGATGGAATCGTAGTGCGCGCCGATCACGACGGTTTTTGTCCCCGGTCCGGTATCCGATGGCTCGATGGTGGCTTCCAGATTGCGGACGATAGTCTCCGCCACCTCGTAAGGCTGCGAGACGGAGCGATAGCCCTCCGCCGTCAGCGTTTGCTCGATGTATTGCGCCGCTTTTTCGAGATTGGGGTAATGATCGATGTTGTGCGGCTCGCTTGCAATGGCGGCGATGTGCTGCTTCAGCCGCGCGGCGAGTTCGGTTTCCTCAGTTGTAACTTGCGGCAGCGGGCCATTATAGGATCTGCCCGGCATGCCAAGGCTGTACCAGAACAGCGCGGCGATCGCGATCAGCGTGGCAACCACCGCGTAAAGCGCACCCCTCATAAAGTCTCGCAACATTTGCTTGCGCACCGCCGGATATCAGGTTGTTAGTGGACCCATGTAGCTTTCATTTCCGGTGAAAGCAGGGCCAGCGGTATTTGCAATGCGCGCCAGTGCAGCCGGCCGGAAGTTCGCACACCATTTGCCGCACGCTCGCAAGCGAACTTCCTGCCGGTAAGCTGCACTAGATTCAATAAGTTGCTAGTACGCCTGATCCGCGGGAAATCCTGGAAGCGCCAGCCGCAAACGGGTCAGGATTTCCCGCGGGGCGTACTAGTATCCTGACGGCGATGCGCAGGCGTGGCGACACCCGGCTACCCTGGGCCGCACTGTGCCGGTCTCAAATGATGGACAACTAATGCAGGTGGAATCCGGAGGCCATCGCTAACGCGCCTGCACCTTCGGTGCGAGGATCACGTTGCGCTGGGGCGGGCCTTCTTAAAAGCGCCTTTGCCGGCAGCCTTGATGTCTTTGGCAGCCTGTTTCCCGGCCGCCTCTTCCGCTTCCTTAGCCAGGCGCAGCTGCCGCAGCCTGGCAGTCTTTTCCAATCGGAGCCGCGTTGCGTTATCGAGCTCCTGCCTGATACCGCGCTCACGCTTTTGAATTTCTGCGTAACGTTCCTCGGCTTTCGATCGGGATGCGGTCATTTTTGCTGCCTTTGTTGCTCTTGCCCGGACCCTGACCGGCAAGAAGATGTTGCAGAGCTTTCCGGGAACCAACCGGCTCGCCGCAGACGAAATGCTCCGCGGCCGTCGAACATGAGCGAGCCGGAACAACGATAGCGCGTTTCATCGGCCAGCCCAGGTACAATATAACATGGGTAACGCGAAACGCGTCCGCAAGACTTGAGCGCGGTCAAGCATATCTCAGCGCCGGCCGGAACATGCCCGCAAAAAAGGCCTGACGCCTGCTGGTGCAAAAGAACCTCAGTTTAAGTCTGGGCCGGCACAACCCATGTTAGCACGCACCGTGGCCGGCACGGCGATCCCGAAACGGGAAGAATTGCATCGCCTCGCAGCCGGCTGCTTTCCGCCCGCCGGACGGACGGTCACCTAGAAACACGGTGCGCAGGACGCTCCGCCAACCACAAGGCTATATAATGCATCCCGCGATCCACATCTCCTTCGAAGGCGTCGGGCATTCCGATGCGATTGAAAGCTTCATTCGCAGCGAAATGGAGAATCTTGGCGATGCCGGCGCCAGCATAACGTCATCGACGATCGTTCTCGTCCCGCCGCGGGCCAAGCATTTCACAGGCGATCCGTACCGGCTTCGCGTCCGGCTTACGGTTGAAGGCGCCCCCGACATCAACGTCAATCACGATCCTGGTCCGGGCATGCGGCACGATGCGATGCAGATAGCGGTTCGCGACACATTCCGCATTGTGCGGCGGCGTTTGGAAGATGCTATCCGCAAGCGGACTTGAAGCTTCCGCGAACTCGCATGGGCGTCGCCGGGGACCGCGCATCCGGGCGCGGGTGCGTGCGGACTTGCGGCGTCTTACGCCGATAGCCTTGTTATCGGACCCCGTCTGGGTTATATAAGGGTATCGAATTTGGCCAGAAAACTAGGCTGTTTGACCTTGGCGTAGCCGGGCGCACTCCGAAATCTCTCCAAAAGTCGACGAAACGGGCGGAGGCAGCGATAAAGCAGCCAGCTCATTGCACCCAGGTACGAAAAGGAAGCTCCATGACTACGGGCACCGTGAAGTTCTACAACAGCCAAAAAGGCTTCGGCTTTATTCAACCGGATAACGGCGGCAAGGACGTGTTTGTGCATGCAACCGCGCTTGAACGCGCCGGAATACGCAGCCTCGCAGAAGGCCAGAAGGTTACCTTCGACATCGAGGAAGATCGCCGCACCGGAAAGAGCTCCGCGAGCAACTTGCGGGCTGACTAATACCAAACCCGCTTGAATGCTTGCGCGCCCGTCATCCCGCGCGCGCCGCCGTCCTTTCTTGTCATCCCGGAACCGCCGAAGGCGGTATCCGGGATCGTAACAGGCGTCGGCGTTCGCAACGATCCCTGATAATGCCTCCGGCATTTCCGGGATGACGCCGCAGGGTAAATCAATCAACCGAATCTGCTATGAGCGGTTTTTCCGCTAAGACGCACGGCTAGACAAAGACTTAGAGCCCCGTTTTCGATTCTATCGAAAGCGGGGCTCTAAACCTGCTGCTGCCACTTCTCGCGCATGGTGACGAGTTCCTCCGACGCCGTCGGGTGCAGCGCGATGGTTGCGTCGAAGTCTGCCTTGCGGGCGCCAAGTTTCAGGGAAATCGCGAGCAGCTGCGCCATCTCCGCAGCATCGGGCCCCAGTATATGTGCGCCCACAACCTTGTCCGTCTCTGCGTCCACCACGAGCTTCATCAGCATACGCTCCGGGCGGCCCGAAAGCGTGTTCTTGAGCGGCCGGAAGCTCGACTTATAAATGTCCACCGCGCGAAACATCTCGCGGGCGTGCTCTTCGGTGTAGCCCACCGTCCCGATCTCTGGCTGCGAAAACACGGCAGTCGGCAGATAGGCAAGATCGACGGGCTTCGGGTTGTTCTTATAGTTCGCCTCGATGAAGGCGACGCCGTCGCGGATCGCAACCGGCGTTAGGTTCACGCGGTCCGTAACATCGCCCACGGCATAGATGCTGGGCACGGAGCTGCGATACCAGTCGTCGACCATGACGCGCCCGTTCCAGCCGCATTTTACGCCGAGCGTTTGCAGCCCAAGGCCCACGGTGTTTGGCCGCCTGCCGGTGGCGAACATGACGGCGCCGCAGGCGATGCGGGTATCGCGCGTGGTGACGACGGTGAGGCCGATACTGGCTCTCTCGATGGCGGCTGGTTCTGTGTTGTAGGTGATCTTGATGCCCTGGGCGGTCATGATCTCCGCCAGCGCGTGCCGTAGATCGTAATCGAAGCCGCGCAGGATTTCGCTTCCGCGATACAAAAGCTCGACCTCGGCGCCGAGCCCATGGAAGATGCAGGCGAACTCGATGGCGATGTAGCCTGCGCCCACGATCACGATCTTTTCCGGCAGCGCCTCGAGGTGAAACGCCTCATTGGATGTGATGGCAAGCTCGCGGCCAGGTATCTCCGGGATGAAGGGGTGGGCGCCCGTGGCGATCAGAATGCGCTCCGCGCTGATGGTGCGGTCTTCGCTTACAAGTTTGACTTCGTGAGGCCCAACCACCTCGCCGCGGGTCTGGAAAACCGTTCCGCCAGCCTTCTCGACACCGCTGGAGTAGAGCTTGCTGAGGCGTTCGATCTCGCCGTCTTTATTCGCGATCAGGGTCTTCCAATCGAAGTGCTTTTCCCCCGTGGTCCAGCCAAAGCCGCGAGCGTCGTCAATCGCATGGCCAAGCTCGCTCGCATAGACGAGGAGCTTCTTGGGGATGCAGCCGCGGATGACGCAGGTGCCCCCGAAGCGATACTCCTCGGCGATCGCGGTGCGAAGCCCAAGGCCCGCGGCCAGCCGCGCGGCGCGCACACCGCCCGAGCCCCCGCCGATAACGAACAAATCGTAGTCGAATTTCACCATGACCTACCGCGATTACTGACATAATGGCCGGGTAAAACCCGATGGGCGCCAACATAATGGGGGAATCTCCCCTGTACCGTTCTAGCGCGGTTTGCAGAGGCTGTCTCACGCGGCGCGCGCCGTGAAGCGTAGCGGAACGGTGTGTGCTGCGTGAGACAGGCGAATCGGCGCAGCCTTTGCGAACC